>NZ_CP066308.1:3610000-3935000 GCF_016406105.1 Brevibacillus composti
GATGCCATCCAGCTCATAGAGGTAGGCGTAGTGCAAAATTTGCGAAATGACTTTCTCCCGTTTGTCGTAGCTGGACAAAATCGCGCGCGTCCAATCCGGGTTGAAACCGTTGGTCACAAGCCCCCATACCTGGTACCCCCGGCTGTGCGCCCATTGTACATACGCCGCATCCGCCTTGTTCGACAGGGTCCCCTCGGCGTCCGTCAGTTCAAACCAGGTGGGGGAAACGACATTGACGCCCGGCATGCTGCCGATCTCCGCCACGTTCGGATTTTGTTTGACGACATGTTCCCAGGTGAGATTGATCTTTTTCCCTTCCGGCTTCCAGCGGGCTGGCAGCGATGCGGGCGGCATCTCCAGCACGACCTGGCGGGCTTCCCCCGGCTCCATGGCCTTTTTGGGCAGATAACCGGATACCCCGTCAGCGGTCAATACGCGATACCAGTCCTCCCGCTCTCCCATCACATCGACGACAGCGCCGCCCGTCAATTCCAGCAGATACGGGGACTGGTGAGTGGCCTCCTGTCGCAGACGCACCCGCTCTTTCTCCGGCTTCACCTGCGCCTGCTGAATCTCATAGCCGTTTTTCTCGACGCGCAGCACACCGCTTCCCTCGTGGCGCGTAAACGCATAGGGATACAGCTTTTCCAGCGGAGCGAGCGGTATGTAGCGATCCCCGTCCCTAATCGTCACCGGCACCTGCAAATCGACCGGCTTTTTATTCAAATAAGCAGTCAGCTCGCCGCTCTGCATCCTGAGAACCTTGTCCTTGGTCGTGATGATCACCAGCTGGCCCGGTTCCTCCCAGTGGATATGCGGATCGAGATGTTCCTGGATAAATTCGAAGGGAAGCAAAATCTGCTCGCCTTCCAACTGGTAAGAGCGGTCAAAAAGCTCGCCTTCGAAGACAATTGCCTGTTTGTTGCCCTCGTACGGCATGACCTGCTCAAAGGAAGGCATCCATTTTACATACGCATACGCGGCCGCAGCCGCCAGAATCGTGAGCATCAGGAGAAAGAGCGGAGCCCTGCGCTTTCGTCGTATTCTGCGTCTCGGCCGTCTCTCGAATTCCAATTCCAGACTCATCTGCCTCCCCCTCTCTTCTTCCTCTTTTTCCCGGCAAAATGCCCATCTGATGAGCCGTTGTCTATGGCTTCGATGGTACCGTTCGCCTACTCTTTTCACAACCTTCGAGAAAATGGAAATCGCCGAAAGGTTCCTTCAAGAATGACGCAGCAGGCGGCAAAAGGTTACATCCGTCGTCATCTTTTGCCGGCTCTTGCAGGACCTGCCGCAACAAAAAACACCCTCTCTTCAACAAACAGTCCGTTGAAGCAGAAGGTGTTCTTCGCTGATTTCACCACTCAATGCGTCTTCTTTTGGCAGTCTTCGCATATCCCGTATACCTCCATCCGGTGTCCGGTTACACGAAATCCAATGCTTTCGGCGGCCGATGCTTCGGCATCGCGGAGATACGGAAAATGGAAGTCGCGAATCGAGCCGCATTCCGAGCAGATCGCGTGATAGTGGTCTTCCTCCACGTTGGCGTCAAATCGGCTGGAAGCGTCCCCATAAGTAAGCTCGCGCACCAGCCCCGCATCTTTAAAGACGCGCAGGTTATTGTAAATCGTAGCTACGCTCATATTGGGGAATTTCCCTTCCAGAGCCTTGTATATCTCATCTGCTGTCGGATGATTCATGGTCTCTAACAGATAGGATAAAATGGCATGGCGCTGAGGTGTCATCCGTACTCCGGTATTTTTCAGGATTTCTACAGCTTTTTCCACACGCTGTGACATAGTGCTGCACCTCACAGTCTTTTGCACGATATCATGCACAAAAATGTTCCTGTCCCTTTGATTAGAATTACTTTAAATAAAGTGTACGTCTAATCTGGGAGAGCTGTCAATATGCATTCAACGGAAAAAGTTGACATCTTTCCTTTTATCCCTGAAGAAAGGGGAGCCAAGCCGCCTGACACAGGACGGACATCGGCCGGCGAGCTTTGCCGTACAGTACGGGATGCTCTATGCGATGCCGTTATTTTCGTTGTTCGCAATCAGCGCTGCTGGATCATGCCTTTGCAGCGGATGCCTTGGCCGCTGGTGCCTTGGCCGCTGGTTCCTTGGCAGCTGCTTTCTCGCCCTTTCCTGCCTTGCCGGACTTCCCGGCTGACGCTGCTTTTCCCTTTTTCTCCGCTGGCTTCTGGCGGGCTGCCTTTTTCGCTTCGGCCTGCGCATAGCGGCACAAGTCTTGAAGCGGACAGGCTCCGCACTGCGGCGAGCGGGCCGAGCAGAGACGCCGTCCGTGCCAGATCAGCCAATGATGGGCATCCGTCCATTTTTCCTTAGGGATGCGCTTCATCAGTTGCCGCTCTACCTCGTCCACATTGTCGCTTTTGGCCAATCCCAGACGGTTGGCGACGCGAAACACATGGGTATCGACCGCGATGGCCGGCACGCCGAAAGCATTGGACAAGACGACGTTGGCCGTCTTGCGCCCGACACCGGGAAGCGCCTCCAGTTCGGCATGGGTCTGCGGCACCTCGCCGTTGTACTTTTCGTACAGGATGCGGCAGGTCTCCAGGATGTTCTTGCTTTTATTCTTATACAAACCCAGCCCTTTTATATGCTCCTCCATCTCTTCTTGCGACAGGTGGAGGTAATCTTCCGGTTTATTGTGGCGCTCAAACAGCGGGGCGGTAATCTCGTTGACGCGCTTGTCCGTACATTGGGCTGACAAGATCGTGGCGATCAACAATTCAAAAGGCGACCGGTAGTTCAGCTCACAATGCGCATCCGGGTAGGTCTGCTGCAAGATGTCCAATATTTCATCGACAGGGATTTTACGCTGTGCCATTCCTTTGTCCTCCTCTCCTTTCTTTCATTATACGCTCCTCGTCAATCCACGGGGAAAATCCGCAGGAAAATGGAGCGTGCCAAGCGAACTGATGTACAATCAAAATGGAAGCAGGTACCAGGAGGGATAATGATGAGAGTATTCCTGACGGGAGCCACCGGATTTGTCGGCAAAGGCATCCTGGAGAGGCTCGTCGCCGAAGGCCATGAAGCCGTCTGTCTGGTTCGACCCGGCTCGGAGGAGAAATGGCGCCGTCAGCATGGCGCAGCATCCCGCATCGAGGCGGCTACAGGCGATCTCTTTGATCCGGATTCGCTCTACCAGGCGATGGAAGGCTGCGAAGCGGTCATTCATCTGGTGGGGATCATTCGCGAACAGAAGAAGAAAGGGATCACCTTTCCCCGCATTCATGTAGAAGGGACGAAACATGTCCTCGAAGCAGCCAAATCCCGGGGGGTGGGGCGCTTTGTCCATATGAGCGCTCTCGGCGCACGGCAAAACGCCACGAGCGCGTATCACCAGAGCAAGTACGAGGCGGAGCAGCTCGTCCGGCAGTGCGGCATTCCCGCTGTCATCTTCCGTCCCTCTGTGATCTTCGGTCCGGGCGATGAATTCGTGAATATGCTGGCGGATCTGGTCCGCATGCCGATCACGCCGGTGATTGGAGACGGCTCGTACCTCCTGCAGCCGGTCGCCAGAGATACCGTCGCGGACGTATTTGTAAAAGCCCTGACGCTGGACGCCGCTGTCGGGAACATTTTTGAGACGGGAGGACCGGAGCCGATCAGCTACGGCGGCATTCTGGACGCGATCGGGGAAGCGCTGGGCAAAAGAAAAGTGCGGAAAGCCCATATCCCGCTCGGTTTGATGCGGCCGGTCATCCATGCCATGGAGGGATTCGCCTTCTTTCCCATTACCCGGACCCAACTAATCATGCTGCTGGAGGGCAATGCTTGCAGCGATACGGAGACGCTGTACCAGACATTTGGGAGTAAAAAAATTCCATTTGACGAAGGGATACGGGCCTACCTCCGCTAAGCGCGAAGCTCCAGCACGCCCGCTCCGCCCAAAAAGGCATGGACAAACGGCAGCTGGCCTACCGTCTCGAACCCGTAACTGCTGTAGACACGCTCCACTCTGTCATTGATGGGACAGACCCAGAGCTGCTCGCCTCCCATGCGGACAAATTCCTGCTGCACGTGATGGAGCAAGTGTCCGATCAGCCCCTGACCACGATAGGCAGGGAGAGTCGCCACATTTTCCACGCGCACATATTGCCCCGCCCGAAAGAGGCACAAGGAAGACGCAGGCTCTCCCTTCACGCGCAAGAGGTAGTGAACAAAATCAGGATGGGCGAACTCCATGGCGAAAGCCTTTTCCCGGATCTCCCGGCCGCCGAACTCGGCAATCGATTCGACCTGCATGCACTCCTCAAAGTTCGCCTCAGTCACCGCTTCGATCTCGATTCCGTCCGCTGGTGTACCGACAGCCCGTCTGCCCGACCACAGCTGCACTGGAAACGGCAGCGACTCCAGGCGGTATCCTTTTTCCCTCAACGTCTCCAGCAGCGCCTCCTTGTCCGACGGTTCATAGATATAGAGGCGGGAAAAGCGGTGGCAAGCTGCTCCACCCGGAACAACCTGCCACCTGCTGACGAGCGACCGGGCACCCCGATCTGTATCCTACTCGTGCAAATTCTGGTCCACATGACCCGTCGTGCGGTTCACATGCCTCGCCACGACAAACAGATAGTCGGATAATCGATTGAGGTACTTGACCACGGCACCGTTCACTTCCTCCTGCTGCGCCACCATGACGGCCTTGCGCTCCGCTCTGCGGACGACGGTGCGGGCGATATGAAACGCAGCGGCTGCCGGATGTCCTCCCGGCAGAATGAAGTTGGCCAGCGGGGGCAGCGTCGCGTCCAGCTTGTCGATCTCCGCCTCCAGGAAGAGGACGTCCTCCTCCTGAATCGGCCAGCCCACCTGTTTGCCCGCAGGCGTAGCCAGCTCCGCTCCGATGTGGAACAGCTTGGTCTGGATGATGTGAAAGACCTGGCGCAGCTCCTTCCACTCCTCCCCTTCCGGCAGCAAAGACAAGGCCAAGCCGATGCTGGAATTGGCTTCATCGCAGGTTCCGTACGCCTCGACACGATCAGCAAATTTCGGCACACGTACGCCGAATACCAGCGAGGTCTCCCCTTTGTCGCCTGACTTGGTGTAAATTTTCATGCCCGAACCCCCATTCTTGTTATTTCCCCGGAAATCGACAGCAGGATTTTTCTCCACTGTCTAAATAAGTTCAGCCACAATAATCAATTCGCTGCTGGAAGCGTCGAACGGCGCTTTGGCGAATGAACCGTAGCGCTGCGTCACCTTAAAACCGTTCAGTCGGAGCAGATGATGCAGCTCCGCCGGAAAAATGTAACGGAGGGTGAATCGTCCCACCACCTTCTCCAAGACGACCCCTTCCGGAGAGATCCGCTCGTAGGTGCGCGTCACTTCCGACAGCTGCTGAAAATGGTCGTAGCGTGTGTAATCCCACATGGCCACCTCTTCTCCCGTCTCCAGGCGATAGGTGCTGCGCAGCGACATTCTCTCGCTTTCCTCATACAAATGGCTAATTTTTGGAACAAATACATTAAATGCCAGCTTTCCTCCCGGAGCCAGATGCTTGCGGATGCAACTGAGCGCCTTCATCTGTTCCTGTATATGCAGGAGATGGAGAAAAGAGCGAAACGGGATCATGATCAGGGAGAAACTTTTTTGCAAATCAAACGAGCGCATGTCTCCCTGCACCAGTTTCAGCCGGTCGCTCACTCCCTGCTGCTCGGCTTTTTCCTGCGCCCGCTTCAGCATCTCGGCCGATAAATCGAGACCGGTCACGGACAGGCCCGCTTGCGCCATCGGAATGCTGATGCGCCCTGTGCCGCATGCCAAATCCAGCACCTCGCCGTCCGCCTGGCGCGCCATGTCGAGGTAAAATTCGACGTCTCCCGCCACCCCGCGTTGTGTCAAATCGTAGTAATCCGCCCAGCGGTACATATCGCCCATTCTCTATCTCTCCTATGCTTGCATGACTTCCGACTGGAGGTAAGCCAGCACCAGCTTGCCCGTATTCTCCAGCGCTTCCGTGTGGGTTCTCTCATGAGAGTGGGAGGCATCTACGCCCGGCCCGATCAAGCCATGCACGATGTCATGGCCGGACTTGAGCGCCGCGCTGGCATCGGAGCCGTAGTAGGGGTAAATATCCACCTGATAGTGAAGTCCCTGCTCTTCCGCCAGCTGCACCAAATGCTTGCGCAGTCCATAGTGGTACGGACCGGAAGAATCTTTGGCGCAGATCGACACGCAGAACTCATCGGTCGTCTGTCCGTCCCCGATCGCTCCCATATCGACGGCCAGATACTCGACTACCCGCTCCGGGATATTGGAGTTGCCGCCGTAGCCGATTTCTTCATTGTTGCTGATCAGAAAATGAGTGGTGTAAGGAAGCGTCAGCCCGGTTTCCCGAATGTGCTTCAGCACCCCGAGCAAGACGGCGACACTCGCCTTGTCATCGATGTGCCGGGATTTGATAAAGCCGGACTCGGTGACGGTGACGCGGGGGTCAAACGAGACAAAATCGCCGACGCGAATCCCAAGAGCGAGCACGTCTTCCTTGGTCTTCACCTTCTCGTCGAGGCGGACCTCCATGTTGCTCTCGCTTCGCTCCATTTTCCCCGATTCCCGGTAGACGTGAACCGATGCTTTGGTAGACAGGATCGTGCCCGTGTACAGGCGGCCGCTGTCTGTTTCGATCGTGCAGTGCTCCCCTTCGATGGCATTGAAGGTAAAGCCGCCGATCAGGGTCAGCTTCAGCCGGCCGTTGCCCTTGATCTCCTTCACCATCGCTCCCAGCGTATCCACATGGGCGGTCAGCAGGCGGTGCTTTTGGTCGTCGGTCCCCGGCACGGTAGCCAGCACGGCCCCTTTATGGGTCACGACATGGGGAACCCCCAGCCGCTCCAGCTCTTGCTGAATCCAGTTCATGACTTTGTATGTATTGCCGGTAGGGCTTGGCGTGTTCGCCAGTTGACAAAAGGTTTCTACCATATATGCGGTTGACAGACTCATGATTCGACACTCCCGATCTTCAGATTGATTCTCTTCCCGCTCCGCTTAGGGCTTCAGCTCTTCGCGGATGAAGGCGAGAACCTCCTGCACATGCCCTTTTACCTTCACCTTGGGCCACACTTTGGCGATCTTTCCCTCCGGATCAATGACGAATGTGGTTCGCTCAATCCCCATGTACTCCCGTCCGTACATCTTTTTCAGCACCCAGACGCCGTAGGCTTCCGCCACCTTGTGATCGGTGTCCGCAAGCAGCGGAAAAGGCAGCTCATGCTTTGCCGTAAATTTGTCATGTGATTTCACATCGTCCGGACTGATCCCCAGCACAACCGTATCCAGCTTGGCAAAATCGGGGTGGAAATCGCGAAAATCGCACGCTTCCGTCGTGCATCCCGGTGTCATATCTTTTGGATAAAAATAAAGCACAACAGATTTGCCGCGATAATCCCGGAGCGATATCTCCTGCTGATTGCTCGCCTGCAGCGTAAAATCCGGCGCCGCTTGTCCTACTGCGACCATTCCAATCCCTTCCTTTCAAGATGGCTTGCGCCTCTTTGGTTTTAAGTTTACCACATGCTGACATTGTCTTCATCTTCATCCGGCATTGCGCTTCGGACAAGAAAACGCTAGAATTAAGGGATAGTGTTCATAAAGAAAAATAAAATTTGCGAAAGTCAGCTGGATGGTGAAGAATGGCGATGAAAGAATTTTTTGATGTAACCGACCCAGAAGCCCTTAAATCACTTGCTATACCTGAACGTGTGAAAATTTTGCAATTGTTTGAGGACTTGGAGCCTCGAACAGCTAAGCAAATTGCAACCGAACTGGGAGAAAACGCCGCCCGTCTTCACTATCATGTGAAAGAACTCGTGCGCGTCGGTTTGCTGCAGCAGGTAGACACACGAGTAAAGGGCTCGATCGTAGAAAAATACTACGAGCCTGTGGCTAAAGTGATTCAGGTCAAACTGCGCCTCATGATCGAAGAAAATGCGCAGCAATTGAGCGATATCATGTTCACCCCTTTTCGCACGACGGAAAAAGACCTGGTGCGAACCCTCAATCGCTTTGTAGCCAGTGATGTCGATGTACGCAAGGAGTACAAGGATACATTCGCTTACAATTTGACTGAATTTTATTTAAACCAGGATGAAAGAAACGAGTTTGTCGAGGAAATTAGCAAACTTCTGAAAAAGTACAAAGGGCACAAAAACGAAGGAGACCGCCGGAAGTTTAAGTTCTTTGATGTCTTGTTCCCGCTGACGCCCCCCGAACCAACAGGCGACAGCGCTGACGAGGATTTTGAAGACAACGAGGCATGAAAGAGCTCCTCTTCGGAAATGAGTAAGTGACCCGCGCGAAAAAGCCATCCCGATTGCAGACCTCTGCTCTCGACATGGCTTTTTTCTGTTTGCCAGCCCTTCGCAGCCAATGACCGGCTTGGGCGGGGCCTACCCGCGCGTTGGCGAGCAGCCCGCCGATCGTCGATCAATAGGCACGGCCGAACCAGACCGTATGCGCTGCCTTCTGGCCACAGCAGATGCAGCTTTCTTTTTGCACAGGCGGATGGAATGGAATGTTGCGGGAGGTGAACTTGGTCTCTTCCTTTACCTTTGCCTCGCACCCGTCATCGCCGCACCAGCCGGCGAGCACCCACCCGGCGACACGGTTTTCCTTTTCCGCTTCCTCTGTATGCTGCTTCAAAGCCTCCAGGCTGTCGATGTCGTAGTGAGAGTGGGCCTCCCGGAACTCGACGGCGCGCTGGTACATATTCTGCTGAATCTCCTCCAGCAGCTTGCCCACAGCGGATACGGCATCCGCAAGGGCGACGGTGATCTTCTCTCCTGTATCCCTGCGGGCCAGAATCACCTGGCCGTTTTCGACATCGCGCGGGCCGATCTCCAGGCGGATCGGGACGCCGCGCATCTCCCATTCGTTAAACTTCCAGCCGGGGGTCTCTTCGCGCAGATCCGCCCGCACCCGGACACCCGCCGCTTTCAGCTGGTCAAAGAGCGGATCGAATGCCTCCATCACCTTTTCCCGGAGCTTGAGCGGGCCGACCGGTATCATCACGACCTGTGTCGGTGCGATCCGCGGCGGCAGCGCCAGTCCCCGGTCATCGCCGTGCACCATGATCATCGCACCGATCAGGCGGGTGGAAGTGCCCCAGGAGGTGGTATGTACGTATTTGAATTGGTTGTCGCGGTCCAGGTACTTGATCTCGAAGCCTCTCGCGAAATTTTCCCCGAGGTAGTGGGAGGTGCCTGCCTGCACGGCTTTGCCGTCTTTCATCATCGCTTCGATGGAGTAGGTATCGACCGCTCCGGCGAAACGCTCGCTCGGCGTCTTCTGTCCCTTCCAGACGGGAATGGCGAGCAGCCCTTCGACGACCTCGCTGTACACATCCAGCATCTGCATCGTCTCCTGGCGGGCCTCCTCCTCCGTCGCATGGGCGGTGTGCCCTTCCTGCCACAAAAACTCGGAGGTCCGGAGAAACGGCATCGTCCGCTTTTCCCAGCGGAAGACGTTGGCCCACTGGTTGATCAGCACCGGCAGATCGCGATAGCTCTGGATCCACTGGCTGTACATATGGCCGATCATCGTCTCCGAGGTCGGACGCAGGGCAAGCCGCTCCTCCAGCTTTTCACCAGCCGCCTCCGTCACCCACGGCAGCTCCGGATTGAAGCCTTCGACGTGCTCCTTTTCCTTTTGAAAAAACGATTCCGGGATCAGCATCGGGAAATAGGCATTGCGGTGCCCGGTTTCCTTGAACCGCTTGTCCATCGCCTCCTGGATGCGCTCCCACAGCTCGTACCCGTCCGGCTTGAACACAATGCAGCCGCGCACAGGCGTGTAATCCATCAGATCCGCCTTTTTGATTGTGTCGATGTACCAGCGGGAAAAGTCTTCCGCCTGCGGGGTAATTTCTTTGACAAATGATTTTTCCTCTTTCATGTAGGCTCACTCCTTTTGGTCTTTTCCTTGGAAAAAATGAAAAAATCCCCCATCCCACAAAGGGACGGGGGAGAAACCCGCGGTACCACCCTGATTGACCGCTCGTGCATGCATGCACATCGCGATCCGCTCATGACCCGTTAACGGCGGGCACACCGGCATGGCTCTTCGCCAGCAGCTTCCGGATGGGGAGCAGATGCCATCAGTGCATCGACCTTGCAGCCAAAGGGTCGACTCTCTGCAGCACGATCGGACCTGCGATTCCGTTCATTGCTTTTGATTTTAATCAATGGTCAGGCGCGCTCGCCAATAGGGGAGACGCAGCCAAAATTTCTAGCCTTATGGTAGCAAAAGGATATTCGAAAGTCAATTTCCCGAACGGATGCGCAGCCGCGGAGCCAGCTTGGCGTACAGCGGATAGGCCACCAGCGACAGGAGCACGCCTTTTATCAGATTAAACGGCACGATGCCGTACAAGACCAAAGACCAGACACTCTCCGCCTGGAACTGAGCCACCAGCTGCTCCAGCGATACCTGGTAGAGCGCGGCGTAAGCGGGCAGCAGCAGATAGGCATTGGCAACAGCCATGACCGCTGTCATCAGCAGCGTGCCCAGAGCGAGGCCGGCGAGGAAATTCTTTTTCCCCTGTCCCAAGCGCTGAAGGGAGACCGCCGCGACGATAAAGCTGGCGCCGGCCACGACATTGGCCAGCTCCCCGATCAATAGGCCGTCTGTGTTTTTAAACAACATGTGGAGAGCGTTTTTCAGCACTTCCACGATCACGCCGGCCATCGGTCCGTACATCAAGGCCCCGATCAAACCCGGCAACGTACTAAAATCAAGCTTCAAAAACGTCGGCATCAGCGGCACCTGAAATTCCAGGTACTGCAGCACGAATGCGACCGCCGCCAGCATGGGAATCGTCACCAGCCGCTGCGTCGCTTGCGATCTTGGAATCGCTGTTTCTCTCATCTGCAACCATCTCCTCATGTGGTTCTTCCTTCTTTGAGGAATGGCAACAGCACACGCGTCTCCATGCCTCGCGCCTGTGCTCTTTCTCGTCTGAGCCTGGCGATGTCCAGCCGAATAAAACGTCGGCTTTCCTATTGGCCATCGCAAGCCCTCGCCTTTTCGATCCTTCCTGCTTTCCTTTTCGGCGATTCCAACCATTCTGAAAGCAGAAAAGCCCTGAGGATAAATCTCCTCAGGGCGTAGACCGCTAGGCAAAGACAACGAAAGAAACCTGCACATTCGGGTACAAGAAACCAGAGGGTACCGGCAAACGCCAAAAACCCCTGAATCTCGCGACCCGCGCACAAGCAAACAAGCACGCTGCATACACGTACTGTCGTCATCCTTCTCCCATCCAGACTGTACTGTCGGCTCTGGACTTGCACCAGATCCTGCACTCCAAGATGACATCTCGCATCCGGGAGGCTCGCGGGCTTACGCTGTGCCAATCGCACGGCGATCACCGCCGGTCGGGAATTTCACCCTGCCCCGAAGGAATGTATTTATTTTTTATACACACGTATTATAAGTGGCTTTCCCGGATTTGACAATGAGGGAAGTTTGCCAATTGCACTCCATGCGTACCCTCCCGTCAGACATGCCCTCGCCTGGACAGGCGGGTCCACACCTCCGTAAGCAGGTACGGAGAAAGGATGATGAACAAGGGCAACAGCTCCAGGAAAACAGCGATAACTTTTTCGTAGTACCAGGCAAAAAACACGAGAAAGCCCCCCAACCGCCGGCGGTCAAGGGGCCATCATCCGATCGATCAAGACCCCGCACCGCTGTATTTGCGAACGCCCCAATTCCACACGAAAATCCCAATGGCGAAAAAGACGATTCCGACAATGGGCGTAAAGGCGGCGTAGACATACCAGGCTTCCTTGCGAAGGAAGTAGGCCGCCGGATACACCCCGACGAAAGCAAACGGCAAGATATAGGTCAATACGATGCGAATCACTTTGTTGTAGACGTCCACCGGATAGCGGCCGTACTGTTGAATATTCCAGATCATCGGCGAGATCCCTGTGCGGGAGTCGGAGAAAAAGCTGACCGCCGCGATCGCCGTGTAGACGCCGCCGTAGATCAGCACCCCGCTTGCGACCAGCACCAGGAAGATGATCGGGTCGTACCAGGTGAAGGACAGCTCCAGCCGAATAGCCGCATAGCCCATGATGATCAGCCCGGTCACCACGCCGAAGATGCGGTCGGGGGCGATGGACTCCAGACAGACCTGGGCCAAATTGTTGAGCGGCCGGGTCAGGACGCGGTCCATCTCCCCGCGGATGATGTAGCGCTCGTTGAAGTCCCAGAACCCGAAAAACATCGAAAAGAGCGCGTACGGAATGAGGAAAAATCCGTAGATGAAGATAATCTCGTCCCGCGACCAGTCATTGAGGAGCGGCACATGCTGGAAGACGACCACGATAAACACCAGATTGATCAGCTCATAGATCAGGTTGGAGGCCAGTTCGCCGAGGAAATCGGCCCGGTACGCCAGCCTCGTTTTGAAATACTGTCCCAGATAATCGGCAAAAATGCCGAGGATATGTTTCCACTCGCGCATCTCTCTACCCTCCCTGCACGACCAGCTTTTGCTGGGCTTTGCGCCACAAGACCAGGATCGGCACCAGAATGACCGCGACCCAAACCGCTTGCAGGCCGATCATCTGCCAGGCCCGCTCAGGCGGGATCGCCCCGGTAAATATGACGCTGGGGTAGTAGTTGATCGCCTGAAAAGGCAGATAGCCCATCGCCGTCTGCGCCCACCCGGGGAAAAAGCTGATCGGCAGCACCAGTCCGGACAAGAGATCCACGATCACCCGCTTGGCGCGCATCATGCCGTCATTGCGGAAGAGGAAAAAGGTAAACAGGCCGGTGAGCAAATTGATCTGCGTATTGATGACAAAGGCAAACATCAGACTGATCAGATACATCCCCCAGGCTGCAGGCGTCCCCGGAAATTGAAACGGAATCAGCAGGCTGATCAGGAAAATGCCTGGCAGCGCGAAGAAGATCATGCGGAAGATCCCCTCGCCAAAAGCCTGCGCCGTTTTGACGGAGAGGTAATTGTAGGGGCGGATCATCTCGATCGCCACTTTCCCCTCCCGCACCTCCTGCGCCATCTCCATGTCGATGTTATTGAAATAAAACGCCCGGGACATCCACGCGACGGCGACGTACGCCGTCATCTGCTCCACGGAAAGTCCGCCGAGCTGCTGCTGTCCCCCGTAGATCGCGCCCCAGAGGAAGTAGTAGGCGCCGATGTTGATCGCGTAAATGATAATCCCGCTGTAGTAATTGACCCGGTACGCCAGCATGGTGAGAAAACGGATGCGGATGAGCTCCAGGTACAGCTTACCCATGGCTGGCTACCTCGCTGTCGGTGGAGTAGATATTCCGCACGATATCCTCGGTGCTGGCCTCCAGAATCTTCACATCGCTCACCTCAAACGATGACATGACGGTCGACAGGACATACGGCAGCATCTCCTGGCTGCGGGTCACCCTGACGCGCAGGGCAAAGTCATTATCCTGCAGGATCTCGCAGGGCAGTTCCCCGAGGGCTGCCCGAAGCTGGTCCTGGGTCGTTCGTTTTTTAAACTGAAAAGCCACCTCTGTCCCGCTCCCCCATTTTTCCTTCAGGTCGCTGAGCAGGCCGTCGAAGATCAGCTTGCCTTTGTCCATTACCAGCACCCGTTTGCAGAGGGCTTCGATATCGCTGACGTCGTGGGTGGTTAGCAGAATGGTCATATGCTCGGTATCATTCAGATTCCGCAAAAACTCGCGAATCTTCTGTTTTACCAATACATCCAGGCCAACCGTCGGCTCATCGAGAAACAAGAGACGCGGCTTGTGAATCAGAGCGGCCGCCACCTCGCAGCGCATCCGCTGTCCGAGGCTCAGCTTGCGCACGGGCTGGCTGACAAAAGAGGCGATGTCCAGCTCTTCGATCAGCCGGTCCAGCCAGCGCTGCCCTTCGGCCTCGTCTACCTTGTAGACGCTCTTGAGCAGCCGGAATGACTCCAGCGGCGACAGGTCCCACCAGAGCTGGGAGCGCTGTCCGAACACCACGCCGATGGAGCGGACGTACTCCTCCCGCTGCTTCTGCGGGACGAGGCCGTTGATCACGATTTCGCCGCCGCTCGGGTTGAGAATGCCCGTCAGCATCTTGATCGTGGTCGACTTGCCCGCTCCGTTTTCGCCGATCAGCGCGAACATTTCCCCCTCTTCTACGGAAAAGGAGAGATCATCGACCGCTTTTACCGTCTTGTACTCCCTGCTGAACAAATCGCGCATCGCACCCTTCAAACCTGCACGGGCTTGATGAATGCGAAATTCTTTTTGCAAATGGTTGACTCGTATCATGAAAAACCGCCCTTTTGTGCACATTTGAATAAGACACCATTGATAGTGTATATGAGCAGGGAGAAATCTGCAAAAATCAATGTGCTGGGAATTGTTTGGGGTTGTCCGGCGGCGATCCTTCGTGAAGATGACATCCACGGCAGGACATTTTCCTTTTTCGCGCTCTTGCCCCAAGCCCAAGTGTGATAAGATGGGGATGGACTTTTGCGAGGAAAGAGGGAAAGAAATGAAACGTGATCAATCAGCCCGTCTGCACGAACAGGCCCTGGATGTGATTCTCGGGGGAGTTAACAGCCCCTCCCGCTCGTTCAAAGCGGTAGGCGGCGGCGCCCCCGTCACGATGGAACGCGCCCAAGGCGCTTACTTCTGGGATGTAGACGGAAACCGATACATTGATTACCTGGCAGCGTACGGCCCGATCATCACCGGCCACGCCCATCCGCATGTCACCAAAGCGATCGCGGAAGCGGCGGCAAACGGCACATTGTACGGCACGCCCACCCCATGGGAGATCAAGTTCGCCACGATGATTCGCGAGGCGATTCCGTCGATGGAGCGGATTCGCTTCAACAACTCCGGTACCGAGGCAGTCATGACCTGCATCCGCGTCGCCCGCGCCTACACAGGCCGGGTGAAGGTGGTCAAATTCGCCGGATGCTATCACGGCCACTCCGACTTGGTGCTGGTCGCGGCCGGCTCCGGCCCGTCTACGCTGGGCATCCCGGACAGCGCCGGCATCCCGCAGAGCATCGCCAATGAAGTGATCACCGTGCCCTTTAATGACATCGAGGCCTTCCGCGAAGCGATGCGCGTCTGGGGAGCGGAGACGGCCTGCATTCTGGTGGAGCCGATCGTCGGCAACTTCGGCATCGTCGAGCCAAAGCCCGGCTTCCTCGAAAGCGTGAATGAAATCGCCCATGCAGCCGGGGCGCTGGTCGTCTATGACGAAGTGATCACGGCCTTCCGTTTCTGCTACGGCGGGGCGCAAAATCTGCTCGGCGTCGAACCGGACCTGACGGCACTGGGCAAAATCATCGGCGGCGGACTCCCGATCGGCGCTTACGGCGGCCGCCGCGAGATCATGGAACAAGTGGCTCCGCTCGGTCCCGCCTACCAGGCCGGCACCATGGCCGGAAACCCGGCGTCGATCCGCGCGGGCATCGCCTGCCTGGAAGTGCTGCAACAGCCCGGCGTCTACGAGGAGTTCGAGCGCCTCGGGGCGATGCTGGAAGCCGGAATCCGACAGTCTGCGGAAAAACACGGTGTCTCCATTCAAGTGAACCGCGTCAAAGGGGCACTTGCCGTCTACTTTACCGACCAGCCCGTCTACGATTACGATACCGCGCAGGCTGCTAACGGGGAACGCTTTGCCCGCTTCTTCCAACTGATGCTGGACGAGGGCATCTGCCTGGCTCCGTCCAAGTACGAAGCCTGGTTCGTAACGACCGCTCACACGGAAAAAGACATCCAGGATACGATTGCTGCGGTAGACCGCTCGTTTGCGGCGCTGTAGGCAGGATAGAGGAAGATATTCCCTGTCCGGCGAATCTCTCCCCTGCGCATACTAACGGCGACAGGATACCACAGCAGGAGGGATTGCGATGTCCAAAGGCGAGAAGACCTACCCGCAAGCACCGGAAAAAACGATGGATCCCAAGATGAGCTCCAAGATGATGGAGGTCGTCGGCTTTCAAAATCCGCGCAAAACGGAGCATCATAAAACCCAACATCACGATCGTTAGAATGCTTATCGCATGTGCCCGCTCCGAGGGGCATGCGATTTTCGTTTCAAAAAGGCCCTCTCAAAACGGCCTCCGCACCCGGAGAGCCTTTTTTATATTCGCATATAAGCATTCATGAATATTGTCAAAGTTGGTCAGTGATTGTACAATAAGATCAGAGAAAAAATGAAACTGCCGCAGCATTTGATCGTAGACTTAGGTGTAGGGCAGAATAGGTTGTATGCTTCGTTCCTAATTATTTGTAAATGAGAAGAATGAGGAGTGGTTTCTCATGTTTTTTCACCCGATGGACTTTCTGATCATCATCGCATTTGGCCTGTCCCTCTGGGCGCAATTCCGCGTCAAGGGCACGTTTAACCGCTTCGCTGATGTTCCCGCTTCATCCGGCATGACTGGTGCCGAAGCCGCCCGCCGCATGCTGGACGCCAACGGCTTGACCAATGTTCCGGTGGAGCATATCCCGGGTACGCTGACAGACCACTACGATCCGATTTCCCGTGTCGTTCGTCTGTCCGACCCCGTATATATGGGCAATTCGATTGCAGCTATCTCTGTCGCGTGCCACGAAGTGGGCCACGCCGTGCAGCACAAGGTATCCTATCCGATGCTGGTTGCGCGCCACCGCATTTTCCCGATCGTCAACCTGACATCCGGTGTAGCGCCTCTGCTCTTGTTGGGCGGTTTCTTCTTCCAGATGACCAACTTGCTGCTCCTGGGCATTATCTTCTTCTCGGCAGCGGTCGCTTTCCAGCTCATCACCCTGCCGGTCGAGTTCAACGCCAGCAGCCGGGCCAAAACGATGATGGTAAAAATGGGCTTTATCCGCAATTACGAAGAGAGCGGCGTAAACAAGGTACTGGGCGCAGCAGCCCTCACCTATGTGGCCGCAGCCCTGATCTCCGTGCTGGAGCTGGTCAAATACGTCATGATTTTCAACAGCTCCAACGACGACTAATCTGCAGCGCGTCATAAACGAAAAGTCTTTCACCAAAAAGGAAGGCGAGGTATAGTTTCCCAACCGGGGACTGTACCTTTTTTTTGTTTCCGTTCAGCGGCATGATGCCCTGTCTTTTTGTTAGGGAATATTCATGTAAGGAAAATAGGAGTGATTCGTCTAATACATAACGAACATAGGAGGGGGTCACTTTGGAGGAGACTCAACACGATGTTGAGGCTTGGTTTACCTTGTATAGTCACGATCTGTATAACTTCCTGGTCTATTTTACCGGACATCACGATGTAGAGGATCTCGTACAAGAAGTATTTATGAAAGCCATGCTCAACAAGCATCAGTTTCGGGGGAGAGCTGCACGCAAAACCTGGCTGTTCTCCATCGCCAGAAATTTGGCTATTGATCATGTCAGGAAGGAGAAATGGAGAAGATCCGTATTGTCATCCTTCCTTCCTTTTTTTCGCAGCGAAGAAAAGGGGCCGGATGAGATTGCGGAGCGTAACGAAGAGTTTCACTTCTTGTACGGAGCGATTCGCCAGCTCAAACAAACCCATCGGGAAGTCATCCTGTTGCGCGGGATTCAAGGGTTCTCCGTTGCGGAGACGGCGGAGATCCTCGATTGGAGCGAATCGAAGGTCCATGTTACTTTGCATCGAGGATTAAAAGAGTTGCGCAAATTGATGACGCAACCGGAGAAAGGAGGGGATATCCTTGCGTCCTCTGTCAAATGACGATGAGCTCATGAACCTGTTAAAGCAAGCCCCCCGCTACCGACTGGGGCAACAAGCCCAACAAAACATAAGGGAGGCATTACGCAAGCATGAGAACTCCCTGCCCTACCGGCGAAAGCGGCAAACGGGCCTGCTCTGGATGGCGAAAAGCGCCTTTGTCTGCCTCAGCCTGCTGATTCCCTTCTTTTTGATCGTTCATGGAAGTGAGGATGAACACATCCCTTTTCCCGAAGTTGTGCGGATGACTACACGCGACATAGGGGATTTGGCCCATCATACCTTGGCGAAGCTGTATCGTGAAGTGCCTGAACTCAAAGGCTTGACCGTTCAGAGTGAGAGCTTGGATACTGTCTACGACCTTCGCTTGTATAAGGCTGAAGATCAGCAAGCCCATATCAGCATACATCCCCAAACGGGAGAATTGCTCTGGTATCAGTTCCACCAGCGGGCTCCCCAGCTCAGTCCCATGGACCCCTCCACCACTCTGGCAAAAACGAAAGCCACTTCATTTCTCTATGGGATGCTGGGTGCGGACAGCCGCTCGTACAAAATCATCTCGAATTCTCATGCCGTGGTCTTCCAACGCTTCATCAACGGCATTCCACTCTTGGGCAGCCAAATCTCCATCCAGGTTGATTCAACTGGCAAAGTGATCGGTTATTCAACATCCGGTCGAGATATGGAGGTCGATCTGGCAAAAGCCGCAGACCCTGCCGACGCGATATCGGTGGAAGCATTAAAAAAGTCCATCTCATCCCATATGCGGCTGCGTTATGTTGAAAATATCGTGGTGAGAAACCCCTTTACCGGCGAGGTTGCTCAAACGGGACCCATTCTCGAATATACGCCAGCGGTGAGATTTTCCGGAAGCGTCAGCTTTTACGCCGACTCAGGGAAAATCAGGTACACCTCCAATTACGATCGCGACAGCAGTCAGGGAGTCACACCGATTCCGGTGAGAGCGGCAGAACAAATGGTTGCCGTCCCCTCCAAAAAAGAGGCGGCTATCCTTTTAAATCAAGCCTTTCACCTCCAGATTTCAAGTGAGGACCTAAAAGAGAAGAAGGAAAAACGAGGAGACACCAAGTCCTACATTCGGTATGTATGGGCACATGATGAATCCGTAAGTGTGTTAGTGGAGCCGACCACAGGCGAACTGGTGGAAATCCTGAAAGGCCCCCCATCAATCAGAGGAAATCTTCCGGAGCAGAAGGCTGCTGCGGAAGCGATCCGCTATTTGCAACAGTATGCAGACCCATTTGTACGAGAAGTACAGATCGCCCACTTCAGTCATTCAGGAAATGAAGGGATGTACTCGTTCTTTTTCATGGCCAGCCATGAGGGCATTCCGGTGGTCCTGTCGCCGGATCAGGACATCGCCTATCGCATAAATATCGATTCTTCCACGGGCGCATTTCTCGGTTTCCAAAAATTCCATGTTCCGGCAAAGGCGCTCTCCGCAACCAACCTGCCGAGTAAAAAACAGGTGGTATCACCCGAGGCAGCCGCAGCTGAGTACCTGAAGCGCCATTCCTATCAGCTTGCCTATCTCGTGGAAAGAGGCAGCGGCTCAGGTTCGAATGCCCCTGT
This sequence comes from Brevibacillus composti, assembly GCF_016406105.1. Taxonomy (NCBI): domain Bacteria; kingdom Bacillati; phylum Bacillota; class Bacilli; order Caryophanales; family Paenibacillaceae; genus Brevibacillus; species Brevibacillus composti. The sequence continues at coordinate 3,629,319 of NZ_CP066308.1, forward strand.
CTTGATGTACACCTCAGAGCTGAACGGAAGTCAGGAGCGCTCCTTGATCGATGCGACGACTGGGAAAACCATATCTATTCAAAATTGACCGATCGCCATTTGCCGCCTCTCCATCGCACGAAGGTACACGCCCTTTCGGGGGCTGTACCTTTTTCCATCTCTTTTGTTATAGTGAAAAGAGAGGAGGGTATCTCTACTATGAATATCGGAATTATCGGACTGGGAAACATGGGGCAAATGTTGGTCAAAGGGCTGTGCAAAAGCGGCATGATCTCCCCGCGGGACCTCATCGTATACAACCGCACCGCAGAAAAGGCGACAGCGCTCCGGCAGCTGTATCCTTTTCAGGTGGCGGAGTGTGCCCAGACCGTTTGTCAAAAAGCGGATATACTCTTTCTCTGCACCAAGCCGTTGGATATGCTCCCTCTGCTGCGTGAGCTATCTCTCCCGCCTCACCTCCATCTTGTTTCTGTTGCTGCCGGGGTAAGCCTGGCCGACCTGGAGAGCGTACATAGCGGACCGGTCAGCAAAGTGATCCCGACCGTCACCTCGGAGGAGAATCGCGGCGTCTCTCTTTACATGAACAACGCAAAGGTGACTCCCTCAGAACGAGCTGCGCTGCTGCAATTGCTGGAAGCTCTCGGGACTGTGGAGGAGATCACGGAAGCGGCCATCGAAACAGCGACCATCTTGACCAGCAGTGCCCCAGGATTGATTGCGGGTATCCTGGAGGAGTTTGCCCAAGCTGCCGTACGTCATACGCCAGAGCTGGAGTTGGACAGTGCCCGGCGAATGTTGGTAGAGACCATGATCGGCACCTCACTGCTATTGGAGCGACAGGGGCTGGGATTCGACCAGTTGATCGAGCGCGTCGCGACCAAAGGCGGAATTACGCAGGAAGGGCTAAGTGTACTGGGAAGGACGCTCCCTCGCGCCTTTGACGACCTACTGCACATGACAACGGAAAAACACACGCTGCTCAAACAACTGGTACGGCGTCAAAACGACAGCCACACCAGCAAAACACCTACCCAGAAGGGGGAATCACAGTGAAAATCGGATGGATCGGACTTGGAAACATGGGCATCCCGATGGCAAGCAATCTGCTCGCTGCCGGGTATGACGTGCGGGTATGGAACCGCACGCCGGAAAAAGCGGAGCCGCTGCTTCGCCTGGGGGCTTCTTTTGCGGAGAGCATGGACGATCTGGTCGCCGAAAGCGACGTGATCTTTACGATGGTAAGCGATGATGAGGCGGTCAAAGCCATCTACACGGGCCCGAGAGGATTGCTCACGGCGGCTGTCCGCGGCAAGCTGGCCGTGGATATGAGCACTGTCTCCCCGGAGACCTCCCGCTACCTCGCGGAAAAGTCCCGCGAAGCCGGTCTCCGTTTTCTCGATGCGCCTGTCTCCGGCAGCGTCGGGCCGGCTAAAGCCGGACAACTGGTGATTATGGTCGGCGGGGCGGCCGAAGACTTTGAGCAGGCCAAGCCGCTCTTGGACAAGCTGGGCAAAATTGCGCTGCATCTCGGTGAAAACGGTGCCGGAACCTCCGCCAAGCTGGCCATCAATCTGCTGCTCGCAATTACGGTCCAGGGTGTAGCCGAAACGCTGCTGTTCGCACGTGGGATGGGCATCCCTCCCGAGCAGATGCTGACGATTATCTCTGAGAGTGCGGTTGGCACGCCGCTGATTCGGGGCAAGGCTGCCTCCATTTTGGTGGATGACTACCCGGCTGCCTTTGCCCTGAAGCATATGGCCAAGGATCTGCGCCTCGCCCGGGAGGCAGGCGTCTCCACGCCGCTGGCGGAATCCGCCGCAGCCAGCTATCGCGCCGCACTGGAGAACGGCTTGGGCGAGCTGGACCTGATGGCGATTCTCCGCTATTTTGATCAGAAGTAGGAAATCCAAACAAACAGGCTTCTCCGGCCCAGTTCGCGGCGAAGCCTGTTTGTTTTCCCGGACGATGCTATGTACAAGCACGCTTGCCGGATCAGCTGCCCTCCTGCAAGACTTCTTTTTTCCGAAAATAGCTGAAATACACCCAGCCGGCATTGATCAGCAAAAACGCGCTGGTCATGAAGAAGACGCCGTTGATGCTCAGGTACCCGGCCATAAAGCCGCCGATCATCGGCCCCAGCATGCTGCCGATGCTGACGAAGCTGTTGTTGTAGCCGTAGACCCGGCTGACCATGTGCTGCGGCGTGGCTCTCCGCAGCAGCGCGTTTACCGAGGGCAGCAATCCCCCCAGCGACAAGCCCAAAAGAAAACGGAGCAAGACCAGCTGCCACACCGCGGAGACCAGCCCCTGCGGGATGAACAGGATGCCCGCAAGCACCAGACAGCCGAGCAGCACCTTCTGCGAGCCGAATCGATCCCCAAAACGGCCCAGATGAGGGGCTGCCAGCACATTGGCCGTACCCATCGCGGCCTGGACGATCCCTGCCCAGAGCGCGACATTTCCCGCGCTGCCCAAGAGGATGCCGATGTAGATTGGCAGGATCGGAATAATGCTGAAGAGGGCAAACTGGATCATCACCGTGACGAAAAAGAGCACGGGCAGCTCCTTGGAGGAGAAAATCATGCGGAAATCCTCCCGCAGACTGGTCCGCTCCTTGGCGGGAGGCGGCACAAACGTCTCTTTGACCGTAAAAGTGATGATCAAGGTAGCGAGCAAAATCAACGAGCCCGTGACGACAAAGATCATCCGAAATCCGATGCGCGGCTCCAGCAGCCCCCCAAACAGCGGCCCCATGATAGAGCCGGCGGTAATAAAGGATTGCAGCAGCCCCTGCGCCCACCCGATCTGCTCCTTGGGCGCGGATGAGGCGACCAGGGCGGTACTGGCGGGAATAATCCCCCCGACCATCCCGTTGAGCAGCCGCAGGCCTAGAAGCATCCAGAGCGAGCTGGCAAAGCCTGTCGCGGCGATGATGACGGACATGAAATAGCCGGAGCGCAATATCATGATCTTGCGCCCGTACTTGTCGGCCAGATTGCCCCAGATCGGGGAAACCAGTCCGGCCGTCAAGAAGTTGGCTCCGAAGATCACTCCGGCCCAGGCCGTCACTTGATGCGGATCTTCTACGCCAAAATCGCGTTGAATATACAAAGGCAGGAACGGCATGATCATGCTCATCGCCATCATCACGAGAAACAGCGCTCCGCACAATACATACAGGTTGCGTCGCCACGCTTCCATCCGGCAATCTCCCTCCTTGTTATGAGACCGGCTCTTGCTCGTTTGCAGTGCCTAAGTCCTGGACGTTCCACAGGTGGTGGTAGACGCCCTTTTTCCCCAGCAGTTCTTCATGGCTTCCCATCTCTGCGATCTGCCCGTCTTTCATCACGACAATTTTATCCGCATGCGTGATCGTCGACAGGCGATGCGCCACAATGATCGTAGTTCTCCCTTTCGCCAGCCGGGCCAGCGACTCCTGAATCATGTGCTCCGACTCCAGGTCCAGAGCAGAGGTCGCCTCATCCAGTATCAGAATGCCCGGGTCCCGCAAGAAGACCCGCGCAATCGCGATCCGCTGCTTCTGCCCGCCAGAGAGCTTCACTCCCCGCTCGCCCAGCTCTGTGTCGTAGCCCTCCGGCAGCTCCATGATGAAGTCATGGGCATTGGCAGCCTTGGCCGCTTCGATCACAGCTTCATCGCTCGCCTCCGGGTTGCCCATCAGGATGTTGACCCGGGCCGATTCGCTGAACAGGATGTTGTCCTGCAGCACCATGCCGATATGGCTGCGCAGATTCTTCTGCTGGAGATCGCGGACATCGATCCCGTCGATGGTGATGCGCCCTTCCGTCACGTCCCAGAAACGCGGCAAGAGGCTGATCAGCGAGGACTTCCCGCCTCCGGACATGCCGACGATCGCGACGGTCTCGCCGGGCTGGATGGTCAGATTGACATTTTCTAGGACGAGCGGCCCTTCTTCCCGATAGCGGAAGGAGACGTTTTCAAAGCGGACCTCGCCGCGGACTCGTCCGGTCTCAGGGTCGATTGGCAGCACGCCGGCATTCGGCTTGTCGGTAATATCGTACGTCTCGTCGATAAACTCAAACATCCGATCCATCGAGGCGACGGCCTGCGTCAGCGTCGTCGAAGAGTTGACGAGGCGGCGCAGCGGCGTATACAGGCGGTCGAGATAAGCGTAGAAGGCCACCAGTGTCCCGATCGTCAGCGTTTCGTGGATCACTTGATAGCCCGCATAGGAGATCACCAGCAGGGGGGCGATATCGGTAACCGTGTTGACGACGGCAAATGTATTGGCATTCCAGCGCGTCAAAGCCAGCGCCTTTTTGAGAAAATGGTTGTTCTCTTTGGCGAATACCTTGTTCTCATGCTCCTCCAGGGCAAAGCTGCGGATCATCGAGATGCCTCCTACTCGCTCATGGAGATGCCCCTGCAGCTTGGCCAGTGCGGCCGACCGCTCCCGGGTCAGCTGACGCAGTCTTTTGTAGAAATACTTGACGGAAAAGCCGTACAGCGGAAACACCAGGATCGCGGCGATCGTGAGCTTCACATCCATGTAGAGCATCACCGCCAGGGTCATGCCGATGGTGATCAGATCCAGCCAGAGATTCATCAGCCCCGTATCGATGAAGCTTTTCGTCGATTCCACGTCGTTGATCACCCGCGAAATGACTTCCCCTGTCTTGTGGTTGTTGTAGTACCGCATCGACAGCCGCTGCAGATGATCGAACAGTTGGTTGCGGATGTCAAACAGGATCCGGCTGGAAACCCACTGGGCAAAATACTGCCGATAGTATTCCACAGGAGCGCGGACCACAGTAAATACGAGGAACGCCCCTGCCATCAGCCAAAACAGCTCCGTCAGCTTTTCTTCCCGCGGAATCGGGCTGGGCAAAAGGTCATCGATTACGTACTTGATGATCAGAGGCAAGAGGAGCGGAATGGAAAATTTGATAATGCCGATAAAAATGGTGCCCACGATTTGCTTTACATAGGGTCTCACAAACTTCATGTAGCGACGGATGCTCATGCCTGACCACACCCCTTTCCTTGAATCCATCATCGAATGGCGCGTCATTCTTTTTGTGCAGCCCGTGCATATGCAACCGGACAATGCCGGTCAAACAAGGAAATCCCTCCCCCGTTTTACCGGGAAAGGGATTACTCCTCGTCCACACGCACAGACAGGTAGCGCTCGTACCAGCGTTGGACAAATCCGTTTTGAAAAGGGCCTCTTCTGGCGCGCACCCAATCCAGCACTTCCCGCAACGCATGCTGTACCCGCTCCACCACAACGGGAGGATAGTTCATCTGCTTGCCGTGCAAGAGAAACTCCTCTTCATCGAGAATCGTGTACGTCATATCGGGAAACACTTTGACATCCAAGTCATAGTCAATGTAGCTCAAGAGATTCCCCTTGAGGCTGAAGGGGGAACCGATGTTGCAATAGTAGTAAATCCCATCGTCCCGAATCATCGCGATGGTATTGAACCACTGTCCGCGACCAAACGTGCAGATTGCCGGCTCACGTGTCCGCCACTCCCGGCCGTCAGACTCTGTCACCTTTACTCGATCGTTGCCGCCAATCACTACTGCATCGCTGGTATGGATCAGGGTCGTCTTGTCCCAGATACGATGCAGGGAGTGGTCGTGTTTATAGCTTTCTATGCGTATGATTGAGCCTGGAGCTGGCGACATGACCCTCCCCTTTCTTCTCTTCTCTGTTTGATTGGGGACAGCCTCCCTTAGGAAGAGAGTTTTTTGGAAAGTGTAACATATTTTTGCATCTCATAGCCAAGTGCGCGGTAAAACGGGAGAACTTCGGGATTGTCCTGATTCACCATGATCAGGACCCGATTGACGCCTCTTTGCTTGAAGCGCTTCTCCAGCGACTCCACCAGCATGCGGCCTATGCCTGTACCCTGCAATTCGGGAAGAACAGCAAGCCGGTAGAAATAGGCCCGTGTCCCGTCGATCGTACCGACCACGACACCGACTACTCTGCCCTCCTGCTCTGCCACCATGACCAAATCGCTGTCCCATGCCAGCTGCTTGGCCAGATCATTGAGCGATTCTGCCTCCTGCCCATCCAGGCCAGTTTCCTGCCAGATGCGCGTAATCGCCGAATAGTCACCGAGCCGAAACGGACGAATCAACATACGTTGCCTCCTTCGATGCCTTCTTTTTCTATTGTACACCAAAAAGGACAAGTTTGTCTGCGTATGAAGATGCGAAAGAGGGGGGAGCGATCATCGCATCCGTCCCCTCTTTGCGGCGGTAGAGGTGATGTAAATAGTATCTGGCGGCATGGCAGAAAAAATTTCCGAAAAAAATTTTCCTGAGGGGTTTACGTAAGAAGAGAAATGCCTCCGTCGACGATCAGGGTCTGACCGCGGATCATCCAGGCCTTGTCGGAGAGCAGGAACATGACAGCATTTGCCAGGTCTTCCGGTTCCACAATCCGGCCTGCAGGCGTGCGCGCTGCCGAATCGGAGAGGAGTTCTTCCCGGTTGGGGAAATGGCGCAGGGCATCGGTATCCACGGCTCCGCCGGAGACGGCATTGACGACGATGTTGTGCGGCGCGAGCTCGACAGCCAGGTAACGGGTGAGCGCTTCGACAGCTGCTTTGGACACCCCGACCGTCGTGTAGTTGTCGAGTACGCGGATGGAGCCCAGGCTGGAGAGGCTGACGATTTTTCCGCCTTGGCCTGTTTTGATCATCAATTTGGCTGCTTCCTGCGCGGAGAACAGCAGCGCCTTGCTGTTAATATCCATCGTCCAATCCCAATGGCTTTCCTCCAGCTCCATCAGCGGGCGAAGCACGCCGGATGCGGCATTGTTGACGAATACATCAAGGCGGCCAAACTCGCGGTCAATCTCCGCAAACAGCTCCTTGATCTTTTCCACGTCTCCCACATTGGCTTTCACCAGATGTACGCGGGCACCTTTTTCCTCCAGCTCGGCCGCTGCCTCGCGGGCCGCGCTGCGGTTCCGCAGATAGTTCAATACCAAATCGTAGCCCTGTTCGGCCAGTTGATGTGCAATGGCCTTGCCGATTCCGCGCGTGCCGCCGGTGACCAGTGCCACTTTTTTGGTTGTACACATAAAGGTAGCCCTCCCATACACCTGCTATTAATAGCAGGTACTAAATATTCCATCTCTCATTATAACGCGCTGCTCGGGCAAATTCCAGACAGGATCGCCAGACAGGACCGGATGCCTAGCCGATCCATGAGACGATGGGATGGGAAGGCAGATGGTCAGACATACTAACCCCAAAAGAGATGTTGGTCGGAAAGGAGGCTTTCATTCTATGTATATTGGTCGCGACTTGCCCCAATTAACCATGATTTCTCTGGATGATTGGGAATTGAATGAGCTTATGTACTACCACCATTCCATGTCGCAGCTGGCTGCTTATCTCAACGCAGAAGGGACGAGCCTGCACGCAAAAATCATACAGGAGCTGGAGTCCAGGGGGCCTGTCGGCGGAGACAGCGGGGGATGGGATCACTCATCCAAACCGATTTACGATTAAGCCGCCCGCGAGAGAAAGGAGGCAAAGCGATGAAGACCAAAACCCGACAAATGGGGACCATCATTGCCATCGTGGCATTTAGTGTAGCCGCCATGGTCGGCTTGATTTTCATGTTTTGGCGGATGTGACCAAACCAAACAAAGACGGGGGAGCCATCTCGTGAAAGGCTCCCCATGGTTGGGCAGATCGAAGATCGAAAAACGGCCGGCCCTTGGAGATGTCGCTACTCTCAAGGGCCGGCCTATCTGCTTCTAACGGCTTATTTTTTCTGTTTCTTCATCCCCTCAGGCTGCACACCTCAGGTCCGGAACCGGGAAACCTGCTCCCTCAGCTGTTCTGCCAGTCTTTCCAGCTCGACCGCCGAAGACGCGATCTCCTCCATGGAGGCAAATTGTTCTTCCGCTGCGGCGGACACATTTTGCGTCGAGGCTGCATTCTCGACGGAGATGTCCGCGATTCGGTGTATCGACGCTGTCAACTGCCGGGTTCTCTCTGCCATCTCCTGCGTCGCCTCCGATACTTCCCCCATCTGCTGAGCCACTGCTCCTACCGACCCGCGTATGCGGGTGAAGGTCTGGCCCGCGACGAATACCTGATCGATCCCTGCTTCTACTTCCTGGCGGCTTTGCTGCATCACCAATGCGGCTTTTTCTGCCTCTTCCTGAATCCCGGAGATGAGCGCGGCGATTTGCAGGGCAGAATCGGCCGACTGTTCCGCGAGCTTGCGCACCTCATCGGCTACGACGGAAAAACCGCGGCCGGACTCGCCTGCGCGCGAAGCCTCGATCGCCGCATTCAGCGCAAGCAGATTGGTCTGCTTGGCGATATTCCCGATCAGCTCCACGATTTGTCCGATCTCCTGCGAGCGATTGCCCAGCCGCTGGATCACCTCCGCCAGTACCCCCACCGTCTGATGGGAGTCTGTGATTTGGCGCACGGCTTTTTGCACCGCCTGGTCGCCCTCTTCCGCCAGCCGGGCGGTCTCTTGGGCGGCGCCGGCTACCTGACTGCTGTACGCGGCCACGCTCTCGATCCGCTCCGCAAGCTGGCCGGAAGTATCGGAGCCCTCTTGCACGTATCGGACCTGCTGATCTGTGCCGTGAGCGATCTCTTGAACAGTCGAGGCAATCTGCGCCGTCGCCATGCTTGTCTGATCGGAGCTGGCCGACAATTCCTCAGCAGCCGCGGCCAAGCGCTCGACGGACTGCTGAATCGCCGCCAGCAAGGAGCCGAGCGATTCGGCCATCCGGTTGAAGCTCGCTCCCAGCTTGCCGAATTCGTCATCCGCAGCGATCTCCACCCGCTTTGTGATGTCACCCTGACTGACCCGCTCTGCGGCCTCTGTGAGAAGCCGGAGCGGACGGATCATGCCGCGCAGAATGACAAAGCCGATGATGCTGCCGAGTCCCATCGCAATGGCGATGACCCCTAAAGTTTTTTGAAAGATCGGACTGGCCACCTGGTCAGCCTCTGCCTCATACATGACCCCCATCACCTTCCAGCCGGTGCGCGGGTTGGTCACAAAGACGGCTTGGGCCGGCTTTTCCCCATCGCGCAAAGCAAAGCGGCCCTCCTCTTGCGCGTAGAGCTGCTCCATCCAGGCTTCCGCGTGTTCCTCGCCCGGATCGTAGGCCGGATGAACGAGTGTAGCGCCATGCTTGTCATAGATGGCCATATAACCGCTTTCTCCAATATTCGCCTGCTTGACTACCGCCTCCAGCGTTTCCAATTGCATATCGAGGCTGACCACCCCGCTTCGGTCCGCGAGAGCGCGAGCAACCCCTATAATGATGTTTCCCGTAACGGCATCCACGTAAGGATCGGTTACAATGGTCTCTCCCGGTGTTGCCATCGCAGCCTGATACCAGGGCCTCTTTCGCGGATCAAAGCCTTCGGGCAGCTTTGCATCCGATCCCATAATCATGACGCCGGCTTCCGTGCCGATGTAAATTTCGGCCACGTCTTTATGTTCCTGCGCAAAAATCTTTAGGCTATGCCGCAGCCCGTCGATTTGGTCCGGCTCCAGTTGGCCGGCCCCGATCACTTGCGCCAGATGCCGGATCGACTGCTCCTGGGCTTGTACGGTTTGGCTCAACAGTTCATTCACCAGGGCAATATTTTCATGTCCCGCTCGAAAGAGCTGTTGGGTAATCTGTTCCTTTGCGCTCTGGTAGGAGAGAAACCCGATCAAAAGAGCGGGGATCAGCAAAATTGCCGCGAATGTCGAAATTAATTTTGTCTTGACTGAAACCTTGCCACTTCTCAAAACACCTTTACCCCCATGATCTTTTTCTAAAAACTTTACAATTACTAAAAAATGACAAACAAAAATATTACCACGCTATATATTCTAACTGTAAATGTAATTTTTGTCAATAGCGTTGCATAAACAGTGTGAGTCAAGCCATAGTGGGCAGGATTTTTTTGTCTCCAAAATAAGACTTCTGGTTTCCTCTTCTTGAAAGCGCTTTATTTTTGTATGATTCCTTTCTTCCACTCGATTTTTGCCTCATCCGCGAAGGGCTTTTAAGGCCAGCCCGGTAGGGCTGCTTTGATATGGCCCGTGCAACAGGCGGATCGTCCCGTTTATATAGCCTTTTGCCTGCTCTTTCACTTCCCGTAGCAAGTCCTTCACTCGGACCATTGGGTTGGGCTGTAACACTTGCTTCTTCGCTATCGCCTGGCCGCTCAAACGACTTCCCTCTTGTCGTGCCATAATGGCTCGCAACATCGCTTGTACTCCCCGTACACTCCAACTGTAGCCGCCTCGTTTGGTCCTTTTTGCCATCACCCGCATTTGCGCTTCCGCACTCCCCATTGGACGCATGCCCGTCGTGTCGATACCAGCTTCACCCAGAACCTTTCGATAGTCGATAAGATGCCTTCGATGCCGCCGTAAATAGGCCACGTATTTCCGCCATTCGTTCCGGTGCTCTTCCAGAATCTTTTCCTCCGGTACGGACTCTACTGTCGCCAGCAAGATATCCGCTTCAAAGGCCGCCAACGCCTGCCTTACCGTCTGCCACGTCTCTGGCAACTGACCCAGGAATCGGCGCAATTCTCGCGCCACATGAAAGCGATCCAGTGTGTAAATACAGCGGTGAAAGTAGGATTCGCATTCTCCAATCCAATTGGCCCCATCCCCATTGACTACGATCCATGTGTTTTCATCCATGTCGTAATGACGAACCAGAAAGTCGCCAAACCCTTCCCAGAACTCTCCCTTCGTCGTATGCAGGTAATGGCGTTTCGACCTAAGCCGCACTCGGTCCCCCTCTTGTTCCCATCCTTCGTGCACAATCGCCATTCGATTTTCCATTCCCCGCTGGCGTTGCCTCTGCAATGAGGTGTAAAGTCCATCCACTTCCACAAACAATACGCGAACCGACCTTCGGGTCGCTTTCGACACGATGGTTGATGCTTGTTCAACCCGCGTGATTAGTTTGTCCCGAATGGCCTCATGGCTCAGTACCCGATACCCCAGTAACGCTTCCAAGCGTTTTGCGCTGTCCCGGTACGAGGGGCCTTGGCTAGCAAATTCGATCGCTATCTCTTCCAAAAACGGGCTTAGCTTCTCCCGCCCGTCAAAGGCCAGCATACGATCCAACAAATACACATGTTGACCCTTCACGCGATCCTGATACAATCGCCGTTTGAATCGAACCGTACCAAAGAGTGTGTCGATCTGGACTTCTCGTTGGTCCTTCAGCCGAAAGCGTGAATGATCCCGTTGATGCATCAGATACTCGTCCAACGCTTCCAAAATATAAGCCATACCGGCAGCGAACTGTTCCTGCAACGTTCGAAACAACAACGTTTCAAGCTCTTTCATTGTGGGAAATTCCGTGGTAAACTTGCTCACAGGGTTTCTCCTCCTTGGTGTGTTTGGTTTTGGCGCTTTACACTTTACCAAGAAGAGAAGCCCTTTTCTATACCCTCCAACTGATTTTTCTTCAAAAATTTCTTTTCGGTTTGCCCACGAACATTTTACTCATACCATAAACATTGCTTTTCTATCATTTATAGAATTTTCTGAAAACGTACCTGCCGCCGTATAGGCTAAAAAGTTAAGGGGGCTATGCATGCAAGGCAGTCATTGTCCATTTGGTAATATCTAGGATTTCAAGGTGCTGATTACCTTTTCTTGCTTTGCGTTGCCTTAGCTCTTCACGACCTTCTGCCGACCTTTCGAAGTGCGTGCTGGTTTTCGAAATACAGCCGCTTTAAAAACTTCCCACGACTTGGTGAGATTCGATTTTAGTAGTCGGCTTAGATCAAGCAGCGACTTAGTTGTCGAGAGCTCCAGTTTCATCAGGAGCAGAAGGCAGTAACTAATCAGGCAAATCAGGATCTGGTTCCATACGGCGTTTTCATCTTCACCGTAGAATCGCGTCAACTTCAGATGCTGCTTCAACCATCGGAAGAAGGTTTCAATCTTCCAGCGATTGCGGTACAAGTCGCCGATTTCTTCAGCGGTCAGATCGAATCGGTTCGTTATGATTCGGATGGGATTTCCTTTTAAATCGACGGTTTCGATGAGGCGAAGAACATGCTTCATCTGTTTGGCCCCTTTGCCGATCTTCACCATGCGATCCCGAGTCATGACCGAGCCTTCCGCTGTTGGAAATTCATCCATCACTTCGACAATAGCATTGTCTTTCAACCGAGTAACGAAGAAGACTCCATCCCAGCAGTACTGGTCGTATTTCTCGTAGTCCACGTAGCCGCGGTCAAATACATAAGTAGCGCCGGTTTCATCGATGAGCGCATCCATTTGGGTGCGATCTGACGGCTTGGCCGGAGTGAGCACGGCCTTCTCCGGATAGACCGTATCCGGATCACAGAAGGTCACGCGTAAGTGGAGTTTCACGCCGGCTTTCGTTTTCCGGTACGTTGCCCACTTGTACTTGCTAAGACACAGACTCATGGTCGTGGAATCCAGCAGTTTAACCGTACCGACTCGCCCAGCGGCAGGCGTGCGAATGCGAGTGACCTGAGCGACCAGATCGACAAATAGCTGCTGTAAAAGTTCCGGCGACAGCTTGTTGTTCTTCCTGGAAAGCTGCGAAATACTGATGGAGGTGATGCCGAGTTCTTTCTGGAAGGCTTCGTTATTCTCAATTTCGGTGACAATGTCCCGCAAAGCCTTGCGCTGATTCAGCTGAGCGTCCATGAAGATGAGAAGGTACGCTAGAGTGGTAAGCTTCTTCACATACTTGTCTTCGCCGGTTTCTGTGGTCCAGTCGGAAATTATTTTTGCATTTAAGGGTGCAACCCATTTACCAAATGACGAAAGTAGTGTATCCTTGTCCATGCGTGATCTCCTATGATTAGGGATTTGGACAGGACTACCTGCTACCCTAATTATGGAGATTTTTTCTTGCAATGGACGTCTTTAATTTAACATTTTTAGCACAATTTAGAATAACAGAGAAGGGTTCGAATTTAATGCAACGCTATTGAATTTTTGTGAAACAATTTAACTCAACTCAAATTTTCAGAATACATTTTCTTTTCTCTTTTAGACGAAAAAGACTTTACAAGCAGAAATAATTGCCATATTCTAAGAGTACGATTTTTATCGAACCATTTTTAGGAAGGAGGCTACCATGATGATTCAGGCAACAGTTGCAGTTCTCGATATGACACCAGCAGCAGCAACAATCTCATATGGCAGCGCCTCCTGGACGAACGAATTGTAACCTTTGTAGGAACTTCGTTTCTTAACGTTACCCTACTCGTCGTATACCAGACCGCAGGCGTTGCAGCTTGTGGTCTTTTCTTTTCACAAAAGGACCGCAGGCATATGCCCGCGGTTTTTTTATCCATTTTTTTCCTTGAAGGGAGGTGATTTGAGATGGTCTTCAACTTTCTGTTTTTCACAGTGAAAATCGAGCGTTTTAACGACGAACAGCGTCATGCGGATTACGCCTGTGAGCGTTACCTGCAGGAACGCGCCGAAGCGCACGCGCTGCAAGCGGCGCAATACCCGGACTTCGCCATTCGCGGCTAATGCATGGCCCACACAATCTATAGGAGGGATGTAGAATGATTAACACATTTGGACGTCAGAAAATGAGATTTACAGGAGTCAAATCGATAGAAGGCGGCTGACTGACTACAAGTAACCCTGCAGGAGGGGTGTAAACAAATGTATATTCCCATGATTTTTTTCAGCATACTCATTAAAAAGCGGGAACGTTCTCCAGAGGAAATAGAAGCCCTCTACCGCCAGGACCTGGCGATCAAGGAATGGGAAGAAAGGCGCATGAACCAGCAGGCCATGTTCCCTGAATACGTTCGCTGGTAAACGCATAGAGCGGTGCTGACTGCCGGATAACAACGAAAAGCGACCATCATCGGTCGCTTTTCAGCTTTTCAGCGATTTTTTGGTGAGCCACCGGAAGGGTCAGGGACGAAATCTCCTCCAGGGTCACAAACCGCGCAGCAGACGGCAGCTCCTCCCCTTCGATCCAGTCACAGCGCCACACCTCCAGATTCCAGTGCAGATGCGAGAACGTATGCTGGACATCCATCAGCGGCTCCAGCACCTCCGCGTCCAGCCCAAACCGGCTGCGCAGCCCATCTTGCAGCACTTCCCGCTTGAGGTTGGCGCTGTCGGCATTCGTCTCCACCATGGGGAATTCCCACATGCCAGCCAAGAGCCCTTGCTCTGGCCTTTTGTTCATCAAAACGCGGCCGTCCCGCCATACGACGGCCACCTGCAGGTTAACCGGACGGGGCGGCTTTGCCTTTCCTTTTACAGGCAGCTCCTCCTGAACGCCTTCGCGCCGGGCCAGACAGTAGTCAAATACCGGGCAAGTCAGGCATTGGGGCGTTCGCGGCACGCAGACCAGTGCGCCCAGCTCCATCAAAGCCTGGTTAAAATCTCCGGCTCTCCCTTCAGGGATGACCTGTCTGACGAGATGCTCCACCTTGATCCGCGTAGCGGGCTTCGCAATGTCATCCGTCAGGTAGAGGAGGCGGGAGAAGACCCGCATGACATTCCCGTCTACAGCCGGCTCCGGCTTTTCATAGGCGATGCTGAGGATCGCCCCTGCTGTATAGGGACCGATCCCCTTCAAATTGGCGATCTCCTCGGGCGTGTCAGGAACGACGCCGCCGTAGCGGGCCTTTACCTCCCGGGCAGCGCTTTGCAGGTTGCGGGCTCGCGAGTAATACCCGAGCCCCTCCCACGCCTTCAGCACCTCATCCTCGGGGGCATCGGCCAGCGCCTCTACCGTCGGGAATTTCTCCATGAAGGCTAGGTAGTAGGGCTTGACGGTCTCCACCCGGGTTTGCTGCAGCATGATTTCCGATACCCAGATCCGGTACGGGTCGCGGTTGATCCGCCAGGGGAGATCCCTTTTTTGTCCGTCGTACCAGCTGAGCAGATCGCGGGAGAATCCAAAGACATGAAACTCCTCCGGCAATGTATACGTCAGTTCTATTCGTTTCCCTCTGGCCATACGCTTGTGAACATTCCCTTTCTTTTACGCCAGCTCAACCGGCTGAAACGCCCACACATGCAGTTTTTCAGCACCGCCCGCGATACACGCGCAAAATTCACGGTCAGCCAGCCGCCAGGCTTTTATGGTTTCGTACTGGTCAATCGTTGCTACATGAAAGGCCTCGACGAACAAACCGGGTTGATCCCAGCCTTCCCAGCTGCGGTATTCCTTGGCTCCCAGCCGCTCCAGCCTCGCCGGCATTTCGGCGAGCAGACGGCGATGCTCGTCACGCTTGGATTCGACAGTTTTGTATTCGATAAAAACGGTGATCATCGATTCTCTCTCCTCTCAAGTCTCTTTCATCATACCCGCCTATTTCTTTGGGGACAAGGATACTTTTTTTCCCCAGAAGCGGGAATTCTCCCGCCTAACACGCTATAATAACTGATAAGAAAACCTGCCGTCAGGTTTGGATATGACCGCGGATTTGCGATTGAAAAGGGGGAGCATGCGCGCCTTATGGATACAGCGACACACTTTGCTATGGGCTTCGGGTTAGCAGGGCTCGCCCATCTCGACCCGGTTGTGGCCTCTACACCAGGATTAGCCGAAGCCGTCATGGTCGGAACCGTAATCGGTTCGCAAGCACCTGATCTGGACGGATTTACCCGCTTTCGCGGAAGCGCCACCTACATCCGGAACCATCGCGGGGTCTCCCACTCGATTCCGGCCCTGGCCGTCTGGACGGCCGCTATCTTTGCGTTCGTGCAGGCGATCTCCCCGCAGGTGCACTGGCTGCATCTGCTCGGCTGGATTTTTGCAGCCGTCTGTTTGCATGTCTTCGTCGACCTCTTCAACGCCTATGGCACAAAGGGCTTTTACCCCTTTCGCGACACGTGGATTTCCTGGAATGTGATCTTCATTTTCGACCCGTTTATTTTTGCCGCCCATCTCGTCGGTCTGATGCTGTGGGGGGCAGGCGCGGACCCCGGCCAGGTCTTCATGTGGGTCTATCTCTCTTTAATTCCGTACTATTTCTGGCGCTGGCAGGCGCATAAAAAGACCGTCGAAACGGTGCGCCGCTCCGTCAGCAAAGACGGCACCTACACCGTGGTTCCCACGCTTTCCTGGAACCTGTGGACCTTTGTGGTAAAGACGGATCAGCACTGGTACGTCGGCGAAGTACACGGCGGCGAGGTAAGCATCCTGGATGTCTTTTCGATCAAGCCGGAAAACGACCTGATCGCCGCGGCCAAAGCCGACCACAAGGTGCAATCCTTCCTCTCCTTTACGCGGTATGCGCACGTCGAAGCCAAGGAACAGCCGTTCGGCTACGAAGTCAGATGGTTTGACTTGCGCTATCGGGCCCGCTTTCCGGGGAAAAGCCACTACATGTTTGTCGCGGTCGTCTATCTGGATAAAGAGCGGAATATCCGCGACTCGTTTGTGGGCTGGATTCACCGGGGAGAAGAGCAGCTGGCGAAAAAGCTGGACCCCGAAAAAGAAATTCAAATGTCCTGATTTGAACGGAATCGGAAAAGAAGAGGCGCTTGCTGTCGAGCAGGCGTCTTTTTTGTCGTATCGGACTGTATCGGACTGTATCGGACTGTATCGGACCGTTTCGACGCTGCGGACCAGTTTTGACCTGCTCAAAAAATCAGAATTTGACCCTTTCCGACAGGTCAAAAACACCCTAAGATAAGTCCAACGATGAGCAAGACCGATATGACACGAACGGAGGAATTCCCTTGTTTCCGATCCGCTATTCCAAGCGCACCATCACGGACGAAGCGCAAATCGACGCGTTTCTCAAACATGCCAGAGTCGGCCACCTCGGCCTCTCTGACGGGAGCGAGCCCTACGTGGTTCCGCTTAATTTCAGCTGGCTGAACGGCTGTCTCTATTTTCACGGCGCCGACTCGGGCCGAAAGGTCGACCTGATCGGCCAAAACAACCGCGTCTGCTTCTGCGTGACCGACGAGTACGGCACGATCGCCGATCCGGTGCCCGCCATGACCGATACGGCCTACATGAGCGCGATGGTGTTCGGCACCGTCGAGCGGGTGGAGCAGCCCGAAGAGATGCGGGATGCGCTGCAAGCCATGCTGGACAAGTACGTGCCGGGCTATTATCCGGAGCCGCTCTCCCTGCAGCATGTGATCAAATACCGCTCCTCCATGGGCAGCGCCGCTGCCGTTTTTCGCATCAAGCCCGAATCTATCACGGCAAAGGGAAATCCTCCGTCGGAAACGCACAGCTTCTATCCCGGGCGGACTCTGCACATGGACATCGGATAAACTCAGCCTCACAAAAAAAAGACAGGTTCTGCCCGATATGGGGCACACCTGTCTTTTTCGTATGGGCAGATACTCTCGGTGCGGGTTAATCAGGGATGAGCCGGCCAGCTGGATTACCGGGCCGGCAGGTCGGCCGGGGCGCTCATCCCGGTGGCAATCGCCAGACGGTTCCAGGCATTGATCGTATTGATCGCCATAAGCAAGGAGACGATCTCTGCCTCGCTAAAATGCTTGCGCACCTCTTCGAAAACCGCCTCAGGCACACCTTCCTTGGCGATCAGGGTCACCGCTTCGGCCAGCGCCAGCGCAGCCCGCTCGGCATCAGTATACATCGCCGCCTCTCTCCAGGCATTGAGCAGGTAGAGGCGCTGTTCGCTCTCCCCTTTTTCCCTCGCCTCCCGGGTGTGCATGTCGAGGCA
This sequence comes from Brevibacillus composti, assembly GCF_016406105.1. Lineage (NCBI taxonomy): Bacteria > Bacillati > Bacillota > Bacilli > Caryophanales > Paenibacillaceae > Brevibacillus > Brevibacillus composti. The sequence continues at coordinate 3,647,000 of NZ_CP066308.1, forward strand.
ATAGGCGCAGCCATTCAACTGGGACGCTCTGATTTTTATCAGCTCCAAAAGCCTGTCGTCCAGCCCGCTTGTGCGCACGAACTTTTCCAGCTGCAGCATGGCCTGAAATGCTTGGGGGTTTGCCTGGTGATGCACCAATCTCCGTTTCATCTGCATCGATCCTCTCGTTTCAGAATGTTTTTTGTTCATTCCTATAACGAGTGCCCCTAATGAGTTGTGACAAGAAATCGCCGGAAAAAAATCAGTTTTTGCCAAACTCCCAGATGACATGACTCAGACTGCCATAGCGAAAGCTGATATGCTTCCGGCTGGCCGTTTTCGCCGCATCGGCCGCGCCCATGGCGTAAAAGAGCGGGACGAAATGCTCGTTTCCGTGCACAGGCACCGCTTGGCGGACGTATGGAGCCTCCGTCTCATAGCGGAACAGCGCATCCATGTCCCAGGCCTCCGCCTTTTCCCGGATCCACTCTTCAAATTGCACGGCCCAGGCGTCCCCCGCATTTTCATTCGAGCGCATGTTGATGTAAGCAAAATTATGCACGGTCCCGCCGCTGCCGATGATCAGGATGTCTTGGTCCCGCAGCGATTGCAGGGCTGCTCCGATCGCGTACTGCTCGGCAGGCATCAGCGAGGGATTGACGGAGAGCGATACCACCGGGATATCGGCCGCGGGATACATCTGCCGCAGGACGACCCAAGCCCCGTGATCGAGACCGCGTACCGGATCCGCCTGAGCCTCTATTCCTGCCGCCTCCAGCAGCCCCATGACCTCTTCCGCCAGCTTCGGGTCGCCTTTGGCCGGATACTGGATCTCGTACAGTTCGCGCGGAAAGCCGCCGAAATCATGAATGGTAGCGTGACTTTCCGTCGTGCCGACCGCCTGCGTGCGGCTTTCCCAGTGAGCGGAAAAAATCAGGATGGCTTTGGGACGCGGCAATTCTTCCGCCAATTGCCGCAGCGCTTCGGTATACTCATTTTTCTCAATCGCCAGCAATGGTGCGCCGTGAGCGAGAAAAAGGGATGGCATGGTCATGATGGACACCTTCCTTTTGTACATTAGGTTACTTTTTGTAAGTATTATACCTCGACTTTGCCGATTGCGCCAGTCCTTCCTTTCCCTTTTTGCCCGTTGCGGTGATTCTGAGCCTAGAAATGGAAGGTGTATAACCCTATACTAATGTGATCCATCGCACCTGATATTTTTCCGTGCCGACCGTTCCTGCGCCAGAGGGCGCGGAGCGTCTTCGTTTTATGATATCCAATAAAGGGGTATATGCACTTGCCGACAAGAATGCTGACGGGGAAGTTCTCTCTGCTAAAAGAAGTCACGATTTTTCTCTTGCTGCTATCCATTCTCTTGGGGATTCGCTCGATGTGGCAGACAACATTTTCGACTCCTGAACATCCGCCCGTCACGCGAGGCGTAATTGATTTGCGGGGCTGGGATTTCGAGCGCTCTCCTTCGATTCCGCTGAATGGGGAATGGGAGTTTTATCCCCATGCTTTTCTCTCCCGCCAGGACAAGCCGTCTCCCGAAGATGTACAGCCTCGCTATGTCCAGGTTCCCGGCGATTGGAGCGACGGATTTTCGGAGGAAGCGAGCTCCTCATACGGCTATGGGACGTATCGCATACGCATTCTCGTTGATCAGCCGTTGGAGCAGCCCTACACCTTCTGGTTTCAGCAGATCTAAGCCTCTTCCTTTGTAGAGATCAATGGCGATCCTTCGGTTTCTTTCGGCGATCTTGCCGAGCGTGCCGAGGAATATCAGCCCAGATCCGTCTCTTACACGGAATCGCACACCTTGAAAGATGCAAAGGAAATCGAATTGCTTGTGCGCGTGGCGAACTTCGACCACCCATTCAAAGGCGGCATCATCAAATCCATTCGGTTTGGCTCACAGGCGGCCATCGACAGTGAACGCTGGTACTCGATCAGCTTTCAGCTCTCGACCTTTCTCATCTTGCTCCTTCACGGGCTGTACGCCTTCATGATGTTCTTGTTCAATCCGCGGCAAAAGGTTTTCCTCCTGTTCTTATTTCTGCTCTTGTCAGCCGAACTGACGATCATATCGGATCATGAGTCCTTGTTGTTGATTTGGCTGCCGTTGGGTTATGCCTGGGCTTTAAAAATAAAAATACTCTCTTATCTGTATTTTGCTTTCTTCCTGCTGCTCATGGCCCGTTCACTATCGGGAAGCGCCGCGGGTGAAAAAGTCATCAAGGTCTACATCGGCGCACTCGGCCTGTACACGGTGTTTCTTCTGTGTGCGACGCCATCGTTGATTTTCTATACCGTCGCGTTCAAAGAGAAGCAGACCATGGATGAAAAAAGCCATCAGGATTTGGAGCTGCTCGTGACGATCAGCCGCCAAATGTCCCATCTGCTTAACGATTTGCTCGATGTGGTTCGGCTTCAGAACAATCTGATTCTGCTTCACAAGGAGCCTTTGCTGATACAGTCAGTCGCCTCCGGGGTCTTTAACATGCTTCAACTGATCATCAGCAACAAATCGATTCCTGAAGGTGCTCCAGAGCATACTCTCCTCGGAGCCCTACTACGTGAGATCGACCACTTCAGCCAAGGAAGCGCTGGAGCTGCTCAATACAGAGCGCTGGGATTTGCTCATCACGGACGTCATGATGCCGCAAATGTCCGGGTACGAGCTGACACGGAGGGTACGGACGCGTTTCGCGATTTCGGAGCTGCCTGTCCTGCTGCTGACGGCCCGCAACCAGCCGGCAGATATTTATGCCGGTTCATGGCGGGTGCCAACGACTACGTGGCGAAGCCGGTGGACGCCCTGGAATTGAAGTCGCGCATCTGGTCTCTCACAACATTAAAGCAATCGGTGCACGAGAGGTTGCGCATGGAGGCCGCCTATCTGCAAGCGCAAATCCATCCCCATTTCCTGTTCAATACGTTAAACGCGATTATCGCATTGGGCGACATTGACACGGAAAAGATGAAACAGCTGGCAGATGCGTTTGCCTCCTACCTGCGGATCAGTTTTGACTTCCTCAATGCAGAGGAGCTCGTGTCGCTGTCCCATGAGCTGGCGCTTGTTGAAGCCTATCTGTTTATCGAAAAAGAGCGCTTCGGAGAAAGATTGACTGTCGTCTGGAAGGTGGATCCGCAGATCGACCTGACTCTGCCTCCGCTGACGATCCAGCCGCTGATCGAGGTGAGAGATAACGGCATCGGGATGGAGGAAAAGAAGGTGCACGCCCTGCTAGATTTGTCAGTGAAGGACAGGAGCGGCATCGGGGTGCCCAATACGAACCGGCGGCTCACGCAAATGTACGGAAAAGGTTTATCCATCTACAGCCAGCCGGGCGAAGGGACCATCGTCTCTTTTCGCATTCCCGTCGCTGTGCAAAAGCGTGCATCGCTCGGCAAGATGGATTGAAGAAGATGCGACGCTCCCGGAGCACGCCGCGGTGCTGCATGTCAGTCGTCGAACCATAGGCAACAAAAAAAGCATGCCGGGTTTTCCCGACATGCTTTTTGTTTTGCGCATGCAGCTTTTCTCTTAGCGAGCAGCCTCATAACGCTTGCTGACTTCATCCCAGTTCACGACATTCCAGAATGCTCCGATGTAGTCAGGGCGTTTGTTTTGGTATTTCAGGTAGTAGGCATGCTCCCACACGTCCAGACCGAGGATCGGCGTTTTGCCTTCCATGATCGGGCTGTCTTGGTTAGGAGTAGACGTGATGGCCAGTTTGCCGCCATCGACGATCAGCCAAGCCCAACCAGAACCGAAGCGGGTCGTTGCCGCTTTGGCGAATTCTGCTTTGAAGTTGTCAAAGCTGCCAAACGCTTGGTTAATCGCATCAGCCAGTGCTCCGGTCGGCTCGCCGCCGCCGTTCGGGCTGAGGATTTGCCAGAAAAGAGCGTGGTTGGCATGGCCGCCGCCGTTGTTGCGGACAGCTGTGCGGATGTCTTCTGGAAGTGCATCCAGATTGCTGATCAGCTCTTCTACAGACTTGGATTGCAGGTCAGCGTGAGCCTCCAGTGCAGCATTCAGGTTGTTCACATAAGTAGCATGATGGCGACCGTGATGGATCTCCATGGTTTGAGCGTCGATGTGAGGCTCCAACGCGTTATGAGCATACGGCAATTCAGGAAGTTGATGTGCCATAATTTTCATTCCTCCTTCGTGATATGTATGGGTCAAGCTTCCACCTTATTATAATGCAAAGCGCTCACTTTTACAACAAAGTGGTATGCAAAGTCTCGTAATCTTCCACCGCATATATCAAAAATTAGTATCTTGCTATCTAGGTAGAGAGTGCTAGACTTGGATTATTCATTTCCACCATCTTGCTAGAGTTAGGTGATCATTTGTGGACTTAGACCTGTCATCCATCCTGTTTTTGGCCTTTTTTGGATTTGTCGCCGCTTTTATTGACAGCACCGTAGGCGGAGGCGGCCTGGTTTCCCTGCCGGCCCTGCTGGGGTTGGGCATCCCGCCGTATCTGGCGCTGGGAACGAACAAGCTGGCCGGTACGATCTCCTCGGCGACCAGCTCCATTACCTTTATCCGCATGGGCAAATTCGACAAGAAGCTGATGGCGATCCTCTTTCCCTTTTCGCTGATCGGCGCCTATGCGGGAGCCAAGACCGTGCTGTTCATCCCGCAGGAGTTCCTCAGAGTGCTGGTTATCATCATGATGGCCGCCATCTTCGTCTACACCCTGCTGAACAAACGCTTTGGCGAAAACTCCAGCTTCAAGGGCTACACCCGTTTTACACTGGGACTCGGCATTCCGATTACGTTTTTGATCGGATTTTACGATGGCTTTTTCGGTCCGGGCACGGGTTCCTTTTTCGTCTTTCTGATGGTCCTGTTGTTTGGCTATGATTTCGTCATCGGGGCAGGCAATGGCCGCATCCTCAACCTGGCCAGCAATATCGCCGCCCTGTTTGTCTTTATCATGGAGGGCAAAGTGATCTTCATCACCGGCCTCGTGATGGGTGTCGCGATGCTGCTCGGTGCCAGCCTGGGTGCGCGCGTGGCGATCAAAACAGGAGTCCGCTACGTCCGTCCGCTGTTTTTGCTCGTCTCGATCACGTTGATTACGAAAATGGTGTACGAGCTGTTCTTTACGCCTTGACCGAATCGGTGTGCACAAATGACGAGTAACGAGGCAGTGGTGAGAAGAAGCATGTTCCCATGCTTGGCTCCGTTCTCCACCCTGCGAAGGAGTATGGACTGTCCGCTCCACAGCGGCCCTCGGGGGGTACGCAAAAGGAGCAGCGCTGACGAGGTCATCCCACGTTGCGCCCCTTTTTCCCGCGGGCCGCTGTTCCGCTTAGCCGGGCTCCGCAAAGTCGCTGCGCATGGGAACATGCTTCTTCTACGGGACTGGCTGCGTTTCTCCGCAGGGTGGAAACCGGATTCTATTTCTATATTCGGAGCGGACAGTCTGCGCCTCCCCGCAGGGCGGAACCCGGAGCAGAGAAGGGAAACTTGCTTTTTCTGACTACGGTCCCTAAAAAAGGCAAGGCTCCGGCGAAGCCCGGCATGAAGAAACCAAAAAAAGATGGATAGGACAGCAGAGCGAACTCTGACTGCCCTATCCATCTTTTCCTTTTCGCTGCTTTACGCGCAGAATGATACCGTCGATCAATAATCCGATGCCCGCCCCGTAGAACGGAGTCGCGAAGCGTACACCCTCGCTGATCGGAAGCGCTTTTAAATAGACAATGACGACGCCGACGATAAAGCCGATCATCGTATAACGCAAACGGGTCGGACCCATGTCGTCATCCCCTTTTTGTCATCACTTTCCAAATTTCTTGGGCATCTTCATATTTTTCATGTTGCGGCTCATTTGCTTCAGCTGCTTCTGGTTGAGATTCATGCCCATGGAGCGGGCCATCGCCTGCAATTGCTTGTCATCCATTTGCATATTTTCCACTTGCTTGCGCAGATAGTACGTCCCTCCCCAAAAACCTCCGACGAGGCCGAGAAGCAACGTTACGATCGGGATTACCCAGTTGTACCAAGCCATCAATACATTACCATCCTCTTTTGGGAAATACATTCTCCCCTATTGTACCACATCTGGGGGCGCTGTACATCGCCGCCGCAGGGAAAATGATTCGTCCGCCCTTCGGCGTTTCCACGTTTTTCGGCATATGCTAAACCAGGAGGTGATTTTTCCCTATGCCCCCCATTTTGATTCTGGATCCGGGACATGGCGGAATCGATCCAGGCGGCGGCTCCAACTCATTGTTCACAGAGAAAGCGAAGAATTTGCAAATCTCCCTCTACCAATTCAACCGCTTCAAAGAACTGAACATCCCTGTCGCCATCACCCGCACCGGCGATACCACCCTGACCAGCGACGCCCGCGCTGCCCGCGTGCGCGACAGCGGCGCCCGCTACTGCATCTCGAATCACATCAACGCGGGCGGCGGCCGAGGCTCCGAAGTCATTTATTCCATCTACGCCAAGGCGACGTTTCCCACTCTGATTCAGGATGAACTGGAAGCAGCGGGAATGCCGAACCGACGTATTTTTACGCGGACCCTTCCTGACAATCCACGCAAAGACTATTACTTCATGCACCGGGAGACCGGCAGCGTGGAAACCGTGATTATTGAGTATGGATTTGCTGACAATGCGCTGGATGCGGAAAAGCTCCATCGCGATTGGCGCCCGCTTGCAGAGGGCGTCGTGAGAGCGTTTTGCGAATACATCGGCCATCCGTACAAACTTCCGACCCCAGTGGCCATTCCAACCCCGGGAGGTGGGACTGCCGTGCCCGAATGGAAGCAGGAAGCGATTGATTGGCTGTTTCGAGAAGGCTTGCTCACGAACGAGGACTGGCGGAATCAGCCCGACACTCCGCTGCCGCTCTGGGCCGAAGCGGTGATCCTGAAGCGGCTGTACGAAAAACTGCGGGCTTCGCGTTAAGGAGGTGACTGCCCATGGGGTTTGACCTTGGCCTGATCATCGCACTGGCTCTCGCGGCCTCAGCCAACCTGTCCGATTTCCTGCGGATTCCGGAAAAATTGCGGGGCTGGATCGCCATGCTGCTGATCGTTTCGCTGTACATGGTGAACCAGTGGCTGTACGCGCCCGCCTTTGACTGGAAAACCGCTTTTCTCCAAGGAGGGACCGCTGCGCTTTCCGCCGTCGGCATTCACTCCACGGCCAAGAATACAATGCAGCAGTTCACTCTTTTCCGGGGGCAGAGAGGTAAAACCGGGAGCCAGAGAACAGAGACGATCCGGGAGACTTCAGGCGGCAGCATCGGAAGCACGAGCGGCATGGGCGCAACTGGCGCCGGCATGCCCAGCATGATCGACGAGGCGGCACCCGCCGCACTTGAGGAGGAGCCGCTTTCCGCGGAACAACGCGTCTAGATCAGCTCGACTCCGCACGATACCGCGTCAACGGAGTCTCTTCCAGCCCTGAATAATTTTCTTGCGCAGGTACGCTCACGATCTCGTCCTCCGGGAAGCGATAGGCGGTCAAGAGCCCGCCGAAGACGCAGCCCTGGTCGATATTGAGCGTACCGTTTTTTCGCTCCGGTTGTGGACGAGGGTCATGTCCCCAGACGATCAGAGGCTCTGTCCGGGTCCGCTCTGCCGCCCAGTCCCTGCGGATCGGCCTGCCGTCCGCTGCGGTGCCCGCCACTTCGCCATAGCGGCAAAAGCTCTGGATCGACGGCGTTTCCTTGCCGATGTAATCGTCGCGGATGCCCGCATGCACGGCGACTGCGGCGAGCTGGTCCCGGTAGTGGATCATCATGTGGGAAGGGGAGGTAAACAGCAGCCTCCTGCTCTGGTCCTTCAACTGTTTGACCCGTCTGGTTCCGTTCTCCTGCTCGAACTTTTGAAATTCCACTGCCACCTTTTCATCCCCATGCCCGAGCATAACCGGGCGTCCGTCCAGCCAGCGCGCGATTTTCCAGCCGTGGTTGCTGTCTACCATCTCTGCCAAACCGGCCGCCACGTGACGCACGAAAAATTGCAGCATCCGGATCGAATCGGGACCACGGCTCGTTATGTCTCCGAGGGAAAGGAGCTTTCGGCCCGCAGGATGACGGTACGTGCCATCATGGCACCGCACATACCCCAGGCGCTGCAAGAGTTCCAAAAACTCGCCATAGCAGGCGTGCACATCGCCTACGATATCGACACCCTGATCACCGTTCATGATCTTGGCGCGTGTACGCGGTTTATGCCTCATTGCCCGCACTCCTTTCCGCTTTTTCCTACTTTCTATTTTTACCAGCTTCTCACAAAAAAACCCACCCCTCCGGGTGAGTCTATCTGCTAATCCAGATTGTGCGTATGCACGTAAATGGCCGCCTGCGTTCTGTCCTCTACCCCCAGCTTGGCCAGGATATTGCTCACATGCGTTTTGACGGTCTTGATGCCGATGATCAGCTCGTCGGCGATTTCCTGGTTGGACTTGCCTTGGCCGATCAGCTTCAATACCTCCAGCTCCCGCGGCGTTAATTGCTCATGTGGCTGGGCCTCCTGTCCATGACGGAAACGGGCCATGATCTTGCCGGCGACACGGGACTCCAGAACCGGCTCCCCTGCTGCTGCCGAACGGATGGCACGGGCGATCTCGGAAGCGCGGGAGGTTTTGAGCAAATAGCTAAACGCTCCCGCTTCAATTACGGGATACACTTTTTCATCGTCAATAAAACTGGTGAGGACGATGACCTTGGATGAGAGGTTCTTGTCGCGGATACGCCTGGTCGCTTCGACGCCGCCGATTCCCTCCATCACGAGGTCCATCAGCACCACGTCCGGCTTCAGCTCCTCGGCCAGCTTCACGCCTTCCTCTCCGCTGGAGGCTTCCGCTACCACCTCAATATCGTCCTCGGTCGACAGATAGGCAGCCAGGCCCATCCGCACCATTTCATGATCATCCACCAGCAACACTCGTATCATGTCCGCTCTCCCTCTTCCCTTTCTGTTTCCGTGTCCGTATCCAGCATGATCGGGACCCGCACCTCAATCTGCGTCCCTTTGCCCACAGCCGAATAGATATCAAAAGAGCCTCCCAGCTCCGCTACGCGCTCCCGCATGGTGCGAAGACCGTAGGACGTCAATTTCTCGCCGTCCGGGTCAAAGCCGACGCCGTCGTCCACGATCCGCATTCGGACTTGTCCCTGCAAAGTAAACAGTTTGACCTGGATCTGGCTTGCCCGCGCGTGGCGCAGCGTATTGGACAAGGATTCCTGCAAAATCCGAAACAGATGGTCTTCGATCCCGCTCGGCAGATTGCTCGTATCCTCGATCTCCCAGCTGATGTCCATCGCGTTTTTGCGGGTCAGCTCTTCCAGCAAGTCCTGGATCGCCTCTTTCAGCGTCTTGTTCTGCAAAGTGGCCGGTCTCAGGTGAAGCAAGAGCGCCCTCATCTCGGACTGGGCGGCAGCGGCCATCTCCTCGACCAGCTCGATTTGCTGGGCGGCCCGCTGCGGATTCTTTTCCACCAGCCGCTTCATCGCCGCCGTCGTCATCGCAATCGCGAACAATTGCTGGCTGACGGCATCGTGCAGCTCGCGGGCCAACCGCTGCCGCTCCTCTGTCACTGCGGTATGCTTCAATTGCTCCGCCAGTGCGGCGTTGTGGTTGGAGAGACGCTGCAGGGACGCCACCTGCTCCTCCCACTGGGCCGCCAATCGATTCAGCTGCCAGCCCAGCTCGCCGATCTCGTCTACGCCCAGCTCCGGGACGCGCGAAGACAGGATGCCCCGCCCCAGATGAGTGGCAGCCTCCCACAGCACATGCAGCCTTTTTTTGAGCAAATTGCCCCAGATATAGCCGGCGATCAGACCGATGACCCCCGCTACCAGCAGCGCAAGCAGAAAAAAGGAAATCAGCACCTTCCAATCCAGGGAAGCAGGCAAATGAATATGAAGATAGGCGGCGAGCCAGTCTGTAATGACAGGATCCTCCACCACCAGATGGTACACGCACAAACCCGATAACATCGCAGCTGTCACCGAGCCTACAGCCAGCAGCAAGCCGTAGCGTACATACTGCCATTGGATACTGGCCAATCGCTGTCGCGGCATTTTGTCCGTACCCCTAAATGTACTTGACTTTGATATCGCCGACGAGCAGCGATATCTGTACATGGATTTTTGGAGTTCCGTGTTCGTACTGTTCGGAGCGGACCATCACGCTGCGACTGATGCCCCCTTGCCGGTGCCCGAATACTTCCACATCCCCTACGCTTACCTCAGCGGATACGGCGACGGGCATGTCTACCGGAACGTAAATCGTGACGTCCCCCACCCAACCGTCGATCACGAGAAACGCTTCGTCCTCGATCAGCATCGCCCGGGACAGGTCGATGACGACGCCGCCGATTCCGTGCCAGATATGCATTTGGCTCAGCTCAAACCGGCCGGACGTCAAATGAAAGTCGCCGATCAACGAGCTCCTCGTCTCTTTTGGCGACAAGATGCTGCCTGTGCCAAAGGCCGATGTCTTTTCCCGGCTGTGATCCGCCGAACCAAAGGACGCGCGTTGCTCCATTTTCTTTCGCCAGTGGCGCGGCTCACCCTCTGGGCGAGCGTGCGAAAATTCATCGTCATTCGGGAGGCCGGGCCGCTCGTCTTTTTCACCCGAGCGCCCACGCACCAGCCGGAAGCCGAAGTAGATGAACAAAATCGGAATGATCAGCTTAAACAGACTGACCTGCAGCCACATGTCCAGTGCAATCACCGTGCCGAGCGCAATCAGGAGGCCGCCCCGGAAACGCTTGTGATTTTCCCACAATCGCACGCCGAAATACACGAGCACCAACGGCCACAGATCAAACAGGCCAAATTGAATGAGATTCAAGCTGTCAAGGAAAAGGCCAATACCTGTCAAAATGATCAGGACACCAGCCGTCATTTTGTGCAAGCGGGACAATTTCACAAAGGGTCTCCTCTCCTACGCCCCATGCCGGCTTCCCGTACCGTCCGTGCGGCATGTATAAATAAAAGCTGGCGGAATATTCAACGGCGTAAATGTAATCTCTACCCGCTGAAACCGCTGTTGCAGCTCAGCTTTCAATTGCAGGGAATATTGAAACGTAATGAACAAACCACCCGGAACCAGTGCGGATTGCACCTGATCCAAGATGCCTGTGCGCAATTCTTCCGGGAAATTGGCAAACGGAAGTCCGGAGATGATGGCATTTGCCTTTCCGATCCCGGCATTCTCCCGATACTCATTTATTTTCAGGGCTTCATCCCAAATCGTCATATCCGGAAAACGGCGGATCAGCATATCGCGGAACAGCGGATCTCGTTCGACCGCCACATAGGTGGCATCCGCCCGTTTCTTTTGCAGGATGCTCTGCGTAAAGACGCCGGTTCCCGGCCCGAGCTCGATGATCACATCGGACTGGTCCCAGTTGACGCTGCGGAGCATCTGTTCACATAAAAAGCGCGAGCTCGGAATAATGCTCCCGACGCGCCCCGGTTCGGCAAAAAATCTTCGTAAAAAGACCATAAAGTCTGCCAAGGATAGAACCTCCTAGGGGAAAAGCAGCCTGTTACACAGGCTGCCTGGTTGCCACATTTATTCTACACAGAAGGTTTATCTTCCTGTTTTGGCGCTTCTGCTTTCACTGGAGGTGCATCCTTTTTCTGTTGCAGGGAAGCTTTGATTTGCGCCAATTCTTCGTCCAGATCATTTTTTTCCAGCGCGTCGAGAGACTGTTCCAGGCCGGCAGTCGTTTGCCGCCATTGGCCGCTCAGATTGGCCTCTGCTTCCATCCGCAGGACTTTTTCCTCCATGCGCTGAAAGCCCTTGCCCGCTGTCTGGGTGCCGATGCCCACGATCGCATGGTTGACTTGCTTTTGCGTTTTGGCGACCTGTGCACGGGCCATCAGCGTGAACTTCTTCGCTCTCATCTTATAGAATTCTTCTTTCAGCTCAGCCAGCTTTTCACGCATCTGCTGGGCGGCCTCGGAAGCGGTCTGGTACAGTGTCTCATATTCCTGTGCGCGCAGCTCGTACTGCTTCTTGTCGGCCAGAGCGCGGCGGGCGAGCAGGTCCTCCCCTTCGACGAGGGCGAGCTTCACCTGACGATCGCGCTTCTCCGCGAGTGCCACGGCTTCCTCCCATTGTTGGCGGAATTTTTTCTCCAAAGCAACCTGTTTGGCTACTGCCACCTCTACTTGACCAATCTCCACTTCCATATCTCTCATATACTGATTCAGCATGACTACCGGATCTTCCATCGAATCCAGGACGTCATTCACCGATGCTACTGTCAAATCACGCAGTCTTTTAAAGATACCCATTGTTAGGTTCCTCCTTATCATATCACTTGCATTCTTGGTTACGCCAAGTTTTTTGGCGAAGGGTGCTGCTCGCGGATCAATACGGCTGTTTCTGGGTAGTTTGGCGTTCCCACCGATCCAAAGCGTCTTCCTTTAATACCTGCTGCGCCCACTGTCTTTCCCATCGTGTCGGCATGTGTTCGTCTGACTTGTCTCGGCGGCGGATCAGGCGATAGCCCAGGTAAATCACTCCAATCGCGAGTATGACGTTGAACAGCAGATGCAGCTTGCCGATCATCATTAACAGCCCGAACAGAAAGACCAGTATCCCAAAGAAGCGGGAACCGGAACCTTTGATGACCTTGCGGGCTCCGTATAACATGATCAGCCCGGGGATCAGCACACCGAGGAAATGGCCGCCGTCGATGCCCAGAAGATCCAAAAGCACAAATCCTCCGGTCAACAGGAGAGCCAGTCCCAAGAGCACCTTGCCAGACCGCTCGTTCATATCATTCCTTCCCTCCAATCGTCTTGATTGTTGTGTTGCGGGTATGGCGTGAACCTTATGACCTCATTGTAGACGGAGAAGGTATTCGGGATAACGGGCGTGCGGTTGGTTTTCGTCTCCGTCCCGGGACGGATGCCGTGTCCTTCCTCGACCGGACGGGCTTCCGTCCCCCTTTGGACAAGCTGCGTAGACGAACATCCTCGTCGCGTTCGTTACAGCGTATGACAAAATTTTGTGACAAATTTGTGAACAAACAAGGCTAAAAAAAGGAAATACCGGCGTCATGGTGAACTATGTGGAGGTGCGTGTAAAAAAACATCGATAAATAGCCGAATTCCGCTCGCGGAAACGGGGGACCCACTTTACTTTGGGGTGAATGGCTGCCATCTCGGGCAGTCTAGGGAAATCCTTTCAACCGAACCCTTCAGCTAACCTCGTAGGCTCAGGAGAGGAGCAGTTTCTTTTGCGCAAGACGGTAGTTTCTTTATTGATTGCCGGATTGCTTGCAATGGGTACCGTCCCAGCACATGCTCAGGAGGGCCCCCCCCTGATGACTGTCGTCAAAGACCTTTACGGTGTCCCTTACAAGTCTTCCGGAACCACGAAAAAGGGTTTTGACTGCTCCGGTTTTACACGCTATGTATTTGAAGCGCTCGGTGTAGACTTGCCTCACAACTCCGCTTCCCAATACCAGGTAGGCCAGCCTGTAAGCCGCAAAGACTTGCAGCCGGGCGACCTCGTTTTCTTCAAGACGAACGGGCGAAGCATCTCGCATGTGGGCATCTACATCGGAAATGACACGTTTGTGCACTCGGAGTCTGGCAGGGGTGTCGTCAACACCAAGCTGAGCGACCCCTACTACTGGAGCAAGCGTTTTGTCGGAGCGAAGCGGATTTCATCCGTGCATCTCCAGGCAAATGCCATCCCGACAGCCGCTCCGGCCGCCAAGAAAGCGGTACAAGCAGCTTCCACACCTGAACAGCCCGTGCAGCAGGCACAGGCGGGAGCCGCTCAAGCAGAAGCGCCACAACCTGAGCAACAGACAGCGGTACCTGCCCAAGCAGCAGACGTACCCACTCCCGAACCGCAGGCAGATGCGCCTGTCAAGTAAGATCCGTTACATGAATGAAGCCAGGGACATTAGGTCTCTGGCTTTTTCTGACGCAATTTAGTACCTGGTGTCAAGAGGAAGTGGTAGGCCCATTCGCCGCAAAGCGCCATTTTCCTGCAAGATTACGAATGGAAAGAGTTGGATTCTATGCCCTTCGTCCGGCAAACCGTGATATGATTGGATAGAGATAAGAAACCTGCTGGAGATCTGAGATTACTGGGGGAATACCTGTGAAGGAACATGTTTTGCTTGTCGATGACAATCTTGAAATCATAGAGCTGCTGGAAGAGATTCTGGTCAATGAAGGCTATGAGGTGACCTCCTCGGAAAGCGGCGAACACGCACTGCAGCTGCTGAAGCAGGGCCTGAAGCCGAATCTGATATTGCTCGATATCATGATGCCCAATATGAGCGGCTACGAGCTCTGCTCGCAGATCCGCCGCGAATCCGACCTGCCGATCCTGTTCCTCAGCGCTAAGGGGAAAGCGGTGGACAAGGTCGTCGGGTTTGAGATCGGTGCCGACGACTACATCACCAAGCCGTTTGACACGGAGGAGCTGCTTGCCCGCATCCGTGCGCATCTGCGCCGCTATGAGCGCATCCGCAAACATACGGAGGAACATTCCGACAAGGAGACGTCCAATTCCGCCATTACCGTCCTGAAGTTCAAAGGGCTGGAAATTCACAAGGAAACCTACTCTGTCTATGTGAACGAAGAGAAAGTAGATCTGTCCACCAAGGAATTTCAACTGCTTACCTTTCTCGCGGAAAACGCCGGCATCGTCTTCACGCGCGAACAGATTTACGACCGCGTCTGGGGCTATGGGTACGGCTCGCTCAATACGGTGACGGTACACATCAAGAACCTGCGGGAAAAGCTGGAGGGCGAGCGCCAATACATCAAAACGCAATGGGGGACGGGCTACGTATTCATCGGGGAGAAAGTGTAGATGAGCATTCGCAACAAGCTGTTTCTCTCGTTTTTCGCACTGATTGCGCTGAATATCCTCGTCTTCAAATTCGTCTTCGAGGACATTATCGTCGTGCAGCTGAAAACAGACCGCCACAATCAATACCGCTACGAAAAGGAAACAGCGGAAAAGGTCCGTGTCAATCAACTGCTCAGCGCGAGCAACTTCAAAGACCCCACGGACCGAAGCGAATTGGAAAAACAGCTGCCTGAGGATCTGGTCTACAAGATGGTCGTCAAGGATGCCAATGGCAACACGATCTACAGCAAGACCTCGCAGGCCTATAACCTCAAAAACCCGCCGCGCAAAACCAACCGGGAAAATACGGATTTGAAGGTCGTGGCCGAATATCACTATCAGCACGAGCCTCCCAAAAAGGGGCAGACGATCATTTACTTTTATACCGATGATTCCGACATCATGGCCACAAAAGGCGTCAGCATGATGCTCATGTATATTTACGGAAGCATCGCCCTGGTGGGATTGGTGCTGCTCGGCTTCTTCGTCCGCTGGATTCTCCGCCCGGTCAACGAGCTGTCGCGTGTCACCCAAGAGATTCGCGCCGGGAAGCGCCTGGTTTCCTTCACGTACCACTCCGAGGACGAGTTCGGCCGCCTGTTCCGCTATTTTTCCGACATGGTGGACCAGCTACGCTTCTCCGAGGAGCGGCAATCCGAAGTGATCGCCGCCATCGCCCACGATTTCCGCACGCCGCTGACGACGATCAAAGGCTATGCTTCCTATATCGCCTCCGGACGTGTTCAGGAACTGGAGCGGATCCAGAAGCAGATGAAGAAAATCGAGCAAAAAACGGATGATCTGGAAGTGCTGCTGGATGAGCTGCAGGACTTTACCACGCAAAGTACGGAGCTGAAGCTGAACGTCAAGCGCTTCAACGTAAAGAACTTCCTGAAAGGAATCATCGAGGATTATCAGGTTCGCATAAAGGAAGCTGGGCTCTACTTTCAATGCAAGCTGCGCATCTCCAATGAGCTGCACATCGAAGCAGACGAGACCAAGGTGCGCCGGGTTCTGGAAAATCTCCTGAACAATGCCATCTACTACAACAAGCCGGGCGGCTCGATCCTGTTGACCTGCGACCAGCGGGAGGGACATGTGCTGTTTTCGGTGATTGATAAAGGAGAAGGCATCTCTGCGGAAGACCTGCCCAAGGTATTCACCAAATTTTACCGGGCGGAAAAATCGCGGAACCGCAATAACGGCGGGACGGGGCTGGGTCTGACGATCTGCCAGAGCATCGTCGAACGGCACGGCGGCATGATTACGGCCAATAGCGAGCTGGGCATAGGCAGTTCCTTTTCCTTCACGATTCCCTTTTCCCAGCACTGAGTTTATATTGTTTTATAATCGTTTGATTGTTCTTTTATAATTGTTTGATAAAGTAATCGTATTAGCTTTTCGTTTTCAGTGATAAATTACCCCAAGTTCGGTATCTGGCACCAGGCGAAATCGTTGCGGTGGACAGATGCTTTTTTTTATCCCAACGGCGCGGCATCGGCAGTCTGCTCCTCAACCTGATGATCTGCCCCCTGCAGGCCAGGGGGATCGGCGAATTTTGCCTGGACAGCGGCTATAAAGAAGCGCAAAAGGTATGGAAAAAGAGATTGGGAGAGCCAAATTACGTGCTGCGCGACTACTGGGGAGAGGGCTTTGACCATCTGATTTGGAAGCGAAGCACGCGTGAAGTGCCGATCATCTTGTAGCGATAAAATAGACACGAACCTCTGACGTGGGTCCGTGTCTTTTTCTTTGTTATCAGCGGGTACGCTCCTCCAGCTTCATCATCAGCCCGCCTTTGGGGCGCAGCGTGATCAGCGGCTCCGCCTCTACCGGCTTGCCCGGATCGGCCAGCCTGAAGCGGTAGCGCTGCGCGAAGGTGGCGAGCAACAGCGCCGCTTCCATGAGGGCGAAGTTGTTCCCGATACAGACCCGCGGGCCGCCGCCAAAGGGAAAATACGCGTAGGCCGGAATGCGCTTCAGCAAATCGCCGGCAAACCGCTCCGGGATAAACTCATCCGGCCGCTCAAAATAGCGGTCGCTGCGGTGCATCACGTACTGGCTCATCATCAGGGTATCCCCGGGCTTAAAGGCATGCCCGCCGATCTCCACGGGCTCTACCACTTCGCGGTTGAGCGTCCAGGCGGCCGGGTACAGCCGCAGGGTTTCATTGATGATCTGGCTGCAGTACGGGAGGCGCGGGATATCCGCTACCATCGGCAGGCGGCCGCCGAGCACCTCGTCCAGCTCCGCCCACAGCTTTTGTTCCGCTTCGGGGTGAGTGGCCAAGAGATACCAGGTCCAGGACATCGTGTTGGCCGTCGTCTCATGTCCGGCGACAAAGATGGTCATCACCTCGTCCCGAACCTGTTCATCGGTCATGCCCTGGCCGTCATCTTCGTCTCGTGCCGAGAGCAGCATGGCCAGCAGGTCCCCCCGTCCCTGATCCCCTTCCCGGCGCCGCTCCTCGATAATCTCGTAGATCGCCCTATCCAGCACCTCGGCAGATTCCTGGAACTGCCGATTGCTCGAAGTGGGCACATTCAGCGGAATGTCGATGATGGACGTCGCTTTGGTCGCCACATACTTCAAGCCGATGTCGATCGCACGGGCGATTTTGTCCGCCCCCTCCTTCAATCCCTTGCCGAACATCGTCTCGGTGATGATCGCCAGCGTCACCTTCATCATATCCTCATGCACGTCGCGAACCGCGCCGTCCGTCCACTCTTCCATCAGACTGACTGCCTGCTGTACCATGCTCTCCCCGTAAGAAGCGATACGCTCCCGGTGGAATGCAGGCTGCATCAACCGGCGCTGGCGCAGATGCTTTTGTCCCTCGCTCGTCAGGATGCCGTCTCCCACCACCGCACGCGCCACCTGCAGGCCTTTTCCCTTGCGAAAATGGGCCTGCTTGGTGACGAGGACCTCTTTGATCAGGTCCGGACTGCTGATCAGGTAGACATGGCGGGCCGGGCCAAAGCGAAAATGGGCCACATCGCCATGCTGCTTGGCCGCATCGCGCAGAAACTGGAGCGGATCGCGGCGAAACGCAAGCAAACTGCCCGTGATGGGCAAACCCTTGGGGCCTGGGATAGTCGTTATGTTCATTGGCAAGTTCCCCCTATGTTCCGCTATTTTTTTCCGTTCCTCCGTCTGTAGTATCTGACCGACTCGCCTCTTTAATGCGGGCAGGCCGGGATGGCCCAAGCCAGAACCACATGAAAAAACCGTCCGCAAAGGGGCGGACGGTCGAGATGGACGAGATGGACGAGATGGCGTTTGCCAAATCGGACGGAATTAAATGGCGGCTTCCCCGGACGGTTTACTGGGAAAGCGGACTGCTGTTCACCTGCAGGAGACGGGAGGAGATCAGACGCTCTCTCACTTTGATGCCAATCCAGGCGGCCAGCACCGCTTTGACCACACCTACCACGAGGAAGGGGGTAACGCCATAGGCCATCGCCAGATTCCACGGGACATCCATGACGTACTTCAATTGGGCGGCGCCAAAGGCCAGCGTGACAAACATGCCGACGATGTTGGCGACCAATCCCCAGGCAAACTGGAAGCGCGTTTTCTCCAGAATCAGGCCGGTGACGTAGGCGGTGAAAATAAATCCGAAAATGTAGCCGCCTGTCTTGCCCACCAGCACCTGCAGTCCGCCGCTGGCGCCGGAGAACACGGGAAGGCCGACCGCGCCCAGCAGCACATAGATCAGGATGGATACCGTCCCCCAGCGGCTTCCGAGAATCGTCGCCGTCAAACCGACGGCAAGCGTCTGGCCCGTAATCGGAATGAGCGGAAGCGGGATGGTGATTTGAGACAAGACAGCCGTCAGGGCAGCAAATATCGCAGACAGCATCAACCATTTCAAACGTTCGTTTCTCATGAGGTCCTCCTTATTTGTTAACCAATTTATAATTTCCGTTAACAAAATAATACTGCCTGTCTGTTCATTTGTAAACAGTCAATGCTGCCTGCGATATCCGCCCTCGGAATCAGCGTCTGTTCTCTCTTTGCTGCAATTGCTCCAAGGATGCGATCGTATGCTCGACCAGGCCGCGCAGATCCTCGATGTTCCCCTCGTCGATCTTGCGGTGAAAATCGAGTGTGATCTGGTTCTCGAAGCGCTCCGGCGGCCACTTGTGCTGGTATTCCTTCAGCCTGGCCTTGATCGTCTGGGTGATGTACGGCCGATTGCCCCAGATCTCATTCAACAGCCGGGCGATCGCTTCCGTCTCCTGCTCCACCTCGGCGACCGTGAGGAAGAAATGGATGCAGATCGTGCACCCGATCGGATCGGTCAAGGGCTTCTCCAAGAGCTCCCCGGCAATATCCGGCAGAGAGGTGCACAGCTGCATCTGCGCATAGACCTCCTCTTCGTCCCGCTTCTCCCCGGCGAGCCGAAAATCGATCTGATAAAGCCGATGGTAGGTAGCCAGATCCATGCTGTCTGTCCGCCCTGTGATCAGGATCGTCCCGTCGAAGTCCCGATCGTAGACCGCCCCTTCCAGGACGACTTTGATATTGTCAAAAATAAGCGGGTGAAACATGTCCCTCCTCCTTTTTCCCGCATGCCTTTTCCATCAAGAGTGCCTCTCTTTGGCCCGGAATGCAAGAGAGGCCCCGCAAAAACAGGCATAACCATGTTCCGCTCTGTTATAATAAGCATCAACATCATCGCCTTTTTTGATCCTGCGTATCCGTTTCAGGAAAATTTGGACGAAGGCAAGGAGGTATATGATGCATTCATTCGACACCATGCTGGATCGCTACGCTTCGCTGGCGGTAAAAGTCGGCGTCAATGTCCAGCCGGGGCAGACATTGGTGATTACCGCATCGCTGGTGTCCGCAGATTTTGTGCGGAAGATTGCCCGACAAGCATACGAAGCCGGGGCCAAGGATGTACATATCGAATGGCGGGACGATGAACTGACGCGGATGAAGTACGATCTCGCTCCCGACGAGGCCTTTGCGGAGTATCCCCGCTGGAAGGCCAACTCCATGGAGGCGCTGGCAGAAGAGGGGGCCGCTTTTCTCACGATACTCGATTCCGATCCCCATCTGCTCAAAGGCGTTCACCCCGAGCGCCTGGCCGCCGCCAAAAAATCGGCCGGCAAAGCCTTGTACAAATTCCGCTCCTACACCATGAGCAACCAGGTGAGCTGGTCTGTGATCGCCGCTCCCTCCCCTGCATGGGCGGCGATGGTCTTTCCCGACCTGCCGGCCGAGGAGCGGATCCCCGCGCTGTGGCAAGCGATTTTCCGCGCTACCCGGATCGATCGGGATGATCCGATACAGGCCTGGAGAGAGCATCAGGAGCAGTTGAACCAAAAAGTGGAATACCTGAACCAAAAGCAGTATCACGCGCTGCACTACCAGGCGCCCGGCACAGATTTGACGATCCAGCTCCCGGAGCGGCACATCTGGATCGGCGGCGGCGAACAAAATGCCCAGGGCGTACCGTTTATGGCTAACATGCCGACGGAAGAGGTGTTTACCGCTCCCCTGAAAACAGGCGTGTCCGGCGTCGTGCGCAGTACCAAGCCGCTCAGCTATAACGGCAATCTGATCGACAACTTCTCGCTCACCTTCCAGGAGGGAAGAATCGTCGATTTCAGCGCGGAGACGGGCTACGAGGTGCTCAAGCAGTTGATCGAGATGGACGAAGGCTCCCACTACCTCGGAGAAGTGGCCCTGGTCCCGCATGAATCGCCGATTTCCCAGTCCCAAATGATCTTTTTTCAGACGCTGTTCGACGAAAATGCGTCCAATCATTTGGCGATCGGCAATGCTTATCCCGTCTGCGTTGAGGGAGGAGCGTCACTTACTCAGGAAGAGATGGAGAAGCGCGGCTTGAACACCAGCTTGACCCACGTAGATTTCATGATCGGTTCAGGTGAGATGAACATCGATGGAATTACGGCTGATGGCACCCGGGAACCTCTCTTCCGGAACGGGAACTGGGCTGTGTAGCAATGTTTTTGATCGGCATTTTGGTAGTTGTCGCCATCCTGGCAGAAATCATTCATCGGCTGAATCCGTGGAAGAAGCCGGAGCCCCCTTATGAGGAGCTCGTGGCTTTGATCAAGCAAGCGGATTGGTACCGGGAGCTGTGGCAGGTAGAGGCGTATCGGGAAGTGCTGGAAACCGATCCCCATGTGCACGCCTTTTACGCCAGCCCCTACGAGGCCAAGCGCCTGCTGGAAAACCGCGGCTTTCAGCTCGGCTTGATCGATTACGTCAAGGAAAAGGCGGACAAAGCAAAAAAGGGATAGAGTCGTCAGAGTGGGTCTCTGCTTCTCTCTCCCTCTTTTTTCCGAGCTGATTCGCGCCGGAATCGATCCGGTGAAGACATTCGATTGCGCACCGACAGGTCATCATTTCGCGGCTGCTCTCCGCTTTTCCGGGGGGCGCTTATTTTTTTGTGTGGTAATACAGATAGGCATCTCGAGTCGCCAGGTCTTGGCAGGAAAAGCACTCCGTCATGTAGGATTCGGCCTGCTCTGACATGACTTGCCCGCAAGCGGCACAGCATTTGGATTCCAGATTGCGAAAGAACGTCGTGATTGGTGTCATGGTGATAACCTCCCGAATTTGTTCGTTGAGGTTATTGTATTATAACAGCATGTGTTTTATAAAATTTTGTTATAAGACATTACGCTGTATTATCACAGATATGCTCTCTCTCGCTGCTGTTTCCTTCTGTTTTCGCTGTATTAACACTTTTTCGACTATTCCCTGCTGTTTTACAACACCTGAAAAACCGCGCCCTGAATGCATTTCTTCTCTCAGATCAGCAGATTGAAGAGATACGGGTCATGCGTAATCTCGACATAGCGGATGCCTTTTTTCTTCATCCGCTCGATCAGCGGCTGGTAATCGCTCTGGCATTTCAGCTCGATTCCGACGAGGGCCGGGCCGTTGTCCTTGTTGTTCTTTTTCGTGTACTCGAAGCGGGCGATATCATCATGCGGTCCGAGCACGTCGTCGATAAACTCGCGCAAAGCGCCGGCCCGCTGCGGGAAATTGATGATAAAGTAGTGCTTCAGCCCCTCGAACAAAAGCGAGCGCTCCTTGATCTCCTGCATCCGGTCGATATCGTTGTTCCCGCCGCTGATGACGCAGACGACGTTCTTGCCGGCGATTTGCTCCCGGTACAGATCGAGCGCGGCGATCGGCAAGGCTCCGGCCGGTTCGACGACGATCGCATTTTCATTGTACATCTCCAAAATCGAGGTGCAGACCTTTCCTTCCGGCACCAGCACGATATCATCCAGAACTTCTTTGCAGATCTCGCGGGTGAGCTGTCCCACCTGTTTCACGGCTGCGCCATCAACGAATTTGTCGATCTCGTCCAGCGTCACGACGTCATCATGAGCCAGCGCTTCGGTCATGGACGCCGCCCCGGCCGGCTCGACGCCGATGATCTTCGTAGCGGGGCTGATTCCTTTGACATAGGTGCCGACCCCGGCGACCAGGCCTCCCCCGCCGATGCTGGCAAACACGTAGTCGATCGGCTCTTCGATATCGTTCATGATCTCGACGCCGACCGTCCCTTGCCCAGCCACGACGTAGGGATCGTCAAAGGGATGGACGAAGGTCATGTTCTCCTGCAAGCAGAATTTCATCGCTTCGGCAAAAGAGTCGTCAAAAGTGTCGCCCACCAGGACCACATCGACGAAAGAGCCGCCAAACAGCTTGACCTGGGAAATCTTTTGCCGCGGGGTCGTCGCCGGCATGAAGATCGTGCCGCGAATCTGCAAGAGCTGGCAGGAGTGCGCCACGCCCTGCGCGTGGTTGCCGGCGCTGGCACAAACCACGCCCCGCTCGCGCTCCTCATCCGAGAGATGGCGGATCAGATTATAGGCCCCCCTGATTTTGAAGGAGCGGACCACCTGCAGATCCTCCCGCTTCAGATACAGATGGCAGCCGTATTTTTCCGACAATCGTTTGTTCAGCTGCAGCGGCGTTTTCTCGATTACATCTTTCAGCAAGTGATTGGCGACCATGATCTCTTCCATTTTGACAGTATGCATGTTTCGTTCCTCCCCGGATGCGCTTGTTTGTCTGTTTGTTTGTCTGTATGGATGGCGGTCTGTCTGTGCAGTCTGTGCAGTCTGTGCAGACCTGCGAAAATGAAGAAAGCCCCCGCCTTCAGCCGGCCGTGCAACATGTACACGACTGGCTGAGGCGAGGGCATCGCGGTACCACTCAGCTTTTCTGTCTTCCTTGCGAAAAACAGACTCCATGAGTCTCCGGTGACAGCTAGAGACTCCGCCTTGTAACGGTGGCGGCTTCCGTTGCTCTTTACTCGGATCGGGACCGGGCTTC
Source organism: Brevibacillus composti (assembly GCF_016406105.1). Lineage (NCBI taxonomy): Bacteria > Bacillati > Bacillota > Bacilli > Caryophanales > Paenibacillaceae > Brevibacillus > Brevibacillus composti. The sequence continues at coordinate 3,670,202 of NZ_CP066308.1, forward strand.
ATCCAGACGCTTCCCGGACGAATCGCGCCATCCTTTCAAGAACACAGCTCCAAGGTGATTTTCAAAGCAAGCGGACGTCCATCCTTTCAGCGCGGGGGATGGCTCTCTATGCGTCGTCTTTGCTTTTACTCTTCCTTATCTACGCTGTTTTTAATCGAAACATCATATTCAAATTAGTTAGAAAGTATAGAGGGAAATGGGCGATTTGTCAAGGGAACCTGCCCGCTCGATCAAAAAGGAACAAAAGCGGAGGGGGTTCGGCGCCTCCTCCGCTATGGCACTCACTTCTATCTGGCTCTTCTGTCTTCGTCTTAGACAGCCTCGTAAATAACCTCGTAGCGCTTGCCGATCTCCTCGTCCGTGAGGCCCGCTTCGCGCAGGCGGTTGATCAGAGCGGTCGCCCAGATTTCGCAGCGCTGCGTCATCTTGGTGTACTTTTTCGCTTCCTTGGTCTTGCGCTTGGCGCGGTCTTCCCCGTTGGACTTCAGATTGTCGAGGATGAAGAGCATATGCATGGTCTCGTCCTCGTTCAAGTTCGTCCAGTTGTCGTTCAAGAACGCGGTCACTTTTTTATAGTATCCATCAAACTCGTCGAAGGAAATTTCCGTGTCCATGTTCAGGTATTCCTTCATTTTATCGAACAGCTCTTGCATCTTCCGTCACAACTCCCTCATTTTTCTCTGCCCTATTATAGCAAAAAGGCGTCGAGGGAGAAAGTTGGCATTCCTTGGCTTTTCGTTCTTTTCTCCTGTTCTTGCATCCGGGCAGCTGGTTTGGGACTCTTGCGCAATCGCGGTATAATAGGTACAACCAGTAAGCAGCAAAAGGAGAAACGGACCTATGAAACGACCAGCAGCTCAACAGCGGAAGGCGCCGCGGCAGGAAGATGCGCAAATAAGGGTCGGCCAGCAAATGACCCTGACGATCAAAAGCCTGGGGATCAACGGCGAGGGCATCGGCTACTTCAAGCGGAAAATCGTCTTCGTCGAAAAAGCTCTCCCCGGCGAGGTGGTCCACGCAGAAGTGACCGAGGTCAAGGAAAAATACGCGACCGCCCGCCTGCTGCGTGTCGTCGAGAAATCCCCGGCTCGCGTCCAGCCCCCCTGCCCTGTGTATGAGCAGTGCGGCGGATGCAGCCTGCAGCATATGGAGTATCAGGCCCAGCTGGCCGCCAAGCAGGAGCTGGTCAGCGAATCGCTGCGCAAATACGCCCGGTTGGAAAATCCGCCGGTGGCCCCGACGATCGGCATGGACAACCCCTGGGGCTATCGCAACAAAGCGCAGTTTCAGGTAGGCCGGGAAAACGGCAAGCTGGTGGCCGGACTGTATCAGACGGGCACCCATCGCCTGGTGGACCTGGAGACCTGCCACGTGCAGCATGAGGCGACCACGGCCATCGTCCGCACGGCCAAAGCCGTCATGGAGGAGCTCGGCATCCCCGTCTACGACGAACGCAAACGGACCGGTGTCGTCCGGACGGTCGTGGCGCGGGCCGCATTTGCTACGGGAGAGACGCAGCTCACTTTGGTGACGGCCACCCCGGAGATCCCCCGCGTCAAGGAACTGATCCTGGAGCTTCGCACGCGCCTGCCGGAGCTGGTCAGCATCGTACAAAACATCAACCCGAAGAAGACCTCCCTCGTCTTCGGCGACACCACCCGCGAGCTGTGGGGACGCCCCTCCATCGCGGAAAAGCTGGGCGAGCTCTCTTTTGATCTGTCGGCACGCGCCTTTTTCCAGCTGAATCCGGAACAGACGAAGAAGCTCTATGAGGAAGTAAAAAAAGCCGCCGGACTGACCGGCAGCGAGCTGTTGTTTGACCTGTATTGCGGGACGGGAACGATTGCGCTCTGGCTCGCTCCCTACGCCCGGGAAGTGCGCGGAATCGAGATCATCCCGGAAGCGGTGGAGGATGCGCGGAAAAACGCGGAGCGCAACCAAGCAGCCAACGCGCAGTTCCATGTGGGCCGCGCCGAGGTGCTGATGCCCAAGTGGGCGAAGCAAGGCGTAAAGCCGGATGTGGTCGTGGTCGATCCGCCCCGTACCGGGCTGGATAATGCGCTGATCCGCTCGCTGCTGGAGGTGAAGCCGAAGCGGATCGTCTATGTGTCGTGCAATCCGTCTACGCTGGCGAAGGATATTGCCCAGCTCTTGGCCGGGTATGAACTGGTACAGGTGCAGCCGGTGGATATGTTTCCGCATACGGCGCATGTGGAGAGCTGTGCGTTGATAGAAAGAAGTAAAGAATAAGCATATGGGTTCAAGAATCTGTGGAAGATACTCGACCCGTCTGCTTCTATTTCTATACGGTTAATCAGTCGATGAAGAATTTCTAGAGTCAATTCTTTGAAAGACAGGAAATATAAAAGCAGAAAACCGAAATTGTGTTGAATCTTTTTGGAAGAACGTACTAGGGATGTTTCATAATGCTAATCTGGAGTTGAGTAAATATGGAACATATAGAGCGTATGGCCTCTCAAAAATAGTGGAGGCAACCCAGAATGTACACCCAAATTATAGCGCTCATCACCAGTGTGGTATAATTAGGAAAAATAAAGGCGCGGGGTGTTTGGGGTGCTTAAATTAGAAGGTAAAGTCAAACGAATGGATCTCGAATTGCGAATCAAATATCTCGGTTTGCAAACCAAAGTATATCAGCTCGATGACTTTAGGTTTGTTATTTATTGCGAAAATTACGAGGGTGATTTTGAGGAACTTGCCGACGATTTCAACTCATCTATAAGGCACATGGGGACGAATGTCGAATTGACGAAAACTCCGCCGGAATCGTTCAAACAAAGAATCGAAAGAATTTCCTTATCAAACGTTGTGGACGGGTTCAAGGCAACCTGCGTTACCGAAAGCGACATTCGTAATTTTGTGGAAAGTAAATTCCATTATATCAATGTGACGAATGTGGATATCCCGCATCGCGGCTTAGGCTTTGAAATCGTGGTTTCGGTTTCGGAAGATACAACGGCGGAAATGATGGAGCAGATGCAAAATTATCTGCTACAGGCCGACTTGGGAACCGATAGGATAACAATCAAGCATGAGGATTTCCCGAGGCAACCGACAAATGCGGGAGCGGATCGCGCAGGTCATGAAACGGTAAACAATCTACTTGGTTCTTTCAACGTTATGAACCTATCATTATATAAGCAACTTCCGTTCACGATCAATGAAGCTGATTTTTGGTTCGAGCATGCCGAAGATATTTATACCGGAAAGACAGGGAGACAGGATATCCCTTTTTTTCGTGAAGGGTTGCAAAAATGTTTCCTCAACGCCTCTGTGTTCGAAACCGTCGACCTACGGGACGTGTTGCTACTATACGATACGGTCTATTTGGCACTTCCGATCGAGAATCATCTAGATTCGTTTCTGGAGCAACAGAACATGACAGCGTCCGATCTAGTCGAACTAGTCGACATGGGGAAGGTCGTCATTGTGTTACCAAATCAAGAGACCAGATACGACCAAAACCTGCTGCTACAAGCCTATCAATGCAATCCGCTGTCTGTCGTCGGGCGACGAGGTCTAAATGCGCTATTGGCCGCCCATCTTGTCGAAACGAAGACACAATACGAAAAACGATATCCGAACATTTACGATGCGTCCTCCGAACTGTTCCTTCGGGGGAAGAGAGAGGGAGATCCTTTCGTGCAACGCTTCGCCCAGCTGTTAGCCTGGCCCGTGACGGCGGCGGCGGCCAGCTTTCGCTACTTGCACCAGCACAGCCCAATGTCAGTCGCCAATTTCGGAGTTAATCTTATTGTCGAAGAAAGCTTTCGTGGTTCGGACCTTCATGAACAAATTTCGTTTGAGTTAATGGTGAATGCAGATAGCACGCACCTCGCTACGGCGTTGCAATCGACTTATTTTCCGTTCAAGTTAAGGACGCCTGACGGCATGTACAGCGATCAAGCAGTTTCCAATCTGATGGGAGATTTATTAAAAATGTATTGGTACGACGCGTCCAACTTGGAACAAATCGAACGCCTTATTGACCGGAATCATTCGGAAAACAACTATTTGAAACTATTTGAGACCAACCCTCATGTTAAGGCAACGAAGGTGGCTTTGTTGGCGGACGAGTACGATACCCCCAAAGCGTTCCGTAATTTGCTCCACCGTTTGGACGCGATGGACGACGCGACTCGCAGGCAAACCATCAACGAATACAACGATTTGTTGTTCGAAGTCGTGGAGGCGTCGGGGCGGTCTTCTGGGGGATTCGTCAAAATGATGCTGGGCGGCGCCGGCTTTCTTCCCTTGAGTTATCAGGAGTCGTTCGCTTTAGCCTTAGTCGGATTAGTTCACGATAAGGTCAATGCTCTTAAAACTGTTAAGAGGGCAAAGGAACTCGATCGGATCGAAAAATGCATTAAGGACTCCGGAATTCAAGCTCGAGAACATATGAAGGAAGATATTTATATACTGGACAAAATCTCCAGAGTGGCAATACTGAAGCAGCAAGTCTCATAAGAGTTGTACAAGACGAAAGAGCCATCCCTTCGTTGTTGACGACACAAGCACGGCTCTTCGCGCATCGCTTCAACGTCTTCCTGCAGCGTTTTGCATGAAGAATTCTATGTGATACATAAGTGAATACTCCCGCTTCTGCAGGAAATAGAAATTGTTATCGCTGTCTACTCAACACATGTGGAGTGCTGTTCACTGTTAGTGAGGAAGGACAAATAAATCGGGGATGTATTGGCGTAAATTGTAAAGAGGGGCGGCGAACCCCTCTTTTTTTCATCGTTGTAAACTAGTGGGCTTTTGCCCATTTTGCTTACATATAACTAGGCAGTTGCATAGGATAAATGGTCAATAAGAAAATCACCGAGAGGAGCATGAGTATGTACCCTAATTCATGCTATTACTATCAATGGTATAATCCAATGCAATGCCACTGGAATAACAAATCGGGTTATGATTGGAATCCCCATTACTACAACCGAAACAACTACTACCATAATCCTTATGGAAACATCCCTTTACAAGATTATGGAACAAGGCCATTTGTAGTAAATATTGACCAAGCAACCAAGCAAAACAACAATTACCGCACCGCTTTATGGACAGGGAAATATTTTCAAGTAACTTTGATGAGTATTAATGTTGGTGAAGACATAGGTTTGGAAGTCCATCCAACAACTGACCAGTTCATACGGATTGAAGAAGGTCAGGCACTTGTTCAAATGGGTGACAGCAGAGATAGCTTAGATTTTCAAGTTATGGCGTACGACGACTATGCAATTATGATACCTGCTGGAAAATGGCACAATGTAATCAATACAGGTAATCGCCCTCTTAAAGTTTACGTTATTTATGCACCGCCTGAGCACCCATATGGTACAGTTCATGAAACGAAAGCAATCGCTCAAGGAAAGTAAGTAAACTTAGCTTTGGAGTGTGAATTAAAAAACGTTAGGTTCGTTAATGGTACGAAAAAGGAGCGTGACGTAAATAACCGCCTTAATGGGCGGTTATTTACGTCCGACAAGGATTTTCGGAAAAATTTCAGGCGTGTAGAACGCCACTAAAGACTTTTCTATCCCTCATATGCAAACGACTAGGCACCCGTGCCTTCCATATGAAAGTAAGCTTAGAAGCTAATTGTAGAGGTCTGAGGGCGCACTATATAGCCGCCCTGACCTATCCTACTTCCTGATAGAATGGCTTGTGTGAGAGTACGGGAATGGTAAGACCGTCAAGCATAAAGCCGTCTATATCTCCCTCGATATACTCTAGGAACAAGTCTAGCATGTCAACAGTTCTTTCCTTGACCGCCGCTGTAATTGCCTGTTTATCTTTCCGCTTTAGGTTTCTCCAATCACGTTTACCATTGATAACGCTCTTGAGCAAGCATCGAAGACCAATGAACTCTTTTGTATTGGAAACGAACCGGAAGCCTTTCATTTTTATAAAGTCTTCCTTATCGTATCCTGTAAGCGGCTTTTGTTTCGGTCTCATTCGGAACTCGATTCTCGTCATTGGAAGTGAATCAATACCCTTAGCTTCCTTTAGTTGCTTCTGTTTATCGTACTGACAGACCGATAACGCTGACTTTGCCGCCCCATAATATAAGGTTGTTTCATACCTTCTGATTCTAAGGTTAGTCGGCGGCGGCAATAAGAAACAATCCTTATAAGGTGTAGGGAAATCAAACGCAACATCTAATCTGCTAACCTTCCAACGCGCAGGCTCAATCATATTAAATATTTCCAATCAGTCGAACATCACAGGGATCGAAGATCAAATTCTTGCGATGTACGCCAAAGGCGTTTCTACTCGCGACATTCAGGATCATCTGCAGCAACTCTAAGGAATTGAGGTCTCACCAACGCTCATTTCCAACGTGACAAACAAAATGCCATCGTCAACAAAGCAGCGTATATGGTCATTGGCATCGATTTGGATGGCCACAAAGATGTACAAGGATTTGAAGAAGATTACGTCAGATTTGAAGCCGATTTACAAGGCTCCAACGGAGCAGGTTGCCTTAGAAGAACTGGATCATTTTGAACAATCCTGGGGGAACAAATATCCCTTACTGGTTCGTTCCTGGCGAAACAATTGGTCAGAAATATCCACGTTTTTCAAATACCCACCAGAGATTCGAAAGTTGATTTACACCACGAACGTCATTGAAAGTTACCATCGGCAATTGCGGAAAGTAACGAAAGGAAAAGCTGTATTTCCTACGGATGAAGCTCTTCTCAAAATGCTGTATCTTGTAACCATGGATGTTTTACGAAAATGGACAGGCCGAGTCCAAAACTGGGGACAGATCCTGTTACAGCTATCCATTTTCTTCGAAGATCGCGTACAACCGTACATCCGTTAATTTAATGAAAGGATTCATCCCCAAATAGATTCTCTATCTCTCCGCCAACTGGGTCAAGGGTTCCGGAGTGGCTCATGACAACTCTGGTTTAGGATCAGAGGCCTGAGGCTTACCCTTGCCACCACTCTTGTAAAAGGGAGCGGCCGGGCCGTGTTAGATCTTCACTTCCAATTCATCCACAAAGACAGCCTGGCCCGAAATCTCCACCTCATACTGTCCTTCTCTCTTGGCAACCGATACCCCTACCTTTCCGTCCCTGCCCATTTCCCTGCCTTGCTCCACCACGAGCCGAACGGACGAATCCTCTCCTCCCCGTATGTACTGCGCATAGTAGGCCCCCATCGCTCCGGAGGCGGTGCCGGTGACCGGGTCTTCCACCGTCCCCGAATACGGCGAGGAAAAATGGCGGGCATGCATTTGCGCGTCCGGATGGTAAGTCTCCAGGCAGAACGGATGGAGGGATGCCCGCGGCCTTTCTGTCAATATCGCGGGAAACCGCTCATTGTGCGGCTTCATGCGCCGGAAAGGCTCCAAGCCTTTGACCGGGATGAGCAGTGTCCAGATCCCTGTACTGCCGTACATGACCGGCAGCGATGGATCCAGATCGCTCTCTTCGATTCCCATCGCTTGCGCCACATCGTGCAGGGAGCCGCCAAATGGCTGAAACTGCGGGGCAGCCTGCTGCATCGTGATCGAAATGCCGCCCGCGCCGTCATCTTCAAGCCGAATCGGCAAGATGCCGGCCTTGGTTTCAATCGTAAGCTCTTTTTTCTCCCCCAGCAGCCCTCTCGACGTAAGCGCATATATCGTCGCAATCGTGGCATGACCGCACAGATCCATTTCATGGCCGGGCGTAAAATAACGGATGCGCAGGTCGGCGACATCGGAGGGAAACGGAAAAGACGTCTCCGTAAACCCTACCTGTTCGGCGATCTCCCTCATCTCTTCCTCGGTCAGTCCGTCCGCGTCCAAGACAAGCCCTGCCGGATTTCCCTTGTGCGGGACGCGGGTAAATGCTTCATAGTGGCAAACCTTGATTGTTTTCATGCAAAAAACCTCCCCCTTCCACAAGCCGTTTCTACAGGAAAAGGGGGGCCTGATCTAAAGCTCCCCTGCAAACAAATGCTCCTGCCATGATGGATATGTCCGTACTATTATGGATGCGTCTGGCTTGCTACTGATGTGCGCCCTCCGTATAAATCTGGAAGGTACCCCCGAACTTGTCCGTTACGATGCCGTAAGCCGGACTGAAAAAGGTTTCCTGCAGCAGCATGCCCACTTGGCCGCCTTCCTGCAGCGCTTCAAAGAACTTTTTGGATACTTCCGCGTCATCCGTAGAGATGCAGATTGTCACCTGTGTTCCACCACATGCTTCAGCATGGACAGCTTGTTATTCCAGAAGTGCTCGTAATAGGAAAGCCACTGCTTCAGCTCCAACAAAGGCTCGGGATGGAGCCGGTAGAGCTTTTCCCTGCCGACCTTGCGTCCGCTGACCAGCTTCGCTTCGGACAGGACGTGGAGATGCTTGGCGACGGCTGTCCGGCTCATGGGAAAATGCGAAGTGATCGCGGAGATGGGCAGCTCCCGGCCCGCTAGCAGCTGAAGAACCTCTCGGCGCGTCGGGTCCGCGATGGCCTGAAAAACGTCGTATTTTTGTGCGGCTCCAGCCACCTTACGCCTCCACTGCCTTCCGCAGATTCTCCATGATGCCGCCCCACCCTTGATTCATCCGGTCGCGAATGACCGCGGCGTCTTCATTGGCCTTCGGCACGACGGATGTCGGTTGTTTCCAGCCGCCGTGAATCAGGGTGAATTCCGTCTGCTCGCCGATCTCCTTCAGCGCAAAGGTGACGAACCAGCCATTCACATCCCAGGTAAACGAGAGGCGGTGAGGCGGATCCAGCTCGGTCACCTTGCAGGGCGACGGGCCAAAGGGGGATTGCAGGTGAAACTCATGTCCGAGTACCGGCTGAAAGTCATTGGGCATGAACCAGGAGGCAATGCCCTCCTGTGTGGAGACAGCTTCCCAGACCTTTTGGATCGGCGCGTCAAAGACGACCACATGCTTGATATCCTGCAGGGTATCTTGATGATTCGTTTCCATGATCAATCTCCTTCTTTCTCATCGAAAAGAGAAAACCAAGAAAATAGAAAACCAAATGGTTTCACTTTCTTTGATTATAAAACCATTTGGTTTCATGTCAAGCTCAGGTTTTTCCTTCCTCCCTATTTTTCTGCATCCGCTTCTTTCCTATGATTCATGCCGCAAACGCCGGCGGTTCGCCCCTCTCAAGATCGGCAGCTTACAGCCTTGTAAGGTTTCTCCGGCCAGTTGTAAGATAAATCGATTTCTCCCAAAATGATCCATCTGTAAACTGGAGGAAGCGATGCAGCCTGCATCTGTCATTTGCAACAGTAGGAGGAAATGAGCGATGTCGTTTTCGCAAGTGCATGAGGAAGTTTTTCGTTCGATCAACGACTTGGGCAAGCACTATCCGGCCCTGAACCCGTTTGCGGTTTTTCTGGCGGAGTACACGCTGTATGTGCTGGCCGCAGGAGTCGTCGTCTATTGGTTTACCCGTAGCTCCCCAAACAGGCGGATGGTGGTTCAGGCCGTGCTGGCTTTTGGATTGGCGGAGATTTACGGCACCATCGCCGGGCAGTTCTATTCCCATCACCAGCCGTTTGCCGTCCTGCCGGATGTGACGGCGCTGGTGCCCCATGAGATCGATAACTCGTTTCCGAGCGACCACACCATTTTGTTTTTTTCCTTTTGCTTCTCTTTTCTGCTCGTCCGCGGAAGGGAAGGCTGGCTATGGCTGGCGCTCGCGGTCTGTGTCGGCATCTCCCGGATCTATGTCGGCGTACACTACCCGGTCGATATCGCGGTCGGCGCTTTGTTTGGCATGCTGGCGGCACTCATCGCCTACCGGTTGACGCCGAAGCTCTCTTTTCTAAACCGGCTGCTCGCCGTTTATGAGAAAATAGAGAATCGGCTGCTACCCTCAAAAGGGAACGCCCGAAATATGTGATCCACCCGGATTTCCATACCTTGCCAGAGGCGGCCGGGTTTTGCTATCATAGTCACAGAAATCGGGAAAGGAGAGTGCCTTATGAAAAAGAGAGCGATGACATCACTGGCTAAAGGATTAGGGTACTCGACTGCCGTTTTCTTTGTATTTGCGAGCCAAGGGAGAAGTCTGTCCAAAATCAGTGATACGCGCGACCTCGCACCCTTCGCTTAGCGATTTTCCGGAGCAAGTCCTGGGAATAGAAACGCCACGGGTCGCTTCCCTGTGGTTTGCATACCGATCTACCCAAACACCGCAGGGACACCTGTGGTGTTTTTTATTAAAAACCAAAAGGGAGGCAACCGACATGAGACTGAATGGAACAAAAATTTTCGTGAAAATTTTGGAGAGCACAGATGCCGAGGCCATGCTGGATCTGGAGAGAAGAAACCGCGCATTTTTCCAAACCTACACCCCGCTGCGGGATGAATCCTTTTTCACGCTGGAGGGACAGCGGGCACTGATCGAGAAACACCGGGAAATGATGGCCCAGGACCAGTAATGACCTGATCCAGCCGCGGATGAAAAAAATCGAGAGGTATATACGCTGGATGAGCCTCTTCCAAATATCGCCTGAGCGAATGAAACCACTGATGGAGGTGCGCCGCGATTATTTGGATGATACGCTCACTGCCGTCTTGAACGAGTACGGGACGATCGAGGAGTATTTGATAGAAGCGTGCGGAATCGAAGAAAAATGCCTGCTCAATCTGCGCCAGATGCTGATTGAGTAGGCATCGCTTACTCCTCGATTAATTCCTTCGCCAGTTCGGCCATCTGCTTTTGTACAGACTCATCCACTTGATTTCCGTTGATATGATAACCGATTTGATACCAGATTCCATTGTGGCAGAAATTGATCTCGTTGGCGGTGGTCACGACCGTCGCCAAGTAGTTTTCCTTGGCGTCCCAGCTATAGTAGGTATAGACGTATCCGCTGTTGGTTTGATGGATGTGATGATGCAGGCGTACGCCATTCTCGGTATGCTCCACGTCAATTTTGTTGCCAAACATGTCCAGACCGCTTTCTCTGGCCTCAAAACCGGCGGGCAGTTCGTCTCCGATGTCCGTCATGCGAATGATAAAAAAGTCGTCTCCATTCATCCAGCCCCCCTCTTTTTTGGGGAGGTAGGTAAACTGCACCTGATACCGATCCTCTTCTTCCTGTTCCACGCGAAAGGTAGCCAGATACGCCGTTTCCTGTCCGACGGGAAAGGGAAGCTTGGCCGAATCGATCAGCTTCAGGTTTTCCTTCATATGCGCGGGAAGCGCACTGATCGCCTTATTGAAATCTACCGGCTGATAGTAGATCGCATCGCCGATCTGTTTGTTCAGAACATAGAACTCGCTTTGTGCCAGACGACCCTTCCCCGCTTTGGCCAAACTGTCATCCGAGCTGCAACCGACTACGCCGAGCATGATGCTTACAACCAAGAAGACACGAGAGAGTAACTTCACTGGATAGGATTCCTTTCTGTTGCTGTAAATGATCATGCTTCCATTATTGTTTCTTTTTCGCCTTTTCACAAGCTTTTCTCACCCGTATGGAAGAAGATTCATATGGAAGTCTATTCACATCGAAAAGCTCCTGCCTTCGCTCATCGAACGAGGGACAGGAGCTTTCTTGTTTTCTCGCAGGGAAGAACGATTATTTGCGCAACGCGGCCATCTCGAACGGCGGCACCAGCCCTTCGGCTTGGGCACGGCCGAGGAGAGCTTCTACGGCGGCGTAGCCGTCTTCGCCTAAATTGGCCGTGAAGCTGTTCACATACAGTTGGATATGGGCCTTCGCTACTTCCGGATCCATCTCCTGAGCGTGGCTCATGACGTACGCCTGGGAGGCTTCCGGATGGGCCCAGGCATATTCCACGGAAGCGCGGGTCCAGGCAGCCAGTTGATCCAGATCGAGGGAGCGGCGGGCGATAATCGCGCCGAGCGGAATCGGCAACTGCGTCTCGGCCTCCCACCAGCTGCCCATGTCGGCGAGCAGTGAAAGTCCATATTGCGGATAGGTGAAGCGGGCCTCATGGATCACCAGTCCGGCGTCAATCAGGCCGTCGCGGACAGCCGGCATGATCTCGTGAAACGGCATCACGACGATTTCGCCTACTCCTCCCGGCACATTTTGCGCGGCCCAGAGACGGAAAAGCAGATAGGCCGTAGAGCGCTCGCTGGGTACGGCCACCCGCTTGCCGGAGAGGACTGCCGGATCCTTTTCAGCGGTCTGGCTTCCCTTTGTCAGCACGAGCGGACCGCAGCCCCGGCCAAGCGCCCCTCCGCAAGGCAGCAGCGCATACTCGGACAATACCCACGGCAGTGCCGCATAGGAAATCTTCAGCACATCCGGTCCCTGGCCGCTGGCGGCGAGACCGTTGGTGATATCGATATCTGCATACATCACATCGAGCTTGGGCGCACCGGGAATCAATCCGTGCACCCAGGCGTGAAAAACAAAGGTGTCATTGGGACAAGGGGAAAATGCAATGTTCATCGTACTACCTCCCGTAAGGCACTGCATGCCGCTTGCAGGGCATCCAGCGCCTCTTTGATTCGCCAGGCTGCCCGGTCGCGCGGGCCGACAGCGTTGGAGATTGCGCGGATTTCCAGGACCGGCACCCCATGTGCTCTGGCGGCGACTGCCACGCCGTACCCTTCCATCGCTTCTGCCGCCGCTCCCGGCACTCTGGCCTCCAGAGCGGCCGCCGTCTCCGCTGTACCCGTGACAGTGGTGACCGTGAGCACCGGCCCCGAGCAGACCGGCAGCCCCGCCTCTCCGATTGACCGGGTGACCGCAGCAGCCAGACGGGAGTCCACCTCCACACGCGCCGACCCAAAGCCCAGCTCATCGATGCTGCAAAATCCGTCCGGTGTCTCTGCTCCCAGATCGGCTGCGATGATCTCGCTGGCCACGACCAGCGATCCTACTGCCGCCCTGCCAGCAAAGCCGCCGGCAATGCCCATGCAGATGACGAGGCTGTACGCCGTCCCGCTTTTCGCCAATGCGCTGGTGGTGCTGGCAGCTGCTTGGGCAGTCCCTACGCCGCCTACCAGCACGTCAAATCGGCCGTCTCCGTCCAGTCCGCGCCAGACTGCGTCTCTCTCAGGGGGTACAGAGACGACGATCAGCACGCGCTCATCCGCTCCCCCCATGCTTCCGTCAGGCAGCAGAGAGGGATCTTTTTTTCTGTCAGCATTCATGCGTCTAGCTCCTTCACGTTATTTCCATATTCCTCTGTTTCTATCAGACAATACGCTCCCTATTAAAGTTATCTTGATCTTCGCCGGCTGTAAAGCGATCGGGTGCCAAAGAGGCGGGCGATCGCTTTTACCCCTAGGAAGCCTCCCTTGCCTCTGACAATTTTCTTCGGGTATAATGGGGGTACCAAATTACTCAGTAGGGGATGTCTTGATGTCCGCGTCGGTTCTTAACTAATCAAATTGGATAGGGTTTTCCTGCTTCTCATCTTTTTTCAAATCCACATCATTTGTGGTTTATTTGTGATGAGAAAAACAGGGGATCCCCCATTAGTTAAGAACCGGCATCCCTTTCAATAATCTTTTTTGTTGACTGCAGACGACCGTGCTCTTACGCACGGTTTTTGTTTGTGTCCCGCGTGTGGCTTCCCCATGTGCCTGCATGTAATTGTCGCGGCGCGGGCCGGGCGGGTATGGTCAACATCAGGTTAGGGCAGAAGATGACGCTGTGTTCATCTTCTGCCTTTTTTTGTCTGATTAAAAAAACGCGGAAATGAGTGATTTCCTTGAAAAATTATATCGAATTGGCAAGCAAACGTGTACAACTGCAAGAAGGTCCCCCGGCCATCGAAAAGCTCCTCTTGACCTGCTATCTGCGACCCGGCATCTCTACGAAAGAGCTGGCCCGCCAGCTGCTTTTGCCTGTTCCCGTCGCGGCCGCCGTCAAAAAGGAGCTGATCCGGCTGGGTGCGCTGCGTCAGGACCGCGGCGTTTGCTGCACACCGGACGGAGAGACTTACGTAAGCCGCAGATGGGGGCTGGATGGGCTGGATCTGCCTTTGTACCGCAGGCTGATGGAAGAAGAAGGAGCGTGGCGCGCAGAGCTGGCTGACCTGTTGCAGAAGCTGGGCGACATCTTCCAGGCCCGTCCGCAGGTGGATGTGCAGATCGACCAGTCGAAATGCACGCCGGAAACCAGCCTGAAAAGAGCGCTCCTCTGCTTGCGAGATCATGCCCTCATCGGCAGCCGAATCCTGTGTCTTGGAGACGATGATCTCGTCAGCGTCTCGCTCGGGCTGCTGTTGCAGCGGCTGTTCCCGCGTGCGGTCGATCACCGGGCAGCGGTCACGGTCGTCGACATCGACCAGCGCTTTCTCCAGTACATCAGAGAGATCGCTGCACGGGAAGGACTGCCGATCGAGTGCCGCCATGCCGACCTGCGCCGTCCGCTCTCGAGGACAGCTCTGGGCACGTTTGACTGCTTTTTTACAGACCCGCCCTACACCCTGCCGGGGATGAGCCTGTTTCTGTCTCGGGGCATCAGCGTCTTGAAGAAAAAATCAGGACAGCCGATCTATCTGTCGTTTGCCCATAAATCGCCCGACTTCATGCTGGAGATGCAGCGCGAGTTTATCCGCATGGGCCTGATGGTCAGCGAAGTGATTCCCCAGTTTAACGAATATGAAGGGGCTGAGATGATCGGCAACCGGGGACAGATGATCATTCTGAAAACGACAGACAAGACCGCTCCCCTCCTCACGGGAGAATTCAAAGACGCCCTCTACACCGGCGAGGTCAAGCGGACCCTGCGGACGTACCGCTGCAAAAAGTGCGCCCAAGAGATCACGGTCGGCTTTCAAGCTGCTTTTGCGACGATTGAAGTGCTCAAAAACAAAGGCTGCCCGCTGTGCCGGCATGATTCCTTTGATCTTGCGCAGAAAAAATCTGTGATGTAATGGCTGGATGCGGCACCTTCTTCATCGCAGCAGGCTGAGCAGCTACCTATGTTTACCTAATGCCAATGCGAGTTACGGGGCTGCAGTGGGAAGAAGCATGTTCCCATGCTAAGCTCCGTTCTCCGCCCGGCTAGGATGATTCACTGTCCGCTCCACAGCGGCCCGCGGGGGTGCTCAAAAGCAGCAGCGCTCCGAGGTCATCCCACGTTTCGCCCCTTTTTCCCGCGGTCCGCTGTTCCGCTTAGCTGGGCTCCGCAAAGTCGCTGCGCATGGGAACATGCTTCTTCACCGGAGCAGCCAGCTTTCGTCGGGTTGTATTTTTGCACTTCCCGTCAAAGACGTATGGCGTTCTAGTGGCGTACTCCCTCAAGCATTCAATCTTCTTTATTCGACGGCAGCTTCACCCACACATCTTTAACCCATGGTTACATGAAGAAGCATGTTTCCCTGCGGTGCGACTGTGGAGCCCTGCCGAGCGGAGTGGCGATTTTCGGGAAAAAGGAGCGCAACCCTGGGATGACCGCGGAGCGATACTACTTTTGCGTCTCCCCCGAAAATCGTCACGGAGCGGACAGTCCATGCTCCCCCGCAGGGCGGAACCCGGAGCTGAGCAGGGAAACATGCTTCTTCACCGGTGCAGCCCCGCCACCTACGCATAAAAAAACGAGGCTCCGCCAAACCTCCTGGCGAAGCCTTCGTTTCACTTGCATCTTTTGCACGTTACACCTGCAGAAGCGCTACGCTCCTTTCCCCATCACAACCGTCCGATCACAGATAGCATGCACATCTTCCTTGTCATGCGTCACAAAAATACAGGTGATCTTCGCCTTCTTCAGAATGTCGCGAAGCTCCTCCCTGATCCGCTCTTTGAGGTCTGCGTCGAGATTGCTGAAGGGCTCATCCATCAAAAGGACTTGCGGCTTGGGTGCCAGCGCGCGGGCCAGTGCCACCCGCTGCTGCTGGCCGCCGCTCAGCTCGTGCGGATAGCGCTTCTCAAAGCCCTTGAGCTGGACCAGCTCCAGCATCTCGTCGAGGCGTTTCTGCCTCTCTTTGCGGGACAGCCGGTGCAGCCCGAAGACGATGTTTTGGGCCACCGTCAGATGAGGAAACAGGGCGTAATCCTGAAACACCATGCCGACCCCGCGCTCCTCCGGCTCGACGAACCTGCGCTCATCGACGACGGTTTTTCCGGCGATCACAATCGAGCCGCCCGCGGGCTCTTCCAGGCCGGAGATCAGGCGCAGCAGGGTGCTCTTTCCGCTCCCGCTCTGTCCCAAAATCCCGACGATTTCTCCCTGCGAGATCGTGAGCGTGAAGTCTTGAATGGTCTTTTCCTTTGCCTTGGGGTAGTAAAAAGAAAGCTCCTTGATTTCACAGAAATTCATCGCTCACTCTTCTCCTCTCCGAATCGGTGGAATAGCAGTACCGTGATCATGCTGATGCCAATGATCAGCAGGGATGGTATGGATGCCTCGATGATCTGCTCGTCATTGGCGTACTGATACGTCTTGGTCGCCAGCGTCTCGAAATTGAAAGGGCGGAGCAGCAGAGTCAGCGGCAGCTCCTTGATGATCTCCACAAAGGTGAGGATCGACGCGCTGAGGATCGCCCCTTTGATCATTTTCAGATCGACGGCAAAAAAGGTTCTCGTCATCCCCAGGCCCAGCAGCCGGGATGCCTCATAATATTTTTTCCCTACTTTTTCAAAACCCGTCTCTACTGAATTGAAGCCGATCGCCATGAAACGAATCGCGTAGGCCACGATCAGCATGACGATGGACAGGCTGAGCACCAGCTTTTGATCGCCCAGGCCCAGTCCGCGATAAAGTCCGGCCAGACTCTTATCCAACGAGATAAAGACAGCCAGCACCCCGATGGAGATGACCGCACCCGGCACGGAATAGCCCATCGCGATCAGCTTGGCGATGATTGTGGAAAAGAAGGATTGCTGGATGCGGCTGACATTGGCCGCGACGACGGCAAAAAAGACGACGATCGCCGTCGCGATCAGCGAGACCAGCAGCGTATTGGAGACCAGCCGGCCGAATTGATCGTTCAGTACGTGGGCATAGCTGAGCTTGGCCCAGGCAATAAGCTGAACAAACGGAATGAGAAACGAACAGGCAAAAATCAGCAGGCAAAAGAGCGAAGCCGCTCCGCCGGCGATGAGGCCCATTTTTTTCGGGGTCAGCGGCCTGACCTTGCTGGTCGATGAGCTAAACTTCTGACGATTGCGGAGATACTTCTCCAGGATGAACAAGCCGATGACGGCGACCATCAGATAGGCGGCGAGACGGATCGCCGAATCCAGGTCGTACATGCCAAACCACGTCTGGAAAATCGCGGTGGAAAACGTACTGATTCCAAAATAGCTGGTGACCCCGAAGTCATTCAGCACCTCGAAGATGACAAGGCTCACGCCTCCGACGATTGCGGAGCGCGAGAGAGGCAGAACGACCTGAAAAAAGATTTGCAGCGGCCCTTTGCCCAGCAAGCGGGCGTTTTCGATGTAGGAGGCGCTTTGTCTCTCCAAAAACGTCTTGGTGATCAGATAGACGTAGGGAAAGAGAAACATCGTAAAGACGAAGATCGCCCCTTCCATCGACATGAAATCGAAATACTTCTGATCCAGCGTGATGCCGAACTGATTGCGAAGCACCTTTTGCACCGCGCCGGTGTAGCTGAGCATCGTGCTGTAGGTGTACGCGCCGATATAGGGAGGAATCGCGAGGGGCAGGACAAAAGCCCAGCGGTAGAGGCGTTTCCCCGGAAAATCATAAGCCGTCATCAACCAGGCGAGCGTCACCCCGATGATCACGGTAAAAAGGCCCGTAAACAGAACGAGCCAAAGCGATTGGAGCACATACTCCTTCAGCATAAACTCCCGGATGTGCTGCCAGTTCTCGTTGGGCCTCTGGAACAGATTGATGAGAATATAAAGGTTGGGCAGCAATACAATTGCTACCCCAACCAGGCTAATCGCCATCCACCCGTTCCTGTTCCGTTTGACGGCTTGCAGGAATGTGCGACTATTCATTTTTACTTCCAGCCTACTTTATTGGAGATTTCCAGCGCTTTTTTGTTATGGGTTCCCAGCGCCGCGAAATCGATCTCCTGCGCTTTGAATTCACCCCAGGATTTGAGCAGCTCCGGCATTTCCGCTTCGGCATTCACCGGGAACTCGTAGTTGGACTGGGAGAGCATGCTCTGTGCTTCCTTGTCGGTGAGGAATTCGATCAGTTTGATGGCATTTTCCTTGTTTTTGCTGTGCTTGGTCAGACCTACCCCGCTGATGTTGAGAT
Organism: Brevibacillus composti; assembly: GCF_016406105.1. Lineage (NCBI taxonomy): Bacteria > Bacillati > Bacillota > Bacilli > Caryophanales > Paenibacillaceae > Brevibacillus > Brevibacillus composti. Next base: position 3,688,359 of record NZ_CP066308.1, read on the forward strand.
GCGTGCCGGTGGTCTCTTGGTTCGGGAAGAAGACGCCGATGCTTTCGCCGACTTTTACTTCTTCCGGATCTTTGGAATTGAGCAACAGTCCCACGTAGTAGGTGTTCATGATCGCCACGTCGCCCACGCCGGCTACGATCGCTTTTGCCTGATCGCGGTCGCCGCCTTTTGGCTCCTGCGCCATGTTGGCCACGATGCCTTTTGCCCATTCTTCGGTCTTGGCTTCCCCGTTCAGTTCGATGAAGGATGCCAGCAGGGACTGGTTGTACAGGCTGGTCGAAGAGCGGACCAGCACTTTGCCTTTCCATTTGTCGGTGGCCAGATCTTCATACGTGGAGAGATCTTCCGGCTTCACGCGCTCTTTGGAGTAGGCAATCACGCGTGCGCGGGTAGCGATCCCGATCCACTCATTGTCTTTGTCGCGCAGATGCTTCGGCACATGCTTGTCGACCGTTTCCGATTGGATCGGCTGGAGTACGCCGTTTTCCTTGGCAGTGTTCAATACGCCGCCGTCCACGGTGATAAACAGGTCCGCTTCCGTGCTTTCACCTTCGCGCTTCAGACGCTCGATCAGCTCCTCTGCTTTCCCTTTGACGGTATTGACTTTGATCCCCGTCTTTTGCGTGAAGGCTTCCATCAATTTATCGTCGGATTCATAATGTCTTGCGGTATAGACATTGACTACCTGGTCGCCGCTTGCCGCCGGAGTTTCTGCTGCCTTTCCCGGTTGATTGGCTGTATCTGTGCCAGTGCCGGCATTACCGCCGCTGGTGCCGCAACCGGCCAGCAGGCCCGCCGCCATGACAACACTGAGAATGGAAGAAGTCAGTTTTCCCTTGGTCATATGTAATACGCCCTTTCGCTAGTAAATGATCATAATGTTGATAATGAGAATTATTATCTGTCTCGTTTATGATCATACTCGGACACCCGCCTGATGTCAAGCATCTTCCCCAAAAAAATGAGAACGATTCTTAGTAGTCAGACGACGCTTTTTTGCCGCTGCTTATGTTTGCGTATACCGATGCGGCCGGATGTACATATCGTATCCATGAGGTGCCGTACTCCCATCATTTCAGTCCCTTCGTCGGCGTGATCCCGGACGGGCGGATCTGGGGGATCAGGGGGGCGGTCCTGACCCCGGAAGACAAGCTGGTCTGGGACGTTTCGATCGAACATTCGGCTGAGCCGCCGGAGATGCATTCTGTTTTTCGCAAGGCTTCCCTCCCCCCGCCGGTATACTGTGACGAGACATGGGCAAACCTCGCCTACACCGCCGGCGACAGCTATTTTCACTGGATGCTGGACGTGCTGCCCCGGCTGGACCTCATCCGGGAGAGCGGCATTCCCATCGACCGCTACGTCTTTTCCTACATGGCGAATCCGCCGGTCGAACTGCCCGTAGACCGCAAAGTGATCGCCTATCCAAACGGGCTGGCACCGGGAAATGGTCACGATACCCTCCTGGTGGCACTCTGCATACTGAAGCAGCAGCGGGAGGACTTCTTCGTGTGGATCATCGGTGACGGTCCCGCCCGGGGGGAGCTGGAGGCTTTTTGCACGGCAAACGATCTGGAGCGTCATGTCCAATTCCTGGGGCAGCGCCCGGACTGGCCTTCTCTGTTGGCCAAGACCGATCTGGTGGTGTGGCCGGCCCCGGCTCGGAGCATCCCCCTCCCGCTGATGGAGGCGCAGGTGGCGGGAAAAGCGATAGTGGCCCTCGATGCCGGCCCCCTCCGGGATGCGGTCCGGGATGGCGAGACGGGATTGCTGTTTAGCGCTGGCAGCAGTCATCAGCTCGCCTCTTCTCTCCTGCGGCTGCTGGACGATTCGCTGCTGGCCATACGTCTGGGGAAGGAAGCCAGGAATTTCGGGATGAGAACCTGGTCCTCTGCCAGCTGGGCAGAAACTATCGAGAGCGTCTATCAGCAAGCGAGAGAGAAGCGGGCCTCCCTGCGAACCGTAGAGACAGCGGCTGGCGAAAAAAGAAAAAACCGGGACGACCTCTCAGCCCGATTCGCTTTCCGCCCCCATCATCGCTGGGACCAGAATGGCTGGAATCTGTTTGCTGAACGTCTCCCGGTTTCCTATCGCTTGCCCGACCTTTCGTTTCTGCGCGTGCTCACCGCCTCCAATCAGTTTGACGAGTGAACGGCCGGGCCTGGGGTGATCACGGCCCGGGCCCCTGCTTCCAAATCAAACCAGAAAATCAGGTCTCCCTGGTCTTTCTTTTGTGGAGGCTTTTTTCCGTTTACGTAGATCTGCGCACTTCGGACTGCCATCGACAGCCCGGATATTTTGGTCGGACCGTCATTGTACACATGCACCGAGCCGTCGGGTTGAACCTCCATCCGCACCTGCTCCAGCGCCAGCCAGTAATTCATGATGTCGCGCACCGTGGTGAGATACAGCTTCTTCTGATCGCGGAGCCCCGCCATTTTTTTCAGGATCTGGTCAAAGCCGGGCTGTACGACCAAGGCTCCCTGTCGGTCCCGTGTCAAAAAGGCCGAGGACTTCTTGTTTGCAGGCACGCGCGCGGGATAGACGTGATTGATCAGAACGCCCCGGTCCTGAACCAGCCGCTGCAAATTCTGGTCGTGATAAACATAGACCGTATCGTCGGGGACGATCGCGGCTGCCCAGGAGTAAAAGGGCCCCGTCACCGTGGGGTGAGACCAGTACAGGGGCGTCCGTTTCCCATCTCCGAGCCGCGTCTGCAGCAAATCGAAGGAGCGGTTGATGTTGGTGCCGTCTTCTGAGCTGTAGTGCCAGAAATAGCGGGTGCCATGTTTTTGCCAATAATCGGCCAGGTAAGAAGGCGTGTGGACATTTAAGCCCTGGAAGCCAAAGCTGCTCTTCACATACCCGTGGTCAATCCAGGTGACGCTTTGAAACTCCTTTTTCATAAAAGAGAGAGCGTCGTCCGCCACCCCGCCGTAGAGATAGAGATCATACGGATAGACGGTATGCAGGCCGATTTCCGTCCCCCGCTTGTGGAGATCCTTTAGAAATTGCAGGAATTCCGGACTTTCACTGATCGCGACATGAAGCGGCCGCTCCGGACGGTAGTAGGGATTGGCGAAAAAGACGCTTTTCGTGACGGGGATGCCGTATCGCACAAATCCGCCCACCGCTTTATCCGGGCTCGTGATCCTCTCCGATCCGTAGTAGACAGCGCGATTGCTGGCGAGCGTCTGTTCATCCGCATGCTCGGTCCAGACATGCGTCGCCAGGTAGCCATGCGGCTGCAGCATCAATCTCGGCACGACGCCGGGCTGGTACCCGACGACGAGGGTGAAGCGATTGATGCGCTGCTCCAGCGGCTTGTATTCGGAGGCATGGCGCACCTTGCCTACCTGCCTCCCGGAGATCTGCTCGACATAGCGGTGTTCGCCCATGTGATCCAGATTGACGAGCAGCTGATTCTGCCCCGTGTCCAGCTCCAGGGAGGAGATGTGCGGCGTATGGTAGAGGAGGGCGGTCTGCTGTCCCTGCCCGAACCGCACGCCTTCCCGATCCAGCCAATAATGCTTCTGAAAGGCCCGCGTATCGCTCTTTCTGTTTTTGCGGTACACCTCGGAGACCTTCGGCGCGAACTGGAGGCCCAGCGCTTCCCGAAAGACCTTTGTCTGCTGTTTGTAGGTGGTTTTGACTTGCACCTCGACCGTCGGCTTTTGCTGGTGAAAAAAGTATTCTGTCTCGATTTCGGCCACCGGCGTCTCGCCGACGGTCCTGAGGAGCAGCCCCTCCGGCTTTCGCTCGACATGGACCGCAGCCTTTTGATAGTTGCGCACGACGGTGCCGTTCCACTTGATAAAGAGATTGGTATCCATCGCTTTGGTCAATGGCGGGGCAAATGATAGCTCATCGCCCTGCACTTGGGTGACTTTGGCCTGGTGGACGAGCGGCGCGTTTTGTCTCCCGCCGAATGATTCGGAACGGATCTCGATTGCGGCGCCCGCCGGAATGACGGGCTTTGCATCCAGCTTGATTTTGCTGGTCCCGGCCGGAATCTGGGGAACCAGCAGATTGTAGAGATCGCCGTACTCCGCCAGATACTGCACGGAGCGAAGGATCTCTTTCCCCGACCGGTCCAACAGGCGCAGATTCCCTCCCGAATCCCAAGCGGCTGTATAGTAGGGTTGTTGAAAGATCGCCTCTGCCCTGCCTGATGCCGAATCCATATGGAAAGCGCAGGAGATAAACAGCAATAGGCCGATCATCCAAATTTTCATTCGGCTGCGCGGCTTCATCCTTTCCCGAATTCCCCTTGTCCTCATTCTGGTGACTTCGCGATGCCCACTTGTGATCATTTGTTCTTCTGGACCCTCTCTCTTGCGACTGATTGGCAACTGCAATATTTCGACAAAAACTTCCACTACTCCTAGGATTTACGCCAAGTTTGCGAGAAATAGTAGGGAGCAAATACGAGGAGGCGTACGTATGTCATTCACGATCGCCCGAGCCACATTCGAGCAAAAACACATTCTGGAGCATCTGCTAGAGCTCTACAGCCACGACTTCAGTGAATTCATCGAGATTGACGTGGATGAAGAAGGGCGATATGGCTATCCCCAGTTGGGTATGTATTGGACGGAGCCGGATCGCCATCCGTTTCTCATTCGATCGGGGGAAAAATGGGCAGGCTTTGTCCTGGTAAGGAAGATCGCGGGAGATCATCCCGATGCCGGCAGCTCCTATTCCATCGCCGAGTTCTTCATCATCCGCAAATACCGCCGGTCGGGGATTGGCAAGGCGGTCGCCCATGAGATTTTTCGCATGTTTCCCGGCCGGTGGGAGGTCTTTCAGCTTACAACCAACTTGCCCGCACAAGCGTTTTGGCGAAAAACCATCGGGGAGTATACAGGCGGCCGCTATCGCGAGAAAGAGGAAAACGGAAAGCAGTTCCAGCTGTTTCATTCTCCTTAGGAAAGCAGGTGCGCATATGGCCTTCTATCAGATGCATGCCCATTACTCCGATGGAATCCCACATCCCCGGCGATTTTGAGCGGATTGGCTTCTTCTTTTATCCCGACCGCTTCCAGCCGTCACGCGTCGAGGCAAAGCTGCGCGAAGGCAGCGAGCAGGTGATGGTCAGGGGGAATTTGACCTTTGACCGTACATTCTTTTCCATTCCGATTACAGCCGCTTTTTGATGCTATGTTATAATTTAACGAGAGAGAATATATTGAATGATACAGGAGGAGTTGCCTTTGGAAGGAGTCCAAGGAAAATCAGCACATCAAAAGCTATCCATCGCCAAGCTTATTAAGCGGGCCCTGTTTATCCTGATTGGTTCTACCCTGTTTTCGGTGGGGTTGGAAATTTTTTTGGTCCCCAATCACATTATTGACGGCGGGATTGTCGGGATCGCCATTATTACCTCTCACCTGTCGGGGCTGCCGCTCGGATTGTTTCTCTTTGTCCTCAACCTGCCGTTCTTGCTGCTCGGCTACAAGCAGATCGGCAAAACCTTTGCCTTGTCCACGTTGCTGGGCGTAAGCACCATGTCCATCGTCAGCTCTTTGCTGCATGATGTCCAAGGCGTAACCGATGACTCTCTGTTGGCCGCAGTCTTCGGCGGGATTATTCTGGGGATTGGTGTAGGTCTCGTCATTCGCTATGGGGGTTCGCTGGACGGAACGGAGATTATTGCAATATTGATCAACAAAAAAACGCCGTTTTCCGTTGGCGAAATTGTGATGTTTTTTAACCTGTTCATCCTGGGCAGCGCAGCTCTGGTATTTGGCCCGGATCGAGCCATGTACTCCTTGATTGCCTATTACATCGCCTTTAAAATGATTGATTTGACGATTGAAGGATTTCAGGGGTCGAAGTCCGTCTGGATTATCACGGACAACTACAGAGATGTCGGTGACGCGATTGTCGCCCGGCTCGGCCGCACGGTCACTTATTTAAAAGGAGAAGGCGGCTACTCCGGAGACGACAAAAATGTCGTGTTCTGCGTCATAACCCGGCTGGAAGAGGCCAAACTGAAGCTGATCGTCGAGGAAGTGGATCCTTCCGCTTTTCTGGCAGTTGGCAATATTCACGATGTACGGGGCGGACAGTTTAAAAAACGTGACATTCACTAGCGGATGATTGATGAGAGAGCTGCCTTTTGCCGGCAGCTCTTTTTTCTAGAATAGGAGGATAGACGGTTGATCAGGAGGTGTTGACCATGATCATTCGCGCTGTTCGCCCGGAAGAAACCGAGGCTCTCAGCGATCTGGCCTTTCGTTCCAAAGCCTACTGGGGCTACGACGAGGCATTCATGGAGGCTTGTCGCAAGGAACTGACGATTCTCCCTGCGCATCTGTCCAGCTGTCATCTTCGCGCAGCCGAACAAGACGGGGTTCTCCTGGGGTTTTACCGTTTGTCGCCCCGTGAACATGAGGCAGAGCTGGCCGATTTCTTCGTCGATCCCGCCGCCATTGGCAGACAGGTGGGGAAAAAGCTGTGGCTTCACATGCTGGAGCTGGCCCGAGCCCAACAGATTGCGCGCGTCTGGATTCACAGCGACCCCCACGCGGAAGGATTTTATGCCAAGATGGGGGCCGTTCGCGCCGGGGATGTCCGCTCTACCGTCTTCCCGGACCGCGAGCTCCCCTTGATGAAAATCGATTTGACCGGATAAGCCCCTCGTCTGGCACGCTCCCGACTCTCGCAATTTCCGCGCATCTACTTCCCCGATGTAGGCACCCGCGCAAGCAAGACCCTGCCACTCCACATACAGTAATACGAAATGAAAGGGGGGCAGGAAAAGTGGGTATCTTCAACGGATCTGACGACTTTACGCTGATTCTCGTTCTGTTCATTTTGCTTGTCATCGTCGGCTGTGACTGTGACTGATCGAGAGAGAGATAAAAAGAGCAGGGATATGCAAAGGGGGAGCTGTTGTTTTTCGTCTCTCTTTGCATTTTTCATTTGCAGGCAAAGCGAGGTGAAATCAGCTGGCCAGACGGACTAATCAGGCAAGTGACGGCTTTTCTCCTGAATTTTGGGGCTGGGTCAAGACAAAAGGAGTATCCAGGAGACGGCTTCGGCGGAATCCGGATCTCTTGGACCAATACCATCAGGAATGGACGAAAATGAATCGAAAAAGGAAGCCTCGCGCGTCGGCGCTCTTCCGGCTTCCCCCATTGGATATCGGACAAATTTTGAACGGGATGCAAATGGCGACCGAAGTGATGAGGACTTTTCAAGGCTTGACCGGAAACGGCACCAATTCCTCCAGATCTGCGGACTAAGGGAGCGCGGCTCCCTTTTTTACATAGGGCGGGCGAGAAGTGCCGGCAGCTGAACCAGCCTCTCGACGACGGCATAGGGGACAGGCCCGGACGGCGGCGCCAGCTTATGCGGATTGATCCAGACAGCGTCCATGCCCGCCGCCATCGCACCGGCTACGTCCGCCTCCCAGTTGTCTCCGACAAACAGGGTCTCTCCCGGCTGCAGGCCGAATATCTCCAGCGCCGCGGAAAAAATACGCGGATCCGGCTTGTGATGCCCCACCTTCTCGGAGATGACGATGGACTCGCGCGGGAAGAGATGGGCGATGCCGAGCCGTTCCACTTTGGTATACGCCATGTCCTCCGGTCCATTGGTGACAATCCCCAGCCGGTAGTCGGCAGCCAGTTCGTGTAAGCATGCCTGTACGTTCGGCTCCGGCACGATCGCCTCGAAGCAGGCCGCCAGAAACATCCGCTGAAAATCCCGGCTCTCTTCCTCGCCTACGGTCCGTCCCCATTCCGCAGCGGTCTTCACCAGTCTCGTATGGCGGTACTCCTGCAGGCTGATCCGATTTTCGATCAAGTCCGGCCACAGCTCTTCGCTGTATGCTTTCAGCCTGCGGTAAAAACGATCCTCGTCCAGATCGGCAGACAGGCGATGCTGCCGGATCGTCTGCCGCATGCCGGCCTCAAACGATTTCGTATAGTCAAACAAGGTGTCATCCAGATCAAACAGGATCAGCTTGTGCGTTTTCTCTCCCACGATCATTCCTCCAGCATCATCGCTTGCTTCAATTCTACAGCCAGATCCGCCGGCAGCGTAACTGCCCGCCGGGTCTGTCCATCGATCATCACCATCGTCACGTCCGCATCCGCAGCGAGCTGATTCTTCGCTGTGTACAGCTCCTGGCGAATGACAAAGCTCCTCTCGCCTACTGCCAAGACCTGCGTGCGCACCTGCACCTGCTCCAGCATGCGCAATTCTTTCCGATAGTTGATGTTGAGATTGACGACGACCGGCATCAGCCCCCGCCGCTGCAGTTCGTCCAGGGTAAAGCCTTTTTGACAGATCCAGTCAAAACGGGCCCACTCCATGTACTCGAGGTACTTGGCGTTGTTTACATGCCCGATAAAATCAATATCCGTGGAACGGACGACCAAATCAAACTGATGCGTCACATGGATCGCTCCCCTCTTCTCTTTTTCTCAGTATACCGAATCAGAGCAACTGAGTGAATATTCATTCGGCACCCTTTCGGAATATTCTGAGGATGTTGCTGTATTTTCTCCTCTTCTTCTCTATAATAGAACAATAGAACATAATGAATCGCCTGTAGAGGGCAGGGTGGTGAAAATCATGATCGCACGTCCGCGTTTTGAGTGTGATGTACCCGGCGTTCTCCTCACCTAGTCGGAGAGGGAACGGCTGACTAGCGTCCCCCCGGCTGGGAAAAAGAAAAAGCAATCATTTTTCCGGGAGGGGCTATTTACGATGAATACCGTATGGAAACAGCAGTTGTTTGGAGGGGTTTGCCTGGCTCTGGCCGCGGCTATCTGGGGCGGCGTCTACGTCGTGAGCAAGGTCGTGCTGGAGGTCATTCCGCCGTTCACCCTTTTGATTATCCGTTTTGCCATCGCTTCGCTGGTCTTGGGCGTCTTTGTCGTCGCGCGGCGCGAATTTATCGCCAAACGGGATTTTCCGATGATCATGGCCATCGCCTTCGTCGGCGTGACCATCTCGATTGGCGCGCAGTTTTTGGGGACCAAGCTCTCCACCGCCCATATGGGGGCACTGATTACGGCCGCTTCCCCTGCCTTTATCGCCATCTTCGCCGTCTCGCTGCTGAAGGAGCGCATTCACCGCAAGCAGATCGCGGGGATCCTGCTGGCGACGGTCGGCGTCCTGATCGTCATCGGCGTTCCGGACGAGGCAGACGCCCAGTCTTCCCTGATCGGGAATCTGATTCTGCTGGTGGCTGCCGTGAGCTGGGGCCTGTACACGGTGATGAGCAAAAAAGCGACGATGCGCTACTCGTCGCTGGCAGTTACCACCTATGTCGCCTTGTTCGGGATGATCTTCACCAGTCCCGTGATGATTTGGGAGCTGTCCGTCACGCCGGTCTCGTGGCATTTTAGCTGGAAAATCTGGGCGGGCGTCCTGTACATCGGGATCATTTCGACCGCCGGCGCCTTTTACCTGTGGAACAAAGGCTTCGAATTGATGCAGGCAGGCAGCGGCGCGGGCTTTTTCTTCGTCCAGCCGATCGTCGGCGCCGCCTTGGGCTGGCTGCTGCTGGGAGAACATCTGGGGATCGGCTTTTTTGCCGGAGCTGCCTTTATCTTTTTGGGCGTGGCGCTCTCCAATCTGCAACAATCTGCTGAAAACAAAGAAGGCACACCCGATTAGGGTGTGCCGCTTGTTTTTTCCCGGTATGCGGTTTTTTCCTGCGAACGGCGCGGACGAAGACTTCCCCAGAGGAAGCCCAGCAAGCTGCCGGCAATGGCGGGTAAAAGCCAGCCGATGCCTTCCTCATACAGCGGCAGGTTTTTGTACACAGCGGTGATCTGATCCAGCTTCGCCCCGAGCAGCACCAGGCCATCGATGAGGCTGATCGCGGCAGTCGCGATGATCGCTCCGATATAGACCGAGGAGTAGCCTCTGAATGCCGTGTGCAGGAAGGAGAGCAGCATCAGCACGATCGCCAGCGGATAGATCGCGATCAGCACAGGCACGGAGAAGCTGATCAGCTGCGTCAAGCCTACGTTGGCAACGGCCGTGCTGAAAACGCACAAGATGGCCGCCATCGTTTTATACGAGATCGCGGGAAACAGATCAGAGAAGTAGCGGCTGCAGGCCGTGACCAGTCCGACCGATGTGGTAATGCAGGCGAGCGTGACAGCGACACCGAGCAGCAATGCGCCGCCCTGACCGAATAACTGCGCCACTACGCCGCTCAAAATCTGTCCGCCGTTATCCGAAGCGCCGAGCACCTGACTGGTCGCTCCGAGATACCCCAGAGCCAGGTAGACCAACGCCAGCCCCAGTGCAGCGACGATCCCGGCCTTGGCCGTCGCCAGGGAGATCTTTTTGCGGTCGGTAATGCCCTGCTCCCTGACTGCTGTCGTGACGACGATGCCAAACACCATGGCCGCGAGGGCGTCCAAAGTCAGATAGCCCTCCAGAAAGCCTTTAAAGAACGGCGTCTTCTCGTATGGCCCGACAGGCGCGCCGATTTCGCCGATGGGGCTCAGTGCACCCTTGACGAACATCAAGGCGATCGTCAGCAGAAGAAGCGGGGTCAGCAGCTTTCCGATCCGGTCCACCAGTTTGGACGGATGCAAGGAAAGCCAGAACGTTACGGCAAAAAAGACGAGCGTGCTGAGAAAGAGCGGCAGCCAGCTCTGGCCGGCCGATGCAGGCAGGAACGGCAGCACCGCCATCTCGTACGATACGGTCCCTGTCCGGGGAATCGCCAAAAATGGTCCGATCGCAAGGTAGACGATCACCGTAAAGATGACCCCAAACAGCGGATGCACGCGGTTCGCCAGCGTCGACAACCCGCCGCCGGCCAGACCAACCGCGACTACGCCCAGCAGCGGGAGCCCGACTCCGGTAATGATAAAGCCAAGCATGGCCATCCAGACATGAGTCCCGGCCGCCTGACCGAGAGCCGGTGGAAAAATCATATTTCCAGCCCCGAAGAACAAGGCAAACAGCATAAGTCCAATTGTGACGGTTTCTCTTTTGGATAATTCTCTCATTTCTGTCCTCTCCACATGCCTTTCTAGTTTTTAAATTTTGCGAAATTTTCATATAGTACAACTGAACAAAGATTATAGTACGAAACAAGATATTTTTCAAATATATTTTTTTTCAGCACATGAAGATCAGCGATTCGTATGGATTTGTAGTATGTGTGGCCAGACGGGGATTATGCATTTTGTTCCATACGGGCAATTCCTGTCCCACTGGCAAGATAAAACAAAACGGCACCAACTCGATTCAGAGCATGGCCCTGTTTATCAATCAGGCGCAAGACCCGGAGCTGCGCTCGATGATCCTGCGCCACTATTCGGCTCACGTACAAGACTACAACATGAAAGTCGAATTCGTGACGCAGCAGGCGGGCTCCCGCGATACGCTGAATGTCCCGTCGATCGCCGGCCAGAGCTTCTCGCCCGCTCCGGGGCATCAATACCAGCCGATTCAGCCGCAGATCAAGCTGAGCCATCTGGATGACCGGGCGATTGCGACCTCCTACCTGCTCACATTGAAGCGCTCAGGCCGGGAATACGCCTGGGCAGCCTTCGAGACCACCACTCCCCCGCTCCGCATCTTCCTGGAGGATGCCTTCCGGATGTGTTCCCACCAGGCTTATGAAGTGTGGCAGTACATGGTGCGCAAAGGCTGGTATGCGGTGTCGATGGCTCCGGCCGAGACTGTCTCCACCCTGGGCCAGGTGTACCAGCAGGTCCCTTACCACCAGCCGATGCAGGGTTATCAGCAATAGCCGTCTGTTCGATGAAAAACAGCTGTCACCCGATCGATTTCGGATGACAGCTGTTGTGCTTGTGTAGCTCATGGCTCCAAAAAGCCCGGTCCAGAGGCCGGGCTTCTTTTATGCCTTGGAAACAATTGAATGAACCTACTTCGTAAACATGCCTTTCAGGACAAACGCCACGTTGGCCGGGCGCTCTGCCAGACGGCGCATAAAGTAGCCGTACCAGTCGTTGCCGTAGGGGACGTATACGCGCATTTTGTAGCCTTCCTTCGCCAGATCGATCTGCGTCTGGGTGCGGATGCCGTAGAGCATCTGGAATTCAAACTGGGTGCGCGGGATATTGTACTCCTTCTCCAGCTTTTTCACGTAGTCGATGATCGCATCATCATGGGTCGCCACAGCGGCGTAGTTGCCGTTCAGGAGATGCTGCTTGATGATTCTCTTGTAGTTCTCATCCACGTCAGCCTTGTTCGGATAGGCCACCTCGGGCGATTCCTTGTACGCCCCTTTTACCAGACGCAGGTTTACTTTTTTATCCTTGAGCGCCTCGATATCAGCGACCGTATCGTACAGATACGCCTGAATTACGGTTCCGACATTGCTGTAGTCTTCCAGCAGCTCGTGGAGAATCTCCAGCGTGATGTTCTTGTGAGCGTAGTCCTCCATGTCAATCCGCACGAAAATGTTGCCGTGTTCGCGGGCGAATTGAAGAATCCGGCGCATATTGTTCATGCACAGTTCACGGCTGATATCCAGGCCCAAACTTGTCATTTTTAAAGACAGGTTGCAATCCACGCCTGATTTGTGAATCGCTTCCAAAGTCTTGATGCAGTAGTCGGCCGACTCGTTTGCTTCCTCTGTGCTGAATACAAATTCGCCCAGGTGATCCAGCGTGCAGACCAGTCCTTTTTGATTCAGTTCACGTACCTTGGTGATTGCCTCTTCGATGGTTTCGCCGGACACGAACCGATTGGCGCCAAAGCGCAGGCCCCATTTTTTAGCAGCGGCATTCAGCGCCTTGTTCTTGGAAAGGAACAGGAAAAAATCCTTCATCAATTGTTCCATGGTGTTTCGGTCTCCTCCTCAATGATTCATCTGCGTCCTTTTTATTAGCATGAACCGTGCCAATCGACAATATCGAAAAATAAACGACAATTTCTCCTTACGCCCATCCATGTTTTGTACATATATGTACAGATCGTGTTTATTGTTGTACACTTTTGCTTATAGTCAACTTCGTGTCTGTATACTACTTAGTTTGGATCGGAAGTGATGATTTGAAACCGCTATTTTCCCTGAACGATAAAATCTCCTGCCTGGCGGATCCGATCGACCCCGCTTCTATCAGCTTACGCCGGGACGAAGCAACAGGTGTGCGCCGCATTGGCGATCGCGAAGAGAACGTATGGCTGCTGCCGGAGACGACCACCCTGGCCGCGGCCGGCCAACAGCTTCTCGGAGACGCAGAGCGGCTGCATACGCCGTGCGATGTCATCACCGTGGATGGCGACGGCACCGTCACCGGATGGATACCGGCCCAGCGTCTGCTTGCTGCCTACATCTCCATCTCGGCCAACCAGGACATCCTCCTGCGGACGCTGCTGGATACGCTGAGCGAAGCGATTACGATTGTGGACACCGACAATATTGTGCGGTACTGGAATCCGGCGGCCGAAAAAATATATGAAATCGATCGCAGCCAAGTCGTCGGCACCCGATTGGACGAGCACTTCGCGAGTGAATCGATCCGCCTGTTGGACGCGCTCACGCAGGGCGAATCCGTCTACCGGGTGTACCATGTGCCGCGGCCGGACCGCCACGTGCTGATCAATGCCGCTCCGATTCGCAAGGAAGCGGAAATCATTGGCGCCATCTCGATTGAACAAGATATTACGGAGCTGGTCCGCCTCAACGATGAGCTGGCTCACACGACGGCCCATCTCCACAATCTGCAGCAGGAGATGAGCCGCTTTCATCCTGCGGACGATCCCTTTTTTCCGATCAAGGGTCACTCCTCCCAGATCCAATCCGCCATCCAATCTGCGCGCAAGGTGGCCCAGACCGATGCCACCGTGCTGATTGACGGCGAGAGCGGCGTGGGCAAAGAGCTGTTTGCCCAGGCCATCCATCAGGCCAGCCGCCGCCGGGATCAACCGTTTATCGCCATCAACTGCGGCGCGATTCCCGCCGCCCTGTTTGAGAGCGAGCTGTTCGGCTACCAGGGCGGCGCCTTTACCGGTGCGGAGAAAAAGGGGAAGCCCGGCAAGCTGGAGCTCGCCCATGGCGGCACCCTGTTCCTGGACGAAATTGGCGAGCTGCCGCTGGAGCTGCAGGTAAAGCTGCTCAGAGCCCTGCAGGAGCGACAGTTTTACCGCGTGGGCGGGACCGAGCCGATCACCGTGAATACCCGCATCATCTCCGCTACCAACCGCAATCTCGAACAGATGGTGGCCGAAGGATTGTTTCGCGAGGACCTCTACTACCGATTGAATGTCTTTACGCTGGAAATTCCTCCACTACGGATGAGGCGCGAGGATATTCCCGAATTGGTGCATATCTTCCTGCAGGAATACGCCATCGCCCATGAGCATCCGGTGCCGCGCATCACGCCGGAGGTCATGCAGGCTCTGATCGACTATTCCTGGCCGGGAAATATCAGGCAGCTCCGCAATGTGATCGAGCGCCTGTCCATTCTGCAGGAAGGCGGGCTGATCCGCTACGAGCAGCTGCCGTCCGCGATTAAACAGCAGCAGGAGACTTCCTATTTGCACGCTCCCTACGCTCCGTCCGGCGAAGCTGCCGCTCCCCCTCTGGCTGCGGGAGTGCGGGGCCATTCCTTCGCCGCGCAGGCTGCCCCTGCATTCGCCGGATTCGCCCCGCCCGCCCGGGAAGAATCCGAGCGTGAGCGGATCCTGGCGGCATTGGAGCGGACTTACGGAAATCGCAAAGCAGCCGCGGAGCTGCTGGGTTACTCGCGGGGAACCTTGTATAATAAAATGAAAAAATACGGAATATGACGAGGATTGAGACCAATGGCCATGCTCTATTTGGATGATGGCACCCATCAGGTCAGCTGGGGCGGCGAAACCATCACCCTGCTTCCAAAAGAATACCTCCTCTTCCGCTTTCTCTACCTGCATCGCAATCAGGCGTTTCGCCGGGAGGAGCTGCTGGACCGGGTCTGGGGATTGGAGATGCCGACCGACCGCACGGTGGATGACCATGTGTACCGCCTGCGCAAAAAGCTGCAATTTTGGCAGCATCTGCTGTCCATCGAGACGGTGCGCGGAGTCGGCTACCGCCTCCACTGGAAGGAGCCCCAGCCGGCCAATGTGCTGGATGTACACCCCGAGTTTGCTTCGCACATCAAGCAGATGCTGGAGATGTATCACGGACTGGGGATGGGCGCTGCGCTGCAGACACTCTCTGCGCACAAGGATGTGCTCGGCTTGACGCTGGACCCCTTCTACGCCGTGTACGTGCGCTTCGTGACGGGGGAGTTCGCCTGGTTCTTGCGCGCCGCCGAGATCCCTTTGCGGGAGCGGCTGTTTTACCTGTCCCATCTCTACATCTTGACGGAAAAAGATCCCGCGAAGGCGCTGGCGCTGTGCAAGCAGGTCCTCAGCCGCAAAGAGGATTTGCCCGGGATGTGGGAGGTAGAGCTGGAAATGAATCTGATCCCCCTCTACGTGGAAACGGGGCAGTGGCAACACGCCGAGAGCCAGATCGAAAAGCTGGCGGAGACTATCTCCGGCCTGCGATCCAATAGCTACACCCTGACGTATTGGTTTCAACAAATGACATACCTGCTCAGACGGAAAGAACTGGCGCTTGCCCAGAAAAAGCTGGAGGAGGCCAAATGCCTGCTGGCCGAAAAGCCGATGCAGCGGGAACAAGGAATGCTGCTCGGACTGGAAGGGATGCTTGCTTTTCAACGGGGAGAGCAGGCGCGCGCCCGCCGGCTCATCGATGAAGGGATCGACATCCTCCGGCAGACGAGATTTGTCCCCCATTATCTCTACGCTGTCCGCAAGGTAGAGCGCTTTTTTCAAATCTACCCCGGCGACAGCGCCTGGCAGCAAAAATACCGGAAGGAATGGGCACGACTCTGGGAGGAGCACCGCCTCGGGGAGCTTCACAAGCAGCTGGAGGAGCTGTTCGCTCGCCAGCTCTAACCGATCGTCCCCTGATATTGCTCTGACAAATCCCCTTTATTCTGATTCTTGAGAAGAAGGGGGTTTTTTTATGACGCTGCTACGAAATCGCGTATTCGCCAAAATGTTCGCAGCCTACGGGCTCTCTACGCTGGGAGACTGGTTTGACTTCATCGCCTTGTCGATGCTGCTCGGCTACGTCTGGAAAGCGGAGCCGATGATGCTCGCCCTGGTTCCGCTTGCCTACGCGCTGCCCAGCGTGCTGTTCAGCCAGTTCGCCGGGATCGCCGCTGACCGCAGCAGCAAGCTGCGGGTGATGATCGGCACCGATTTGATCCGCGCGGTGTTGACGATCCTGTTGACCTTGGCTCCCAATCCCTGGTGGCTGCTCAGTCTCGTTCTGCTCCGCAGCACAGCCGAGATTTTCTACGCACCGGCCCATCAGGCGCTGACGAGACATGTCGTGCCCGAAGAGCAGCTGCTCCAGGCCGCCTCCCTAAACGGCACGGTCTTTCAATCCGGCAAGCTGATCGGGCCGCTGCTCGGCGGAACCATCGTCGCCTTCACGTCGCCCACGGTCTGTCTAATCATCAATGCGATCAGCTTTTTGCTGTCAGCGGTCTGTCTCCTCTGGATCGGTCCGCTTCGGGAATCGGCGCCGCGTCAGGCGACACCTGCCGTGCAGCAGCCGGAGAAGACAAGCTGGCGGACTACCTGGAAGGACGGCTGGCGGATCCTGCTCACCAACCGGATTTTGCTGGTCAGCACTATTTTTTCACTGCTGGCCTTGGCTGCGATTCAACTGATCGATGCCCAGTTTGTGACGATTTTGCGCGAAAAGGCACCGGACCAGCCGCAATTATTGGGATATGTCGTCAGTACGATCGGGGTGGGCGCTTTGCTGGCGGTGACCTGGCTGTCTCGCAGGAAGGAGATCAAGTCGTATGGGTGGCTTTTAGGGGGAGGCGTGCTTTTGATCGGAATCATGGTAGCGGCAGCCGGCATGTATCAGCCGGAGAATGGCCCGCTGACGCTGCTCGGCGCAGCGCTCCTCGGGGGAGTCGGAACCGGTCTGACGTCCGTCGGCTCCAGCTTCCTGCGACAAAAAGAGACGCCAAAGGAAGCGATCGGCCGCGTCACGGGCATCCTCGATTCCCTGAGCAGCGCGATCTTTATTATCGCTCCGCTTTTGGGCGGATGGCTGGTCCAGAGCTGGGGTGTCAGCTTCAGTTTTCAGTGGATCGGGGTGCTGATTGGCATCATCGGCACCTGCGGCATCGTGCTGCAAAAATGGATTTGGCAAAGAGAAGAGGCCAAGAGAGGAGAAATGTCCCTTCCCGTTGAGTAAACGGCTCAGAGTTTCAGCTGGCGGCGCTCCTCCAGCTGTCTCTCCAGAATATACTTGCGCAGGGTGTGAAAATAGCGGGCTTGTATTCCAACTATTTTACAACCGTAATAATAGCTCTCTTTGTCCTTGCGCTCATGGATGACCTGCAGTTCCGCCCGAACCACGCCGTCTTTTCGCTGGCGGCCGTACAGCTCGGTTGAAAAGATCAGCTGTTCTTCATGCGGGATCGGCTTGTCCGCGCGCAAGGCCACCCCTCCCAGACTCAGGTTGGTCAACTCCACCCTTTGGGTATAGATGGAAAAATTTCCTTGCCCGGGTACTGAGTTGCACTGAATCCAGGCATCCAGACTGACGTCAAAGCGGGGATAACGGCGCCTCTGTTCCCGATATTCGATCATGGTCGGGGAATGGAAAAGAAACAGGCGGTTTTTCTCCTTGGCGATCACGACTGCTTCAAAATTGCTGATGGTCTCATAATTATCCGTCAGCAAACAGGGCAGCTGGTCGCCCACGGCAACCTCCAGGGCTTCCTGAAATACGACTTCAATCAGGTCTCCCTCCCCGTATGTAACGCTGCCTTCAAAAAATTGCTTCCCTTTTTTTATCTGCAAGAAGCTTTCCATCTACTGTCTCCACCACTTCACAAAAAAATTTACTGCATGTTTCCAATCAGATGAAAGTGAGTCATTTCTTGAGGAAATAAGGTATAATGGGAACATTGACAGATAGGAGGTTTCCATGCCGATGAGTCGTTATCAATTCGTTACTCTGGCGCTAGCTCTTGGCGTAGCCGCCTGCTTCATCGGGGTTGGCATTGCGATTGGTGAGCGCAGCTCGCTCGGTGTCATAGGCGGAGTCCTTGGCGCCTGTGCCCTGATGGGATACGGTTTTTCCTACAAGCGGAAACACATGCGCTAGCTCTCGGATTCTACCTTCGCACGAGCAGGCTGTTTACGTAAAACAACAGGGATGGCAGTCCTTTGGCCTGCTTTAACAGCTGTCTGGCGATCGTGTAAATGCGCGGCTGATTGCGGTTTACTTTGCGATCTACCAGGTAAAAGGCCACGAGACCATCCACAATCATACGGTGAAAAGCTGGATTGGGCAAGCCTTCGACGCTTGCCTTTGCTTGTTTGATAAAGTGCTGCAAGCGCTCGGTCGCCTCCTGCTCGGAGCGGTAGTAGCTGACGAAGTTCAGATCGCCGCCGAGCCTGTCCTCCTCCAGGTCGATCAGGTAGTCCAGCAGGATATGCAATCCGCTGATCCAGGGAAAGTAGGCTTGATTGACAGCGGCAATCTCTTCATCCGCTACCTCTTTTTCCGTCGCCATGCAGAACAAGGCGAAGATGTTGATCGTCGAGCCCGTCACGGCCGCGAATTCCTGCCAGAAAAGCCCCTCGTTTTCGCTCTTATGTTCCTCCCACCACGAGAGCAGCCGTGCCTCCCGCTGATCGTGAGCAATATGCTTGTACACCTGCAGGTCACTATAGAGACAGGATAGTCTCAGGACATGCGGCTTGATTTTTTCGTAGCCGGGCAATTGGGCCGCATACCGCTGGCAAGCGAGCACCAGTTCCGCCAGAAATCCCCCGTCGTCCTTTTCATCCCGGTATTGGTAGTAGTCCCGAAGCGGAGCCCCCGGCGTCAAAGCGTCCTGCATCGACACATGCAGCTGGCGAAAGTCCACGGGGTCCAGCGACGTGCTCCGATCGCAGAGATTGTCGAGATAGTCGCTGATCGTCTGGTACGCCACAATCAGCGGCACGATGACCTCCGCGTGAGGAATCACCTGTGTCGCGTATACCGATCCGCCCTGGCAATGAAATTTTTTACTCTCCATGCTGGCCATCGCCTGCTTGCGCAATTCCGGATCATCGATTCTTTGCGCCCGCTCGTACCAGGCACCGAACTCCCGCTCCAAGACGGGCTGTATATGGCGATACATCCGATACAGTAATTGCCACGGATGTCGTAGCTCTCTCACGTCATTCCCTCCTCGCCGGCAACACTGTTGCACCCGTATCGCAAATCCAATAAGGCCTGTTGGGCGATGTTGGATTTCCTTCCCTTCAATAGAGATATCTTACCACAAATACCGGCCCGCTCCAAAAGGGATTGCTTCCTGCCCCACAGTTATCCCAACAAGCGTTTTGCTTCCAGATACAGCACGTAGATGAACTTTTTTGCGTTGATCCGGGTGGTGGACGGAGCCGATTCCACATGGTCCTCCAATTCCTTCATTCGTTTGCGGACTTCCGTAAAATCAAAGAAGGTAGAAGCGTAGTTCTCAAATTTGGGATTGGCGTAATCGGTCAAACCGAGTGAGGCCAGATGGGAGAGCGCCTGGTAGATCGCCCGCCGCACCCGCTGCTCGGCCGCTTTTGCTTCCTTTTGCAGTTCGGTTTCGCTCGCCGCGTCGCCCAGCTTCTGGCGGGCGACGCGGAGAAAGATGTCTTTTAAAGAAGGGAACTTGTAATCCCCGGCAGCTACCTTCTCTTCCCGGTGCAGGCAGCCAAGCATCTCCAGCAGGTCTTTGCTGCCGCTTTCCCCGATCATCCCCAGCTCTGTGAGCAAAAACTTTCCGGGGGTCTGGATCGTTTTTTCGGTAAAGGGCTGCTCCTTCTTTTCTCGCGCCGCTCCCCCGCCCAGCACGCTGAGCGAGCGCTGGATGCCCTCGATCGATCGCTGCAAGAGGATCCGCTCCTGCACTTTTTGCAGCACGCTCAAGACCTCCAGCCGATTGATCGGCTTCGTGATATAGTATTCGATACCGAGCGAGTAGGCCTCGGCGATCATTTCTTTGGACTCGATCTGGGAGATCATCACGATGCGCCCCTCGAAGTCCCGCAGCTGCCGGATCGTCTCGATCCCATCCCGGTTGGGCATCAAGAGATCGATCAAAAGAATGTCTACCCTCTTCATGTGCAAGTAATCCGCATCGATTTGCGAGCCGTCCTCCGCTTCTCCCGCTACGACTCCCAGATCCGCGTCCTCGATGATCTGCATCAGCATCGAGCGCACCGCCGGATCGTCATCTGTGATGAAGTATCGCATACTATCAACCTTTCTGGACAAGATTAGCGATCGGCAAACGAATCCTGAAGACAGTCGAATACCCCTCTGTACCTTCCAATAACTCTACCTGCCCCTTCAGGTTTTCCACGACTTCCTTTACATAAGAAAGCCCAATTCCCGTCGACGGATTTCCGGACACGTCGTACTTGGTCGTAAAGCCGGGCATGAACAAGAGCTCGCGATCCCGGACGACGATTCCCGGACCATCGTCTTTCACCGTAAACAGAAAGTCCTTGTCCGCGTCCAGCTTGACCTCGATGGCGATCGTGCCGCGCTCGCGAATGGCCTCTACCGCATTGGCCACCAGATTGTTCAGGAGAGACAAGGTCGTAAAGATATGGCAAGCGAGGTAAGGAGACCCCACCTGATGCGTAAAGCTGATGTCTTTGCCCAGCAGCCTGGCGTACTTTTCATTCGCCCGCACGACGACTTTCATCAGTTCGCCCAGCGGCATGTAATCGCGGTCATTCTCATCGGAGATCAGCTTGGATAAGCCTGCAAAGATCCGCTGATTGTCCTTTTTCACTTCATGGACCTGCCCGGCGATCCGCAGGGCTTGCCGCGCATACTCCTCCCCCTGCCCGCCGGCCTCATCCTGCTTCAACTGGCGGTAGAGCTCGTAGCAGTCCCGGGTGATTTCCTCCACGTCCTGAAGCGTCTTCTTCAGATGAATCGATTCCTCGTATAGATTGGAGACCAGCATGAGCATGTGCTCATTTCGCACCCGCTGCTGCTCCTCCATCCACTTGGCCTGCCGAAGCTGAATCATGTTGAAGAAGCTGAGGACGAAGAAACTGCGGATCAGCGCGATGACCGCGACCGGACTGATCACTTCCCACTGAAAGATGGCGTGCCAGTGAGGGGATCGAAATGCCAGCTCCACCAGATTGGCGGCGATCTCGGCTACCGTCGCCAGAATCCCGACGAGAAGCGGGAACTGGTGAAGCTGATTGACGCGGGCCAGTGAAAAGATCAGCGAAAAGGTCACGTAAAAGAAAAAAGCAGGAAAATGCATCTGAACAGAGGAGACCAGGTCAAATGACTCGTAGGTGAGCCAGTCCAGCCCCAGCCGAAACAACACGACGGCCAGTCCTGTCAGCGTGCCCGTGAGATACGCAGGGATTTTGCGCAGCCACAGCAAAAAAAAGAAAAACGCCGTCGTTCCAAAACTGATGCGAAAGTCATCCTGGAAGGGATGAAACTTCAACTCGCCCGCGATGGGAACGGCCAAAAGCATCACTAGCAAAATATACAAGCTTTCTCTCATAATCGTCCGCTTTCTTTGTCGAATGATTTTGATATCTATTTTACTATACTTTTCTATAGTTTTTTGTAGTTTTTTATAGGTATGCGCTTACACTGCTAGATGGTAGTTCCTTTGTCCTCGCAAAAATCGTGTATGATTGCGATGACCAGGGACTATAGGAAATGTAAAGAAAATTATCGTAAGGGGGATTTTTCATGAAAAAACGCAGTCTCCTTCTCTCTCTGGCGCTGCTCCTGACAGCATCGCTCGTAACAGCCTGTGGCGGCGGTGGCGGCAACAGTGCAGGCGGCAACAGCGGCGGTACAGGGAGCAACGGCGGAAGTGCAGCCGAAAGCAACGATCCGTCCCAGCTGATCATCGCAACGGGCGGTACCGGCGGAACTTACTATCCGCTTGGCGGCGGTATGGCTGACCTGATCGGCAAAAACGCCGGCGTCACCGCTACTGCACAAGCAACAGGCGCTTCTGCTGAAAACATCCGTCTGATTCGCGACAAAAAGGCTGATATCGCTTTCACGCAAAGCGACATCGCTGACTACGCGAGCAAAGGCGAAAACATGTTTGCGCAAGACGGCAAAATCGACTCTTTCCAAGCGATGGGTTCTCTGTACAATGAGACCATCCAAATCGTGGTATCCAGCGACAGCAACATCAGCAGCGTAGCTGACCTGAAAGGCAAGCGCGTCTCTGTAGGCGCTCCTGGAAGCGGCACCGAGATGAACGCGCAGCAAATCCTGGAAATGTATGACCTGAAATTTGAAGACCTGCAACTGCAGCGCCTCTCCTTCGCTGACTCCGCGAAAGCGATTCAAGACGGCAAGCTGGATGCAGCATTCCAAACAGCTGGTACGCCAACTGCTGCCATTACCGAATTGGCTGCTACCAAAGGCGTGAAAATCATCCCGGTCGATGCTGACAAGATCGATGCGCTGATCGCAAAATATCCGTTCTATGTAAAGACCACCATTCCGGCTAACACCTACACGACTGTTCCGGAAGAAATCAATACCGTATCTGTAAAAGCGATGCTCGTTATCCGTGCTGACCTGAGCGAAGATCTGGTCTACAAGGCAACCAAAGCCATTTTCGAAAACACGGACAAACTGGGCCATGCAAAAGCGAAAGAAATCACGATCGAAGAAGGACTTGCTGGTGTGAGCTTGCCGGTTCACCCTGGTGCGAAGAAATTCTTTGAAGAAAAAGGCGTAAAATAAACACCTTATGCTTCACAGAAAACAACCTGGTAGCGGGAAAGGGCGGACCTCGTTCCGCCTTTTCTCCTTACTTTTGTTGATCGCTGTCCTTTCTATTCTTATCATCCCCCTTTTTCCGACTCTAGTCATCCGGGACAATGAGACGAACCGGATCGTCTGGAGCAGCCGAATCGAAGAAAACAGCACCTTTCAGATCCGTTGGACTCATTCCATTCACCGCTCTCCCGTGGTGGAGACTTACCTCATCCAAAACGGGCAGATTCTCTTATCCGAATTGACTTTTCAGGATTACGGCATCGGCATGGAAAGCGAGTTGGCTCCCGGTGAACAGCTGATCAGTCAAGACGGCCAATTTCGCATCGTCAATATGAATCGCGTATTCCCTGCCCTGCACCTGTTCATCGGTCAGGTGAGGGCTAATCATACACTGCTTTTCGCTGGAGGGGAAATACCGCTCGCCAGCCTGGATCAGCCGGGAGCGGCCGTTACCATTCAAGTGGAGAAGCGTTCCATTTTGAATGAGATTGGAGGGTACTAGATGAGCACACAACAACACATGAGTCAGCAAGAAATGGATCAGCTAATCGCCCAGTACGACAAAGAATCCGCCGTTCGCCAGTTTATCGGACCGATGAAGTGGATTACCTTTTGTCTGTTGGTACTCTTTACCGTATACCAGCTGGTCAGTACGATTTTCTTTGCGCTTCCGCCGCAAATTCACCGACCGATTCACTTGGCCTTTGGTCTGGGACTGATTTATCTGATGTATCCGCTCAGCACCAAGCGAAACAACAACAAAATCGGGATTGCCGGGATTGTGCTTGCAATCTTCGCCTTCCTCCTGCCCCTGTATTGGGTCTACGATTACGAAGGCTTGGTCGTGCGCACCGGAAACTACACGACGCTTGATCTGATCATCGGCGGCATTGCCATCGTCCTGGTGATCGAAGCGGCTCGCCGCGTCGTTGGCTTGCCCATTGCGATCATCGCATCGCTGTTTTTGCTCTATACCTACTTCGGACCGTGGATGCCGGGCTTCCTGGAGCATCGCGGAAACGATGTGGACCGCATCATCGGCCACTCGTTCTACACACTGGAAGGGATTCTCGGAACACCGCTCGGGGTATCCTCCACGTTTATCTTCTTGTTTATCTTGTTTGGCGCGTTTCTGGAAAAGACAGGTGTGGGACAGTACTTTAACGATCTGGCCCTCGTTGTAGCCGGACGCCGCATCGGCGGACCTGCGAAGGTAGCGGTATTCTCCAGCGCCCTGCAGGGTACGATCAGCGGCAGCTCCGTTGCCAACGTGGTGACCTCCGGATCGTTTACGATTCCGATGATGAAACGCCTTGGCTACCGCCCCGAGTTCGCGGGTGCCGTGGAAGCCGCGTCTTCCACAGGCGGACAAATCATGCCGCCGATCATGGGAGCCGCAGCCTTTTTGATGTCGGAATTCTTGAACATCCCTTATTTTGAAATTGCCAAAGCCGCTGCGCTTCCTGCGCTTCTCTACTTCACGGGAGTCTGGATCATGACGCACCTGGAAGCGAAAAGACTGGGCCTTCGCGGGCTGAAAAAAGAAGAGTTGCCTGACAAAAAAGCGGTCCTGAAGCGGGTATACCTGCTGTTGCCGATCTTTGTCATCATCGTCACCCTGATGAGCGGCGTTTCGCCCGAACTGTCCGCGATTATCGGGATTGCTTCGACCGTCGTCGTCGGCGCATTCCGCAAAGAGACGCGGATGTCCATCATCGACATTATGGAAGCCTTCGCTTCCGGTGCCAGAACGGCATTGGGCGTCGTTGCCGCTACCGCCTGTGCGGGCATTATCGTAGGGACCGTCACCCTGACCGGTATCGGTCTGAAACTGGCCAACGGCCTGATCGATCTGGCTGGCGGTGTCTTGATCCTGACCCTGTTCTTCACCATGATCGCCTCGCTGATCTTGGGGATGGGCACGCCGACTACGGCAAACTACATCATTACATCGACGATTGCAGCTCCTGCTCTGATCCAGATGGGTGTTCCGGATCTGGCTGCTCACATGTTTACGTTCTACTTCGGAATTGTCGCGGATATTACGCCGCCTGTCGCACTTGCGGCCTTTGCTGCCGCCGGCATCGCCAAGTCGAAACCGATGCAGACCGGTGTTCAATCCACCAAGCTGGCAATCGCCGCCTTCATGGCTCCGTATATCTTTGTCGTGTCGCCGCAATTGCTGCTCATTGACACCACCTTCATGGAGTCGCTGTGGGTGATGATCACTTCGATCCTGGGTATGATTGGCGTGGGCGCCGCCATCATCGGGTTCTGGATGTCCAAGCTGAATCCGCTCGAGCGCTTGTTGGCTGCTGCTGGCGGTATTCTGGCCGTCATTCCGGGTCTGGTGACAGATATTACAGGTCTTGGCCTTTTGGCAGTCGTTTTCGCCATCTCTTTCTACAAAGGTCGCAAAAGCGATACAACAGTCGCTGCATCTTAAGCAAAAAAACGGGTTTCCCACAAGGAAGCCCGTTTTTTTACTGCTTAAAAAAAGCCTTCATCATCGGCGGCGTGACTACCGTCGTCACCAAGACGACGAGAACGATCACGGGAAAGAGCGATTCTGCAAGCAAGCCTCTTTCCAGGCCGATGGCGGCGATAATCAAGGCGACTTCTCCCCGCGATACCATGGCGGCCCCGATCCCGAGAGAGCTCCTCCAGCCAAATCCGGAGAGTCGGGCGCCGATGGCGGAACCGACCAGCTTGGTCAGGATGGCCAACACGCTGAGCAGGACGATGACCCACAGATAGCGGGAGAGGCCCGTAAAATTGACAGCGACCCCGATCGTCGTAAAGAAGACCGGCACGAACACGGAATAGCCGATCGTCTCCACCTTTTCAAACACCTCGTGCTTGTAATCGGTGAGACTGATCGCCACACCCGCGATATAGGCACCGATGATCGCGGCCACCCCGGCGTATTCCGCCAAGGCAGAGAAGAAAAAACAGATCAGCAGGGCGGCCGAGATGACGGCTTCGCTCACCCGCAGCGGCGCAAACCGCTTCAGGATCCAAGGAACCGCCTTCCACCCGGCCAGGATCGCGAGTCCAAAAAAAGCGGCTTTTTTCCCTACCAGTGCCGCCAGATTTACTTCTCCGCCAGCCGCACTCATGACAAAAGCCAGCGCGATAATGACCAGCACATCGTCAATCACCGCCGCGCCGAGGATGGTCATGCCTTCTCTGGACTTCAACCGATCCAGCTCCTTGAGCGCCTGGACCGAGATGCTGACACTCGTCGCTGACAGCAGGAGGCCGAGAAAAATGGCTTCCAGCGTCGAGAGCTCCATTAGCAGACCGGTCAGATAGCCCAATCCCAGGGGCACCAGAATCCCCGCGATTCCGACGTATGTAGAGGGCTTTGCGGTCTGTCTCAGCTCCTCCACATCCGTCTCCAGACCGGCGATGAACATCAAGAGAAGCACGCCGATTTGGCTGAGCTGATGCAAAATATTCTGATTGGTGATGATCCCCAATACGGCCGGACCCAACACAATGCCAATCAAAAGTTTTCCCAGAACGGAGGGCTGTCCCAGCCGTACGCTGAGATCACCCGCTATTTTCGAGGCGAATAAGATCACGGCTAAATGAAAGACAAGCATGACGGCTACCACCCCTTCAGCTTATCTTTTGAAACGGACCTCCCTCTTATGTGAAAAACGGGCCCCTTTTTTGGGACCCGTTTGCCTATTCTCGCACTTCACCCATCAGCCTTGTCCAGCCGTCAGCCTGTTCCACTCTTCGTTCCTTCATCAATTTGCCCAGGGCACGTTTGAACGCGGACTTGCTCATGGCAAACTTCTCACGGATGACATCCGGCTGCGTATCGTCCGTATACGGCATCGCCCCTCCCCGTTGGGTGAGGTAGGCCAACAGCTTGTCGGCGTCTTCCCCGTACTGCACTTCTTTGCGGACGCGCATCGAACCGTTGATCCGGCCGTCTTCGCGAACGTAGCTGACCCGGCAGCGAACGGATTGACCCAGACGAAGCGGCTCGGTCATCTCTTCCCGATGCACAAACATGACATATTCATCGTCAGTGAACAAAAAGGCGCCATCTTTAATGACTTTATAGACGGTTCCCTCCACCCACTGATTATGCGCGCTATCCGGGGCAGGGACCGCTATTTTGTTGATCTCCTCTTCCGTTACGGGCTTTGCGAGCAAACGTCCCAGCTTGTCCCGCTTCAGCGAGACGAGCAGCCTGTCTCCGATGCGGGGCCATTCGAATTTGAGTTTAGGCAGGTCATCGACAAAGAGCAGCAGGTCTTTTCCGATGCCATTGTCCAGAAAAACACCCATCTGCGGCATGCTGTCCACGACCTCCAGCCAGCCGTATTCATTCAAGCCGACGTAGGGCTGCTCCATCGTCGCTGCCAGCCGGTTCTCATGGTCGTGATAAAGAAAAACGTCCACCTCGTCCCCTGGGGACAGCCTCCGCTCTGCTTCCCGGCGATGCAGGAACACTTCATCCTCGCCAGCGCGCAGAAAGTAGCCGGGCTCGATCTCCCGCTCCACAGTCATGGCGAGCTGCATCCCCGCCTGCAATCCTGCGGGTGGCGTATACGGCCTCTTTTTGGCACCGGTTTGGATCAGCTTTCCCGTCAGGTCGCGCTGGACGCGTCCTTTGCGCTGGATGCGCGCGCCCGGCCGATTCCCCTGATGTCTCGAATTTCTTTGGTTTCGTTGGTTCATTCTGCTTTCCTCGCTTCCATATGTACCCTAACTATACCCATTCTCCTCCACGCATGACCACTCCTTTTTGCAGCTGTTCGGCAGATTTCGCGAAAAACAGGCAAGTCTGCCCCATTCCGTCATACATATGGTGTACAAGTACGCGTGAGATGGGAGCGAAGACGATGATTGTCTTACTGGAACATATTTTTCTCGGGATCGTACAAGGCCTCACCGAATTCCTTCCGATTTCCAGCACGGGTCATCTGGTCTTATTCCGCAAACTGTTCGGGATGCAAGAAGCCGGTCTGCTGTTTGATACCATGCTTCACTTCGGCACGCTGATTGCGGTCGTCCTCGTCTTTTGGACAGAAATCACCCAGGTCCTGCGGAATCCTGCCGGCAAGCTGGCCCGCCTGCTCGTGGTCGGAACGATTCCGACAGCGGTGATCGGCCTGGCCTTTGAAGATTATTTTGAGGAGATCTCCCGCACAGGTGTCACCATCGGCTGGGAGTTCCTGGCGACAGGGGCGATTCTCTGGGGAGTGGAGTCGATGCGCCGGGGGAATCGCAAATTCGCGCAGATTACCTACACCGACGCCCTGCTGATCGGGACGCTGCAGGGCGCTGCGATTCTGCCCGCCATCTCCCGCTCAGGCCTCACCATCGCCGGTTCCCTGATGCGCGGAATCGAACGGGCGGACGCGGCCCGCTTCTCGTTTCTCCTGTCGCTGCCAGCCATCCTCGGCGCCTCCGCGCTGCAGACGGTAAAGCTGGCGAAGGCTCCTGCCGAATCTTATGAGCTGATCCCGCTCATCGTCGGTACCGGCTTCGCCGCCATCGCCGGCTATGTCGCGATCCGCTGGATGCTGAAAATCATCAGCACCGGCTCGATGAAGGGCTTTGCCGTCTATGTATGGATTCTCGGAGGCCTCATCCTGGCCATGCAGTATCTGGGCTGGTGATAGCGGTACGGGTCCCCTATACGTCAAAAAGCTGGCCCATTCGCCAGCTTTGCTCACTTGATCTCGCCACGGTCTTCATAACGGCTGGCTACCAGTTTGCCGATGAGCAGGACGATTCCGTAAAAGGCCGTGGCCAGCAGGGACGTGGCCAGCCACGTGACCGTTCCCAGGAACAGATACAGCAGGGCATGGGCCAGAAAAATGCCGATGAGCCAGACGAACACATTCATCCGATTGAGAAAGGCCATCAGGTTGCGCAAACGAACGACACCTCCAACAAGTCCATCTCTTGTTGTTATTGCCGTTCTCCCGGCAAGTTATCCCCGCCGTGCATCCCTTTTCTCACTTTTCCCCGCGCACCTGAAAGTCGGCCCGAACGAGAATCTCGGCCAGCACCTCCAGCGGTGTATGGGCTACCTGTCCGTATATGCTTTGCGTACGAAGATGGGATGCCTCCGGGAATTCCTCCTGGAGCTGAGCGCGCAGCTTTCTCCCGCTTTCGTCCTCATCCGTAAAAATATAGATTTCGTCCGCTTCCGCCAGCCGCTCGGCCAGCTGGAGCGCCTTTTCCTCGCTGTAGGTTCCATAGGTGCAGACAAACAGCACAGGTTCGGCCAACACCTTTTGCAGTTGTTCCCGATCCGTCTTTCCCTCTACGATGATCGCCCGTATCCCGTCCATCGCCAACTTCCCTCCGTTCCCCTTCATAGGACCAGTATACTTCACTTTTCTGGACAGCCAAAAACCCAAAAAAGGACCGCTGCTACAAAATCTGGATGGGTAGCAAACCGCTTCGAATGGAAACGTAACGGTAGGATCAACAAGAAAGGGTGAACCGCAATGTCCAACTGGAAAAGCGCCAAAAACCTGAATCAAAAAGGACTGGCTGTCACCGGGCTGACCAGCAGCACGGTCGCTGACGACACGCATACGGAAGATAATCAGGGCAACTCCAAAGCCCATCGAAACCAGGAGAAAAAAGAAATACGCCCGATGTGAGGAAGCAAAGAAGCCTGGGAGTCAGGCTTCTTTTTTCATTCCGGCATGCTTGCTCCCGCTTCCCGTGCACCTTTACATCCAGGAGACCTCCTGCTATGCTGATCTAATCAAAATCTTTTTATTCGATGCAATCGTCAGCATCTTCACAAGCGTACAAATAAAAGCGGGACGGAGAGATTAGCGTGGTGACGTCGTCACTTTGGAAGAATCGGTCGTTTGTCAAGCTGTGGCTGGCGCAGCTGACTGCCAATATCGGCGATCAGTGCTATAGCTTTGCTTTGCTGTGGTATCTCCTGCAAGCCACGCAATCCGGCACGGTGCTCAGCCTGCTTGCCATTCCGGAGATGACGGCCGGCTTGTTGTTTTACCTGGTCGGAGGCGTGCTGGCGGATCGGTATCATCCGCGTTCGCTCATGGTCGGAGCGGACCTGGCGCGGATCGCCGTCGCTGTACTGGTGGGCATCATGGCGGCCATGAGCGTAAAGCATTTCGCCTTCTTCCTCACCGCCCAATTTATGATCGGGGTCTTTTCCAGTCTGTTTCATCCTGCCCGGACAGTGGCTCTCAAGGCGATCGTCCCCGTCGAACAGCTCAGCCGCTCCAACGCGATTCTCGACACGACGTTTCGCACGGTTCGCATCGCGGCGCCCATGACGATCGGCGTAATCGCTTCTTGGATGCCGCTCTCCCATCTGTTTTTTATCAATGCCTTCGCCTACCTGCTCTCCGCCTGTTTCCTCTACACGCTGGGCAACATTCCGCGAAGCAGTCAAAGTATGGGCACAGGCCCGCTTCATTTCAGACAGTACGTGCGGGACATCGGCGCAGGCATCGGGGAGCTGCGCACCAACCGCCTGCTGTTTATCGTACTGTTATTCAGCAATATGGGCTTTCTCGTCTGGCAGGTATGCTGGAATGTCGGCTTCCCCTTTCTGGCGAACGGCATGCAGCAGGGGGACGGCAGCATGCTCGCGGTGCTGATCGGCTCCTACGGCGTCGGCAACCTGCTGGGCAGTCTGTTTATGGCCCGGTTTTCCTACCAGCGCCACCTGCTCGTCATCTTGTTCGGGTGGCTCATACAGGCGGCCGGTTTCCTCCTGCTCACTCTGGGTCTGGCACATCATTGGCTGGCTTTCCTGGCGGCGGGCATCGCCGGAGTGGGCGGCCCTTTGATCGGCATCCCGACGGTCACGGCCATCCAGACGAAGGCAGCAGATTCCCACACCGGCAAGGTATACGCC
The DNA here is from genome assembly GCF_016406105.1 of Brevibacillus composti. NCBI lineage: Bacteria > Bacillati > Bacillota > Bacilli > Caryophanales > Paenibacillaceae > Brevibacillus > Brevibacillus composti. The sequence goes on from NZ_CP066308.1 coordinate 3,719,069, forward strand.
TTGAATATGCTGATGTTCACCTTGTTCAGCATGGGATCCAGCAGCATGGGCGCCGTGTGGCTGGGAAAATGGCCCGTCGAACAGCTCTTTTTTGTCAGCGGTTTGTTCCTCGCCATCATGAGCGCCGCCGGCTTCGCCATCGAGCGAAGGGCGCGGAGCGGTCAAGACCGGCAGCAGCCCCGCACTTTCTCCGCCTAGCATGTAAAAATCCCCCGTCTCTTCGCTGCTGCGGCGAAGAGGCGGGGGATTTTCTGTTATTCGCCGGACTAGTCCAGCAGGAGGACAGCATCTCCCTCCGTGACGCGGCCCCGGCTGACGATGGACGCATACACCCCAAAATGATTGTCATGCCGCTTCACACAGGTCTTCAATACGACAGGGTGGATCTCCCCGGTCTCGGGATCGATATTGACGTAATGGCAGCGCTCGCAGTGCTTGTTCACCTGGAGCGTGACATCGTTAATCTGGAGCTGTCTGCCCAGCCACTCGTCTTCAGCGAATGGACGGTCATCATCTAAGGCAATGATCAGATTGCCCCGAAAGCGTCTTGGATCGATGCTCTCCCATCCGATCAGGCGAGCCAGCTCGCGCAGCGAGGCATCCGTTACCAGCAGGATATGGTCCTCCCAGTTCTTGCCGCCCTCCCGGGGGGTGGACCGCAGCGGCGTAATCGGACGGCCGGCCGTGCGGGCGACATCCGCAAAAAGCTCCTCTTCCCAGCCGTATTCCGCTCCTGACGGGGCCGCAATTTGCACCTCAGGGTAGGCCTCTTCGCTCTCGCCAGCAAGCAGCCTGGCTGAGTACCGGAGCATAGCCGGGACGACATCGGCGCTCAAATACTTGCCATTGCGCGATTCATCCAAAAAAGCGTAGCTTCTGTCGCCGTACAGGCCATATCCGTCCACCAGGCTCGTCCGAAGCTGCTCGCCCCGCATCGCCTTGACCGGATGGCGGTAAATCTGGCCGACTGTCCCGATCCTCTTCATCCTCAATCCCTCACTTCTCTTTTTCTCTCTGAACATGCCGCGGCGGCTACCCGGTGATAAACGATTTGCGCACCCGGCTCCAAAACGTCATTTTTTTATAGCGGGCGAACTTCACTTTGCGGCTTCCCACCCGGCAGGTGATCGACCGCACATCCTGCCAGACTGCCTGCTCCCGATCCAGTCCGATCATAATCTCCGGATTCATCACGATGATTTCGACTTCGTGGTGGCAAGGCAGGACGAGCGAACTGTTCACCGTCCGGTACGCCTGATTGTTGATCGAGGCGATCTCGGACAGCTGGATGGCCTCGATCGACGGGTGCACCAATGCCCCGTTGACCGCTTTGTTGTACGCCGTGCTGCCGGAGGGGGACGAGACGATCAGGCCGTCGCCGCGAAACGTCTCGAACTCGTCTCCGTTGATATAGACACAGGCTACCAGGGTGGAGAGCGAGTTATTTCGAATCACCAACTCATTCAACGCCCATTTGTCATAGGTTTGTCCGTCTCTGGTATGGATCTGGCACTGTACGATCGGATATTCCGCCAGATACGGCTTGTTCTCCGCCATCAGCACCTCGACGAACGAATCCAGCTCGTCCGGATGCCAGTCGGCATAGAACCCCAGATGTCCCGTATGTATGCCCACATACGCAGGCTCAAAACCGTATTGGTGGACCGCCTCCAGGAGCGTCCCGTCACCTCCGATGGACAGGACCATATCCGGCTCCTCATCCGGGTGTTCCACAAAACGAAACGGGCTCCCCGGCCGGAGAAGCTTCTCCCGCAATTGCCGGCAGACCTCCCGTGTAAAGTCATCATTGCGCAGTACGGTAGCGATTCTCATGGTGCCTCCACCCTCACTTTTTTCGTTGGCAAATGGGGCTTCGCCAAGCCTTTTCTGCCGGCGAAGCCTTCTTTGCGCTAAAAGTAAAACAAAAGCCCCTGACGATCATGACTTTTGCGAGTTTTCACGGTTTCACTATAACACAGCAGCAAACCCGATGCATGTATCCAGCCCCTCACCATCGATCGGTCGGGTAGTGCCGCTGGCAAAACTCCTCAATTCGCCGGCTGGTAGCAGGGGTCATCTCCCGGGGCAGCCCATCCCAGGGGAAAAAGCGGTACTCAGCCACCTCTGGATCATTTGGCTCGTGCTGCTCCTGGCGAAAGTCATCTACGTGGAAAAGAGCAATATAGTCCCGCTTTCCTTCTCTCTCGCTGTAGTACAAATGGCAAAGCGTCATGGACCTGGCTTCGGCCCTGCACTCCTCCCACAGCTCCCGCCTGGCTGCATCCTGAAAGGACTCCCCCTTTTCCACGCCCCCGCCTGGCAGATACCAGCCCTTTACATAGGTATGGCGAACAAGCAGCACGCCTTTCTGCCGATCCGTCACGATCAAGCGGACTCCCAACGTCAGAGGCTTTCTGAGGCGCCAGTACCAGCTGATCAACGGATGATACCAGGCCATGCCCCATCCCCCCTATCCGTGAGACTTGCTTTCCATCTGCTACCATTTTACCTCACCTGCTCGCTCCATGCCATGCGGACAATCGCAACAAAATGCTCCTCCCTCCCTAAAAAACGGGCCCAAGCAAAATAAAACGGACCGCAGCAATGCATCCGGCCCGTTGGCTTTTTCCTTTTCTATTCAAACCTGATTTCCAGGTCCCGGACGATCGCCTCTGCCTTGCGGACCCAGTGGTCCTCCACCGCGTCATCCTTGTCCACCGGCTCCTGAAACTGGTTCATCACCGCCGAAGCGACAGCCGAGTAGTAGCCGATGTCTTCCTCCACGTCTCGTTGGTAGACGTGCTTCAGGACAAAAGGTGTCCCCATCTCCAGCCAGGCGTCGGCTGCGTCCAGCTCTCCCTCCTGTACCTGAACGGGGATGCGCAGATACACCATCCCCTGATCGTCCAGCTTTTTATCCAGATACCCTTGATCGTAATCCCAATTGGCCAGGGTAAAGCCGTCGGGCTCAAGTGCCTCGCGAAAATAGCCGTAAGTCCCCCTCGTGCCTGCCAGGCTGCTCTGAATGGTTTTCATCCAATCGCTTCCTTTCCGGTATTTGTGTCGTTAGTGTGCGACAAACCGGTGAGTTGTACTCACGGCGGCGGCGAACCCCGTCAGCTGAAAACATGAAGAAAGCCTCAAAACCGCTTGTTCGGCTGAGGCTGTTCCCATGTATGGTGGATGGGGGATCTATATCAGCGCAATCGACAATAGGGAAAAGAGCGCCAAAGGAATCACTTTTTTCCGGCAGCGGCGGCGACGGCGATACGGTATCACCCCGGAAGAAGACGACGACGAGCCGAAAGGATGAACGACCGGCGGCGGTGCCGGCGGCAGCGGTCTTACAGGCGGGTAGGGCGGGAACGGCGATACCTGCGGATAGGGTGCAACGGGCGGATAGGGCGAAACCGGCGGATAGGGCGAAACCGGTGGATAGGGCGAAACCGGTGGATAGGGCACGTACGGCATCGGGGGATAAGGCGCATAGTAGGGTGGATAAGGGCTGTAGCCGGGACTTTCCGTTTCAGCCGGACTTACCCTAGTGGGCGGCCTTCTGTCTGTCTCGAGCGGGCTAATCAGGGGCTGGCACGGAAAACAGTAGGCGTAGGGCTGCGGATAACCATAGGGAGGCGCGGTGCTTTCCGGAGAAACCGCCGTAAACGGGCTGCCTCCCGGATAGGGACGGGCGTTGGGCCCTGTCGCAAATGGACTTACCGTCGTAAACGGACTAACTCCCGGATTAGGACGGGCGTTCGGTCCTGTCGCAAACGGACTTACCGCTGTATAAGGCGGCTGCATATTGGGTGTGGCTGTGCCGTATGGACTGACAGCGCCGTACGGATTGTAGACGACGGGCGCCAGATCGAGCTCATCCTCCCAATCATCCACTTCTTCTTCAATCTCGACATAGACATTCTGGTCGTCCCAGTCGACGATTTCTCCCTCGTACACCTGGCCATCCACTGCTTCAATCCTGACTCTCTGCCGGGCGTGCTCCTGACAGACATTTTGCACGGTATGGCGGATATCTTTGATCATGCTGATCGCTTCCTCATCAACATGAAACAGTTCCTTGCGTGACTCTTCCATCGGAAGAACTCCTCCCCTCTCACGTTTCCTTATTACCATATACGACAGCCTATGGGGAGGTGTCTAAATTCGAGAGGGGACCAGCCTATTTTCACATCCTCCCGGTCATCTCTTATCGCTCGCCGCTAAAAAACGGGCTGGCGAAAAAGGAGCGAGCGGCCCGTCTTGTCCATCCACCAAATAATCGGACATGCTGACGGCGGTGACAGGAGACAGGAGTATGCCGTTGCGGAAATGGCCCCCTGCCACAAAGACCCCCTCCCACCCTGGAAGAGGCCCGAGCAGCGGGAGACCGTCCGCCGCAGCTGGACGCAGTCCCGCCCAGGCTTGCAAAAAGGCGGCGGATTGCAGCACGGGCACATAGGGGATCACCCCTTGCAGCACATGCGTCAATCCGTGCAGGGTTACCTCCCGCTGAAAGCCTGCTTCGTCTTCCGTGGCGCCGAGGACAATCTTGCCATCCCGCTTGGGCGTGATATAGCCGCCTGATCCAAAAATGACGGTCTGCAGGGGAACCCCGATGGAAGAGACGGCGGCCACCTGTCCTCGCACCGGCCTGACCAGCACAGATACCCCCAGCCAATCTGCGATCATGCCCGCCCAGGCTCCGGCTGTAATCACCGTATGGGCGGCGGGAATCATCCCCTGTGTCGTATGCACGCCGGTGACGCGGCTCCCTTCAGAGGCCATTCCGGCCACGGCGCAGCCCGAAAGCAGGCGGACCCCCTGCTGCCGGCAAGCCATGACGAGAGCCGAGAGGAGCATCCGATTGTTGATATGGCCCTCCCCCGGCGAATAGATCCCCGCCGTCACCCCTTCAGTGAGCAGCGGCTCCAGCTCCCGCAGCTCTTTACCGGTCATCCAGTGGACATCGTACCCGGCTTCCTTTTGCCACTCGTATTTTTGCCGCAGGGAGCGCTCTTCGTCTTCTGTCAATGCCACCGTCATAACGCCCGAGCGGCATAGCTGCACCTCGATTCCGGTCGTCTCCTCCAGTTCCTTAGCCCAGCCTGGATACAACTGCAGAGATTTCATCCCGAGATCAAGCAGCGGCCCCGGCTGAGAGAATTCCTTCAGCGGCGCCAGCATGCCTGCTGCAGCAGAGGAAGCCTGTCCTCCCCATTCTCCTTGCTCCACGACGGTTACCGCCATGCCTCGCTTCGACAGCTCATATGCCAGACTGAGTCCAATGATGCCTCCACCGATCAGTACGAAGTCGGTCATGTTCTCTCTCCTTCTCTCCACAGAAAAGCCCACCCTCTCCGGCAGGAAAAGGTGGGCACAACCAAGCATCCCATCGCATCGCCGGGACTCGCAGCTCCGGCGTGCAGCCACTTCCCTGCGCCAGCATGATCTGGATCAGGTGCAAAGGGTCGACGGTCGCAGCTTCCGTCCTCTCAGCCCAGCGTGATGGACTCCCCCAGTTACTTTTCGTTCTATTCTGTTCATGTTTCAGTATAGTCCTCCCTCCCGGTGCATGACAAGAAGGAGATCACGCCTAGTCTTCATCCTTCACATCATAGCTCTCCGGGATCGGCTCCTGCTTTTCCGCTTCCTCGAACGCGCGCAGCTTCTTCATCTGCTCCAGAAAATGCTGGAATTGATCCTTGTTGATGAGATACTCTTCTCCGTTGTGAACGGCTCGAATCCGTCCCTCGCGAATTTTTTCGAGAAGAAACGGCATTGGCAAATCCAGGTATTCAGCTGTCTCCGCTACGGTCAGATAGGTTTTTGTCGTTTCCATCGATTCTCGCTTCCAATTCCGCTTTTCGTTTTTCAAAGCCAGGCCGCCCGAGCAGGGCGAACATATTGGTCTTGTACGCTTCCACGCCAGGCTGGTCAAACGGGTTGACGCCCAAGAGGTAGCCGCTGATCGCACAAGCCTTTTCAAAAAAATAGATCAGCTCACCAAAATGATACGCTGTCATCCGCGGAATTTCCACTAGAAGATTGGGCACGCCGCCATCGGTATGTGCCAAAATCGCTCCCCGCAGGACACGGGCGCGGACGTATTCCATGCCTTTCCCGGCGAGGTACTGCAGGCCGTCCAGATTGTCGGGATCATCGGCAATCGTCACATCCACTTCCGATTTCTGGACCGACAGAACGGTTTCGAAGAGGTGACGCTGGCCGTCTTGCAGATATTGGCCGATGGAGTGAAGATCCGCCGAGTATTCGGCAGCGACGGGGAAGAGTCCCTTGCCCCCCTTGCCTTCGGACTCCGCAAACAACTGCTTCCACCACTCTCCAAAGAAGCGGAACCGGGGCTCGTAGCTGACCAGGATCTCGATCAGCTTCCCCTGGCGATAGAAGAGATTTCGAACCGCTGCGTACTGATAGCACGGATTTTGGTCCAGGTCGGGCGAGGCGAAGCGCTCCCTGGCGCAGGCCGCTCCCTGCAGCAGCTCGTCGATGTCGATCCCGCCGGCCGCCATGGGCAAAAGACCGACCGGCGTCAAAATGGAATAACGGCCGCCAACGTCATCCGGTATGACAAAACTGGCGTAGCCTTCACGGTCGGCAAGCTGCCGGAGCGCCCCCTTTTTCCGGTCCGTTGTCGCATAGATGCGCGTGCGCGCCTGCTCTTGCCCGTACTTTTTCACCATCCAGTCCCGAAACAGCCGAAATGCGATCGCCGGCTCCATGGTCGTCCCGGACTTGGAGACGACGTTCAGCGAGACATTTTTCCCCTCCAGCAGTTCCAGCAGATGAACCAGGTACACCGAGCTTACGTTGTTTCCGACAAAATAAATCTCGGGACCGCTTCTCCTGCCGGCAGGGAGCCGGTTGTTGAAGTGGTGACCGAGCATTTCCAGCGCAGCCTTCGCACCCAGATACGATCCTCCGATCCCGATCACGATCAGCACATCCGAATCAGCGCGGATCTTGTCCGCTGCCTGCCTGATCCGCTCCCGTTCGGGCTGACAGAGCTGAATCGGCAAATCGAGCCATCCGCGAAACTCACTCCCCGGCCCCGTCCCGAGGTGAAGCTGTGTATGTGCCCTGCACACTTCAGCAGCAAGCTGATCCCAGTCGTGCTGCGCAATGAATTCGCACGCATGGGAGTAGTCGAATCGAAGTGCCTGGTTCATGGCTCCCTCCCTGAGAATTCTTGCGTACTTCCTACCATCTTACGGATGGAGAGAAGCAAGAGTTCGGCCAAGGAAAGCCCACTTTTCCTGCTTTCGGTTCTACCTAATGCGTCTTCTCAAAAAGCAAAAGCAGCTGTTCAATCACATCGCTTGATTGAGCAGCTGCTTTTTCCCTTGCGAGCATAACCTGTCTCCGAGCAACGATCCAGCCTCCATGAGCGGGGGGCGATTTACGGCTGTTCATGACAAGGCGGGAGTATCCGTGACGAGCTTCAGGAGAAAGAAGAGCGTAATTCCGAAGCTGGCTACCACCCACCACAACAGTTTTCCCCCGGGTCTCCCCTCCTTGTAGATGCCAAGCAACCGCCAGGTACCCACCGCCACACAGATGACGCTGACAAAGAGCAGGATGGTCCCCACGGTGATTCCCCCTTTCCCCTTCTTCTAGGTATATGGGAAAAGGGCACTAAAAATCCCTGCTCAATTTTTCTTCTTGCCCAGCCGGGAGAGGATCCCCTTTCCCCGCTCCTTGATCGCCTCGTCCCTGACGTCCAGCTCCCGGCGCTTGAGCATGCCGTTTTTCGACGTATCCGGCCGCCCTTTCTCCCGGTTTTTCTCCTCTGTCATCAGCTGTATTTACCTCCGCCCTTTTTCTCATAATCCTCGAGCAGTTCGGCAAAGCTCTTGTTTCGTTCCCGCTCTTCCTGTTCGCGCTTTTTCTGCTCGGCTGCGGCTTGCAGAGCGCGTTCCTGCTCTTTTTTCATCGTCTGCTCCAACTGCTTCAGTTTGCCCAGCGCATTCTCGCTGAGCATCTCCTTGAGGTTGAGGCCTGTCTTTTCCGCAAGTCCCGCCTGCTCCTGCCGGGACTCTTGCGGCTTTTGCCTCCGCTGTTTTTTTGCCATGAGGGATTGCTCCTTTCCGCTGTTACCTATGATCGAATCGGCCTCATTGGGCCATACTATGTCCATGTGACAAAAGAGGAGGGCTGACCATGGTACGAAACAAAGCAAAAGATTTTGGGAAAACGGCCGAGATTCGCGGGCCGAAAGCCCAGTCAGAAGCTGTTCGTTCTGACGGCTCCATCAATAGTGAACCACAAGAGCGCCTAAAAGAAAACCGGTAACTCCAACAAGGAGGTCGCCTTCATGGATGAGAAGACGTCAAAAGAGCTGAAAGATATCTCGATCGACGGGACGCTGCCTCACCAGATCAGCGCTCCGGACTATAAAAATTCGTCCCGGGAGATTCAAAAGCCGTTTATTAACGAACATGGCGTAGTCATTGGAGACAGTTACTACAGCTCCGCCAATTCCCCGCTGCAACAATGGGATACCGACACCGATCCAGCGGAGATGGCCGGGGATGAGTGGGTGCACCCGACCAATGACATCGGCTGGAACAGCACCGAAAACAAAGAGCTCCTGGAGGATATTCAGCCAAAAGGGCAGTTTATGCACCCGACCCTCGACGTGAGCAAGGGCAGAGACTAATGAAGATGCCAAGCAGACCGATTTCCAGACGCCGCTTCCCGTAAGCGGCGTTTTTCATGTGGTCGGGCGGTGCAGGAGTGCGGCTGTGAGCTGTCCAGAGATTAGATTCACGGCCGCGGTTCCAAAGCGTGGCCACGGGCTTTCCGGGGATTCGCGGCCGCAGACGCGGGCAGACGCGGGCAGACGCGGGCAGTCGCGAAAGACGCAGCGGCCGCTTTCTCTAGCGGGCCTCGAGAAAGGACATCTTGTGGTACACTAGAGACAGAGATCAGGAAGTGTACGAGAGGAGACAGTCATGAGTATCCAACTGCGAATCGAACCGGCCTTCGCACGGGCCTACCAGCGCTACGCGGACTTTCGCCCCGGCGACACGCTCCGGCTGTATGTGCGGACGGGCGGACCGGGCACAGGCGGACTTTTCTACGCGATTGAGAAGGATGAGCGGGAAGAGGGCGACGCTGTATTTGAAGTAGAGGGGATGCGCTTCATCATCCGCCCGAGCGACTTCTGGTACTTCGATGGAGGCGAACTCCGTTTTGATCAGCGGTACGGGGAATACGGCTTTTCCTTTGCCAATCCGCGGCTCCTGGGAGAGTGAGGAAACTTTCCCCGCTGCCGTCCGTAAGTAAAGTAGGACTGCAATTGATTTTCGTACAGGAGGAAACAGCATGAACAAAACCAGGTCAGCCTTGCTGGCCATCGGCGCTTTTCTCTTGACTAATGCAAAATGGCTCGTCAGCCTGCTGAAGTTCTCCAAATTCGGCACGACCCTGCTGTCCATGGTCGTCAGCCTGGGAGCTTACGCCATGCTGTACGGCTGGAAATTCGCAATCGCCCTGGTCTACCTCATCTTTGTCCACGAGATGGGCCATGTCATCGCCGCCAAACAAAAAGGAATTGCCACTTCACCGGCCGTCTTTATCCCGTTTGCCGGTGCTTTTATCGCGATGAAGGACCATCCGCGAGATGCCCGCACCGAGGCGTATCTGGCCTACGGCGGACCGCTGGCGGGCTTGCTCTCCTTTCTCCCGGCCCTGCCCTTGTACTGGTGGACCCACGATCCGTTTTGGGCGCTGGTCATCTATCTGGGAGCCTTGATCAACCTGTTCAACCTGCTGCCGATCTCGCCGCTGGACGGCGGGAGAATCGTCTCTGTTTTGTCTACCAAAATTTGGTTGATCGGACTGATTGTACTGGGCGTCATGCTCTTTGCCAATCCCGGCCCGATTATGGTCTTTATCTTCATTATCGGTCTCATCACCTGGTGGAATCGCGCTCGCGAAGGCTATCAGAAGCAAGTGCTGGAGTACGAACGGGAGAAGCTGACGGATTTCCTGCAGGAGGTCCACAGCTGGCCGCAACTGGAGAGTACCTTGGGCAAGCGGGAGGAGCTCTACGCAAAGCAGCTCCACGCCAAAGCCCGCAAAGCTCCGGAGGGATACGCGCTGCCCTTTTTGCAGGACGAAAAGCGGCTCGAAAAGGAGCGCGTGCGACTGGATAAATTCACCGCCGAACGGACTTGGGAGCTGTTCCACCAGTGGGAGCGGGAGACGGTCGTCTTCATCGACGGCGATCCCTTCCGCCCGGCACCGTCCCGTCTGCTGACGGAAGCGGAGAAAACAGCCCGCGACCGCCTGGCGGAGCTCGACGAGAATCTGCACCGCATGAACACGTACTACGTCGCCGCGGCCTCAACCAAGTGGAAGGTCCTGGCCGCCTATCTCGGTCTGGCCGGTCTTGTCCGGCTTTTTCGTGTATGGGCAAACCCTCCTCCAGACTGTCTAGCCCATCAAGATGTCCGTGCTGCGTCCGGTTTCCCGGGCGCTTTTTTTTTCGGTTTTCAAGCGCTTTGCCCTCTGTGGCCCCTCCAGCGGGCAAAAACGTGTGAGCCGGATACCAGATGTCCGTTTTTTCGGGTGGAATGGGGCGCAGCAGGTCGGAATGAACCAAAATCGACTTTGAGCAACGAATAAAGAAAGGGTATGATGGGAGTATCATACAAATTGATCCAGAGAGAGGATGACTTTTTGCTTGGACAGTATTCCGATAGTGCTTAACCTGCTTTTTGTGCTGTTTCTCGTTGTATTGAATGGCTTTTTCGTCGCAGCCGAATTCGCGCTCGTAAAGGTGCGGCAGACACGCCTGACGCAGATGGTCAATGAGGGGAACAAACGGGCCGCCTTCGCCCAGAAAGTGACGCAGAAACTGGACGCGTACCTGTCTGCCTGCCAGGTCGGGATTACGCTGGCGTCGCTTGGACTCGGTTGGGTCGGGGAACCGGTCATCGCCGAGATGATCGTGAAGCCGCTGCTGGGTTCGTTCCACCTGCCTGATTACCTGCTGTCGACGATTTCCTTCGGGATCGCCTTTACGATCATCACCTTCCTGCATATCGTGCTGGGCGAGCTGGCGCCCAAATCGCTCGCCATTCAAAAAGCGGAAACCACATCCCTGTGGGTGGCGGCACCATTGATGTTCTTTTATAAATTGCTGTATCCGGCGATCTACGTATTGAACGGGAGCGCCAACCGGATGCTCAAATGGTTCGGCCTGGAGCCGGTGTCCGAGCATGAAGCGGCTCATACGGAAGAAGAGATCCGCTTACTCGTCAACCAGAGCCACCAGAGCGGCCATATTGACCAGACTGAACTTTCGCTCGTGGAACATGTTTTTGACTTTTCCGAAACGGTCGCCCGGGAGATTATGATCCCCCGCATCGACATGATTTGTTTATATACAACCAACAGCTTTGAGGAAAATCTGGCGATTGTCAGCTCGCAGCGCCACACTCGTTTTCCCGTGGCCACAGGCGACAAGGACAATCTGATCGGCTTCGTCCACGCGACCGACTTTTACCTGTCGGCCCTGGACAAGCAAAACACCAAGCTGGAGGAGATCCTCCGTCCGCTCCTGACTGTGCCGGAATCGATGGAGATCAGCCACGTGCTGCGGCTGATGCAGAAAAAGCGCTCGCAAATCGCGATCGTCATCGACGAGTACGGCGGTACGGCGGGACTCTTGACGATGGAAGACATCCTGGAAGAGATCGTCGGAGACATTCAGGATGAGTTCGACACCCATGAGCGGCCTGAGCTGGAGAAGCTGGAGAACGGTTTGTCGGTGGCCGGGAAAATGCTGCTGACCGAGCTGAATGACCACTTGCCGTTTGAACTGGTTTCCGACGAGGTGGATACGGTGGGGGGCTGGCTGTACAGTCAGCTGGAAGAGGAGATCGCCGTAGGCGCTTCGGTGGAGATCGAGGACCATCTGTTCACCATCGCCGCGATGGATAACCACCGCGTCACGCGGATCACGATCAAAAAGCTGAACCGCCAACCGGCCGAGCCGGCAGAAGCGCAATTGAGCGCAGTGTAACATAGAGGCAAAAAGTGAAAAAGCCGATACCCGGTGAGGTGTCGGCTTTTTTGTTCAGCTTTGCTTTTCCATGGCCAATTTTAAGCCGAAGCCAATCAGCACAAGTCCCGTTGCCTTGTCCATCATACCCTGCACTTTTGGAGACATGAGCCAGACACGCAAGTAGTTGATAAAAAATACATAGACGATGAACCAGATGATCGAGAGTGCCGTGTAAATCGCTCCCATCATGACCAGTTGCACAGCCGTATCGGTGCCGGTCTTTACAAATTGTATTTTGCCGCTTCGCGGTCAGCGGCGAATGCTCCGTGCCCAGCAAGTGGGAATTCATGAGCGTGAGCCGTACCGTCTTACCTCTTTTGCGTGGATGGTTGTTGGCCAGCATACATCTCCACCCCCCTCTCCAGAAAAACGTTTCAGGTATCGAGAAGCGCCTTGTTCGTCACGGTAAACTGCTCCAGGAGCGGATCGTAGTCGCCCTCCGCAATCTGCAGCCGCGTGACGATATGAAACGAGGCCACATATGTCTTGGCGATGGGAATGGCGATGATATATTCATATTCGCCAAACACGCCCTGTTGCCCTTTGCAGCCTATCACCGCTTGATTGGATAAAAAGGCGGCGACCATCCAGCTCTGGTTAGGCGGGTAGAGGTCATTGTGATCCAGCCGAAAACGGTGATCGCCGTCCACATCCCGCGCGTACCCGATCTGCACCAACGCGCGGCTTGACAAAAAATGCCCGGTTCGGTCCCAGTTTGCCAATGGCGAGGCCCAGTTCGAACAGGACGTTGTCCCGGGCGGTGACCCACTCTTCTCCGCGAAGCTGGAGCTGGTCCTGATCCGTAGCGCACATCTTCTTTCTATCTATATGAACAGACCATCCATTTTCATCCAATAAAAAAATTGGAGCCTTGCCATTTTTGCGAAGCTCTCGCTGCCGAGTGAGCAAAAAAACCTCCGCCGCAAAACGAGCGGCAGAGGTTTGAGAAGCTTTCCTTAAAACATTAAAACACCAGGAATCCGAGGCTGATAATGGCTCCCGTGACAAGCAGCATCATCAGACAGTAGCCCATGATATCGCGTGCGCCGAGACCTGCCAGTGCCAGCACAGGCAGCGCCCAGAACGGCTGAATCAGGTTAGTCCACGCATCTCCCCAGGCAATCGCCATAGCCACCTTGGCATGGGAGACGCCCAGCTCTGTTGCGACCGGCAGCATGATCGGCCCTTGGACAGCCCACTGTCCGCCGCCGGACGGGATGAAGATATTCAGAAGTCCCGCGCTCCAGAACGTAAACAGCGGAAATGTGGTCGGCGTAGAAATGCTGATGAACCACTGCGAGATGCTGGCAGCCAGACCCGATGCCGTCATCATGCCGATGATGCCGGCGTAGAACGGAAACTGCACCACGATTCCGGTCGTCGTCTTGATTGCATCTCCCATCGCGTCGAGGAACTTACGCGGCGTACCATGCAGGAAAATGCCCAGGAACAAAAACGCCAGGCTCACGATGTCGAGATTCAGCTTGAAGCCTTTGTCCACAAAATAAGCAATCAGATAGACAAAACCGATGGCAGAGATCAGGTAAGAGATGACGCGGCTGTTTTCCATTTTCACAGCCGGACTGTCCGGGTCTCCGGTTGGAGCCGCTGCTGCCGCTGTTTCCTCGTGATCGTAATCCGCAGCGTGATACACGATTCGATCTTTCTCAGCCGGCAGCATCATGCGGTTCACCAGCGGCAAGATCACCATGATGGCGACGATGATCGTCAGGTTCATCGGCGAAAACATGGTTTCCGATGTCGGAATGATCCCAATGACGTCCTGCAGGCTGTGTTTTTCGGTAGCGATGGTGAGCGGAACCGATCCTGCCAGACCGCCGTGCCAGACGACAAAACCGCCGTACGCGCTGGCAACCAGCAGGCGATAGTCCACTTTTTCCACCCGTCTGGCAATTTCACGGGCGAGCAGGGCGCTGATAACCAGTCCAAATCCCCAGTTAATCCAGTTGGCTACACAGGAGACCAATGTAGTCAGGACGATGGCCCGTCCAGGCGTGTGGGCGATCGAAGCGACAGCTCTCAGTCCCTTTTTGCAGACCTCCGTCGCCGCCAGGGTATGACCGGTGACCAGGATCAGCACCATCTGCATGGTGAAGCTGAGCAGTCCCCAGAATCCATTCCCCCAGAAATTGACCATTTCCAGCGGGGTTTTTCCGTTCACGACCATACCGGCCACAAACACGATAAAGGTAAGAATGACGGCAAATAAAAAGGCGTCAGGCAAATAACGCTGCACCAACCGAACAGACGCGTTGGTTAAGGCTTGAAACACAAGGCATTCCCCTTTCACGAAAATAAGATGACTTCCGTTTATTCAGAGAATGCAAAAGACATGCCAATGATTGCCGGATTCAGGAACCCCTCTCTTGTATGCGCTTTCATACGCCCGCTGCTGCCTCGGTGACTACTTTTTGCGCACTTCGACACCGTTTTGTGCATCGTCGCCTGCCAGTCCGTACATCTCCAGCTTGTAGAGCAGCGCACGACGAGAGATGCCTAGCCGCTTGGCCGTCTGCAGCCGGTTCCCTTTCTCCTTCTGCAGCGCTCTGGCTATCGCTTCCCGCTCTACCTCCTGAACGAGCTCGCGCATCGTCCGGTCCTCCCACTGCAGCAGCTGGCCGATGCCGGATGCCTCCGTCTGCTCCGACTCCTGGAGATAGGCCTCTACATGCTCGGGCAGGATCGCCGAGCCGCCGGCGATCACCAGCGCGCGCTCGATAGTGTTCTCCAATTGCCGGACATTGCCCGGCCAGTGGTACGAGCGCAACACCTCCATCGCCGCCGGAGACAGATGACAGGGCTCCTTGCCCAGTTCCCGTCCGAATTTGGCTACAAAATGCGCAGCCAAGAGCGGAATATCTTCTCTTCTCTCTCTGAGCGGCGGCATGTAGATCGGCACGACGTTCAGCCGATAGTACAGATCCTCGCGAAACAGCCCCTGGCGGATGCGCTCCTGCAAATCGCGGTTGGTCGCCGCGATGATGCGCACATCCACCGAGATCGATTCGACGCCGCCCACCCGGACAAAGGTGCGCTCCTGCAAGACGCGGAGCAGCTTGACCTGCAGGCTGGGCGGGAGCTCGCCGATTTCATCGAGGAACAGCGTCCCGCCGTCCGCCAGCTCCACCAGCCCCGGCTTTCGTCCGGCTGCCCCGGTGAAAGCCCCCCGCTCGTAGCCGAACAGCTCGCTCTCCAGCAAATTTTCCGGGATGGCCCCGCAGTTTACGGTGATCATCGGAGAAGCCGCTCGGGGGCTGTTGTTGTGAATCGCTTTGGCGATCAGCTCCTTGCCCGTGCCGCTCTCTCCCTGGATCAGCACTGTGGCCTTGGTCATGCTAACCCGCCCGACCATCTTGTACACTTCCTGCATGGCTGGGCTCAGTCCCACGAGACCCGGACTCTCCCATGTCTCTTCCGCCGCTTGCTCCCGGAGCATGCGATTGGCCCGGTCGCTCTCGCGCTGCCTCAAAGCCTGGGCCACCACTTCTTTGACCCGGGCCAGGTCAAACGGCTTTTGCACGTAATCAAAGGCGCCCAGCTTGATCGCCTCCATCACGTCTTTGGCTGAGCCATAGGCCGTCATCATCACGACGCTGGGCCTCTCCTCTTCCCGCAAATTCATCTCCCGCAGCCGCCGCAGCGTCTCCATGCCGTCCAGCTCCGGCATACGGAGGTCAAGCAGCATCACTTCGGGCTGAAATTCTGCCAGAAGCGCCAACGCTTCGCTCCCGCCGGACGCTTCCCTTGTTTCATATCCTACCTTGCGCAGCGCTGTCGTCAGTGCTTTCCGGACATTGAGCTCATCGTCGACCAGCAGCACTCTCTGTTTCATGCTCTTCCTTCCTCCTTCTGTGCAGGCAAGACGACCGTAAACTGAACCCCCATCTCTACGTTGCGGGCCGTGATGTACCCGCCGTAGGCTTGGACGATGCGCTGCGAGATGGCCAGTCCCAGTCCGGTTCCTGATTGCTTGGTGGTAAAAAACGGCTCAAACACCGCCAGCAAATGCTCCTCCGCGATGGAGGACCCTTCATTGGTAATGGATATGTAGACACATGAATCTTCCACGCTCGTTTCGACGAGCAGCTTGCCTCCCTCCTGCATCGCCTGCAGGGCATTGATCAGGATGTTGAGGAAGACTTGCTTGAGCAGCTTCGGCGAGGCGAGCACGTACGCGAGATGATCCCGGTACACCTTTTCCAGCCGGACTCCTTGGCGGACAGCCGTCCGTTCGACCAACAGCAGGGTCTGATCGAGCACCTCGCCGATCTGGGCGGAAACATGCTTCTCTTCGTTCGGACTGGAAAAGAGGAGCAGTTCGTCGGCAAACCGGTTCAGCCGCTCCACCTCTCCCACGATAATGCCAGTATACTCCCGGCTGTCATGGTCCGCAGGCAAATCCTCCTCGATAATTTGCGCAAAGGCCTTGATGGAAGTGAGCGGATTGCGCACCTCATGGGCGATGCTGGCAGCCAGCTCCCCGATGACGGCCAGCCGCTTGGCCTGGGCCAAACTGTTCTCCATCCGCTTCCATTCCGTGCGGTCGTCCATTACGATAATGGCGCCCAGCACCTCGTTCATTGGACTGCGCCAGATAAACGTGCCGATTTTGACATAGAGCCTGGGCCCCTTGGGGGAATGCGGACTCCACTCCTCGTCTTTCGTCGTTTTTCCCATCGTCAGCGCGTCCGAGAGCGCTTTCAAAAGAGCGGCTTCGCCTTTGAACAACTCCCGATAATCGCGGCCCATGGCCTGCTCCAGCCCGATGCCGGTGATGCGGCTCGCTGCTTCGTTCCAGGCGGTGATGCAGCCGCTGTGATCCAGCGCGATCACGCCGCTCTCCATGCTGTGAATGATCGTCTCCGTATGGCTCCGGCTGGCTTGCAAATCGCTGGCCATCTTGTTGATCGCCTCGACGATTTCGCCCGGCTCGCCCTCTCTCGGCTTCATCCGGGCAGACAGGTCCAGACTGATGCGCCGCAGCCCCTCTTTGATTTCGATCAGGATGATCTCCAGCCGGTGAACCATCAGGCCGCTGGCTACGGCGGCCACCACGCAGCCGATCCCGACGATGGAGTAGATGCCCTGCCGCATCCCGGCCAGTTGGATGTCGATGCTCTCCATCAGCTCATTGGCCCAGGCGTAGCCGATGACCTCGCCGTTTCTCTCGATCGGAGACATCGCATTCATGATGTCTCCCCGCACCTGCGGACCGATCACGACATCGGACTTCGCCTGGCTCATCACCTGCCTGCCCGGATGGTTGGGCGCGATCGGCGTGCCCACATGCTGGGCCATCTCCCGGCTGGGTCCATAGGTCAGAATCGCATCCAGCTCTTTGGAGTAGTACCCCACCCCGATTCCCGGATGCGCTTGGGCGATCTGATCGGTCAACTGCTCCAGGCTCCCGTTCAGCCCTTCGATTTTCTGCAGACGCGGAGCGTTTTGCAGTCCCTGTTCGCGAAGAATGGTGTCAAAATCTTTCAACAGGGCCAGGTCCATCTGTCTGGTGATGGCGACCAGCTTTTTTTCCTTTTCCTCCAACAGTGCCTGCTCGGCCGCTTTCAGCAGCACGATGCCGGTGACGATGATCGGGAGCACGGTGACCGCGATGACCGACAGGATGAAACGGATGCGGTATACGTAAGACCTCACAAAACTTCCCGTCCCTCTCTTTTTCTCTCTCTTTATGCTATTCTATCATACAGAAGTTTCTGATCAGGAAGGAGGAATCAGCATGACCAATGTCCTCTTCGTTTGCCTGGGCAACATCTGCCGCTCCCCGATGGCGGAGGCGGTCTTTCGGCATTTGGTGGAGGCGGAGGGACTGAGCGGCAGGATTTCCGTCGATTCGGCCGGTATTGGCGGCTGGCATGCCGGAGAACCGCCGCACAGCGGGACGCGCCGCGTGCTGACGGAAAAGGGGATCTCGCATGACACCCTGCGCGCCCGGCAAATCACGCCGGACGACTTCTCCGCTTACGATTACATCGTCTGCATGGATGAGGAAAACCTGCAGGCTCTGCAACAGCAGGCGCCGCGCGGCGTTCCTGTCTACCGCTTGATGGATTTCGCCCCGCAGCTCCCCGAGCGCAACGTCGAAGATCCCTACTATACCGGGCGCTTTGCCTATGTGTACGAGCTGGTAGAGGCGGGATGCCGGGGCTTGTTGGAGGAGATCAAGGAAAAGCTGCACTAGCGTCTCCCCCGCAAAATGAGAAAAGACAGTGCGAAGACTCGCACTGTCTTGTTTTTTTTTGATTGTATGCCGCGAACCAATCCGGCTCTTTTTTTACGGCTTCGTCTCCGCCGAAACACCCTTGGGCGGGGTTGTCAGATCGCGCAGAATCGCGACTTCCACCCGGCGGTTTTTGGCTCGGCCTTCCGGCGTCGCGTTAGATGCGACCGGATGGTACTCGCCTACCCCGGTTGCGCTGAATTTGGCCGGGTCCAATTGGGAGTTCTCCAGCAGGACTTTCAGGAAGTTGACCGAGCGCTTTACGCTCAGATCCCAGTTGGACGGGAAGTCGGGCCGGTTGATCGGAACATTGTCCGTATGGCCGGTGACCGTTACCTTTTTCGGATGGGGCACCAGCATCGCGGCCATCTCCGCAGCCAGCTTGCGCGCTTCCGGCTTCAGGTCCGCCCTGCCGGAGTCGAACAAGGCATTGTCCAGGATGGTGATCAGCAATCCCTCGTCGGTCAGCTGTGTCTGCAGCTTGTCCTGCAGATTATTGGCCTCAATATACTCTTCCAGCCGTCCCTGCAGCTTCTTCAGATCTTCCGTCTCTTTGCGGAACGCCTCTTCCAGCTTCTTTTCCTCTTCTGTCAATTCCCGATCATCGTCTTCTTTGCCCATATGGAGCGTCTGCTGCGGCAGGGAGGGGTCCAGCGGCACCGGACTCGGCTGGTTAAACACCCCGATCCCTCCGTTTAACGCCACGTCAAAAGAACGAACCATCTGGTCGAACTTCTTGGCGTCCATCTTGCTCGAGGCAAACAGCACAATAAAGAGCGCGAGCAAAAGCGTGAGCAGGTCCGCGTAAGGGATCAGCCAGGATTCATCCATATGCTCTTCGTGATTGCCATGACGTTTTGAGCGTTTAGCCATTTACAGCGGCCTCCTCCTCCTTCTTCTCCTCCTTCGCCGCGGCGCGTTCCTGCGAAGGGATATAGACGAGGAGCTTTTGCTCGATCGCTGCCGGCGATACGCCCGCCTGGATCGAAAGCAAGCCTTCTACCATGATTTTTTTGATTTCAATTTCCAGCTTGGACTTCCGCTTCAGCTTGGTGGCAAATGGATGCCACAGGACGTACCCGGTGAAGATACCGAGCAGGGTCGCCACGAATGCGGCCGCGATGGAGAGTCCCAACGCGTCAATGTCGCTCAGGTTCCCCAGCGCTGCGATCAAGCCGACTACCGCGCCGAGCACCCCGAGCGTCGGAGCGTAGCTGCCCGCCTGGCTGAAGATGAGCGCTCCCGCCTGGTGACGCTCTTCGATCGCGTAGATTTCCTCGTTCAGCACGTCCCGGACAAACTCCGGCTCGCCGCCGTCGATAATCATCTTCATGCCATTTCTCAGGAACGGGTCTTCAATCTCATCGGATGTATTCTCCAGCGCCAAAAGACCTTCGCGGCGCGCAATCGACGCCCAGTTCATAAACTGGTCGATCAGTTCTCTTTTGGACGGCAGTTTTTGTTCCGTAAACAAAATCTTGAAAAGTGCCGGGATCCGTTTGATTTCGCCCATCGGAAAGGCGTTGAAAAGAGCGGCCACCGTACCAACGATAATGATCATGAAGGCTGCGGGGTTAAGCAAGGCTGTCAGGCTGGCATGCTTCAGCACCATCCCGACTACTACGGCTAGAATTCCTAAAACAATCCCGATCAAGGTCGATTTTTCCATTGTGACACTCCCTAACCACCATGTTCAAAAAATATCTCTATATATGGTTTCGGTAATTCTGCGTTTGGTTGTGAGGGAAAGTTGAGGAAAATCGGGACACTTTTGCGAAAACCTCAGCCGAACCAGGTAATCAGACAGATCATGGCGAGCAAACCGATGATAAAGGAAAAGGTGGCGGAGCGTTCGTGGCCGTCCCCGTGGCTCTCCGGAATCAGCTCCTTGTACACGATAAACAGCATCGCCCCTGCGGCGAAAGACAGGCCGTAGGGAACCAGACCCTCGACAAAAGAGGTCAGGTAGTAGCCCGTCAGCGAAGCGACGATCTCCACAGAGCCGGTCAGCGTCGCGAGCAAGAAGGCCTTGAAGCGGCTGACCCGCTGGTTAATCAGGAAGAGGGCGACGAGAAAACCCTCGGGCGCGTTTTGCAAGCCGATGGCAAAGGCGATCAAGCCGCCCAGCCCGCTATGCTCGGACGAATAGCTGACGCCAACGGAAAGCCCCTCCGGTATATTGTGCAGGGTAATCGCGGAGAGGATCAGCATCGACTGGGTATCCATCGAGATATTGGCGCGGCTGTGCTCCAGATCGATATGCGGGATGATACTCTCCAGCAGCGTCAACATCACCGTGCCAGTCAGCACACCGAGACAGACGGCGAGCAGGCTGTCGCTTTTCATCGCTTGCGGAATCAGGCTGAAGGTGCAGGCGGCCACCATGATCCCGGCCGTAAAGGCGAGCAGAATGTCGCGCCACCTGTGCGTGACCTGCTTGAAGAAGAGAATCGGAAGCGCACCCACTCCCGTAGCCAATGCCGATAGTAAGCTGCCCACGATAAGTTGTTCCACGATGATTCCTCCCGGGCGAAACTCAGATATCCCACATCATAACACGGATGAAAAAAAACATGCGCAGAAAAACGGAGGCCTTTGGAAAAAAAATAGCGCCGTCCCCGGACAGCACTATGTATATTAGCTACCGTGCATGCGTATGCTTTCCGCACGCTCGGAATCGCTCAGAAGCGGGCATGTATAGCAGCACCGCCCTCCCTTTACCTGATACTGATAACAGCATTGGCGCCGGATGTGGATCGTCTCTCCGCTTCCGGACGGGTGAGGGACTTCTGCATAGCTGGTATCAAACGGCCTGCCTTTTCCCCCTCCCAATAAGGAAGAGTCGGCCACTTTGGTCAAAAAGAAGAAATCGTCGGCCATCTGCCGTTTCAAATGAAGGGTCGGGGCCGCCTCCTGCCATCGGGTGTAGTAAAAATGCAGCAGATAGGCCGTATGCGACCAGAGAATCTGCTCACGAACTTTGGTTGCGGCCGAAAGAGCGGCGATGAGCGGACTGACGGTTTCCTGAAAAATCTGCCGGACGTACTGCTCTCTCCACAGGGCACGCTCCCCTTCCTGGGGCCTGCTCACACCCGCATCCCTGAGAACAAACCGGGGCAGCGTCCAGCTCTTGTCCGCCGTCAGGACGACATTGGGGAGAGCGATATCGATCCCCACGGAGTCCCAGGACATGGCGTGCAGGGCACCGCAGACGAGCGCCAGGAACCGCTTGAAAAAGAGGGACGCGGTCACGATGCTGGTAGGAGAGCCGATATCTTCGCCGACCTGACGCAGAAAGATCATGCTCGTCTCTTTGCGCAGCAGATTTTCAGCCGGGAACACAAGCGGAGCCTCTGTCCGATCTGCAAACAAGATGCGATATTTCTGCTCCAGAACCGCTGCATTCCAATCGGAACCCATCCTCACTCATCCTTCCTTCGTGCGCCCAATCATCGTCAATGATTTTCATTATCACTCACACTTATTATATGCCGCTCTCCCCCTTCCTGACAAGTTTTTCTGAAAAAAAGAGGAAAGTGCCCGCCCATGCAAAAAGACTGCGGAGCAAAGCAGCCCCACAGTCTTATCGTATACGTTTTCACATGCGTGCCGAGAAGGTGCTACACCTTGAACCTGGCGACGGTCACCTGCAGTTCCTCCGCCATCTTGGACAGAGCCGTAGCCGAAGAAGCGATCTCCTCCATGGAGGCCAGCTGTTCCTCTGTGGCGGCCGAAACACTTTGCGTCCCTTCGGCCGCTGTGCCGGATACCTCGGAGATCAGATTCATGACATCCAGGACCTGGTCGGTATGGGCCGACACTTGCTGAGCGGAGGCGGAGACATCTTGAATCTGTTCGGTTACATTCCGGATCGACATCTGGATTCGGTCAAAGGTATCCCCTGCCTGATGAACCACCTGGATGCCGGACTGCACTTCGCGATTGCCGGCCTCCATCGACGCGACAGCCCGCGTCGTCTCTTCCTGGATCGTCTTGATCAGCTGGGCGATCTGGGAAGCGGACTTTGATGACTGTTCGGCCAGCTTGCGCACTTCATCCGCCACGACGGCAAAGCCCCGTCCGTGCTCGCCTGCGCGCGCCGCTTCAATCGCCGCATTGAGCGCAAGCAGATTGGTCTGCTCGGCGATGCCGGTGATCACTTCGATAATTTGGCCGATCGCCTGCGAGTGCGCGCCCAGACCTTCCACCGAGCCGGCCAGTTCACGGATCGATTCGTGAATCGCATTCATCTGGCGGACGGCCGCCTGGATGGCCTGATTGCCTTCACCTGCGATGTCGGCTACCTGCACGGCGGTCTGGGAGGCGCTTTGCGCATTGACGGCGATGTGCTGGATGCTGGAGGTCATCTCGCGGACAGCCGTCGCCCCGTCACCCACGCTTTTGACCTGGCGATCGGTTCCGGCTGCCACTTCCTGCACGATGACCGCAATCTGCTCCGTCGCCTTGCTCGTCTGGTCGGCACTCGCCGTCAGCTCCTCAGCGGACGAAGCCACCTGCTCGGATGTCGTGCTCACCTGGCGTATCAACATCTGCAGATTGCCGGTCATTTCATTGAAAGAGTCGGTCAGGACAGCCAGCTCATCGCGGTTTTTGATTCGCAGCGGCTCTACGCGCAGATTTCCGGCGGCTACCTCTTTCACATTTTCCACCAATTTGTTCAGCGGCGTCCGGATGTTTCGGGTCAGCAGGACTGCCAGCGCGATGCCGCCGGCAAGCGAGATCGCCAGGAGGATCAAGTTGTCGCGGATGCCTTCCTGATAGATCTGGTTGCTCACCCTCGTCGCTTCTTGGCTGCCCTCGCTGTTGAGCCGGATCAGTTGGTCGACGTACTCCTTGCGTTCAGCAAACAGCACATCCGACTGTTTCTTCAGCTCTTCCAACTGGAGCAGGATCTCCGGTGTCGCCGGGGTGGAGACATCCACTCTTCTCCCAGATTCGACAGCCAGGGTGTTAAACGTCTTGTATTCGGCCAGCGTCCGTTTCAGCTTCAGGAAGATTTGCCGTTCTTCCTCGCTTTGAATGGTAGTCTCGTAGATTGCTATTTTTTGATCGATCATGGCAAAGTGCTCATCGATCTGTTTGATTATTCCCTCTTTTTCAGCTTTATCTACGGTCGAATAGAGGCTTTGATCGTAGGCGTAGATGGTTTGCAATTCGGTGTTTATCTGCATGATGGCTTCCAGTCCGGGGAGCCAGCTGCTGGTAAATTCGGAGACCTTCTCATTCAGCTGGTACATTTTTAACACTGCCATCGCTCCGGATAGCACCATGATGATCAGTAAGACGGAAAAGGCACCCAACAATTTTTTTCCGATTGAAATTTTCATAATGACCACCCACTTTTCTATCTTTCTCCTAACCTGTTCCCGCTTTTTTCTCCGGTTAAACGCTGCGCTCTCCTTCCGCCAAAAAAGTCATCTCGACCTCTCCCTGTGTCTGTACGATAATAGCCATAGACTCATATGCAAAGACAATCCGAAGAAGAGGATCGCTGTTTCCACCCAAGAGAGGAGAGGGGAGAAAATGACTGTGAAACATTACGATGCGATCATCGTCGGCGCGGGCTCCATGGGCATGGCGGCCGGCTACTATTTGGCCAAACAAGGAATCGCCACCTTGCTGATCGACGCTTCCGATCCGCCCCATCAGCTGGGCAGCCACCACGGCGACACGCGCATTATCAGACACGCCTATGGCGAGGGCGAGCGGTATGTCCCGCTGACGATCCGGGCCAAGGAATTGTGGAGAGAGCTGGAGGAAGAGAGCGGCCAAACCCTGTTCGTGCAGACAGGCGTGCTGAATGCTGGCCCGGCGCCTATCCCTTTCATCCAGCAGGTTCGCCAGAGTGCCGAGCGCTTCTCGCTGCCGATGGAGGTGCTTGCTGCCGATGAGTTGAGCAGACGCTGGCCGGGGATCCAGGTCCCGGATGATTTTATCGGCTGCTTCGAGCCGACTTCAGGCGTGCTGTACAGCGAGGAATGCATCCGCGCCTATCGCCGGCTAGCCCTCCGGCACGGCGCGGAGCTGCTCACATACGAACGGGTGAAAGAGATTCAGGCGCGGCCGGACGGAGCCGTCGTCGTAACCGGGCAGGGAGCCTACAGCTGCGACAAGCTGTTGGTCAGTGCAGGCGCATGGAACCCGGATCTGCTCTCTCCCCTCGGCCTGTCCCTGCCGCTCACGCCTACGCGCAAGACGGTCTCCTGGTACGATGCCGACGAGGAGCTTTACCGGGAGGGGCGTTTTCCCGCCTTCATTTTCCAACTGCCTGACGCCGCCTATTACGGTTTCCCCAGCATTGCCTGGGCCGGGGTAAAAATCGGGCGTCACGACGGCGGACTGCCCGTGCATCCGGACGAGCTGGACCGCACCTTTGGCACAGACCCGGCGGATGAGGCGGACACCCGCTCATTTTTAGAGCGCTTCATGCCGCGTGCCGCAGGTCCGCTTCGCCAAGGACGGGTATGCTTGTACACCTTTACGCCGGATGAGGATTTCATCATCGACCAGCATCCGGCATACCGCCATATCGTCATCGCCGCCGGTTTCTCCGGACATGGCTTTAAATTTGCCAGCGCGGTCGGAGAAGCGGCCAGCCAGCTGCTGCTGCACGGCGCGTCTGTGCACAATCTCTCCCCCTTTGCCATCAACCGCTGGCAGAGAGAGGCTCAGGGATAGAGGGATGTAGATCGCCGACAGGCAAAACGCTTCGCCCAGCAAAAACAGGCCGGGAGACTCGCCTCTCTCCCGGCCTGTTTTTTTCTATTAACCTTCCCACGCCATGAGCCCGATCTCGGCGCGGATCAACTCCTCATACGCCGGCCCCGCTCCGCCGATCAGACGCGCATGGGCGGACGGATCTTCGAACTGGGCCAAGTAGCCAAAGCCCGGCCTCGTCGCCTGGTTGAGCAGGTGGGCGGTCCTCAGTGCACCCGGCCTGCGCCTGTCATTCAAGTGGCGAATGATCCCTTCTGCATCATGGATTCCGACGCCATGCCCGTAATACAGCCCATTTCCGAGAAAGACCGCATTCTCCCCCTGCCATTCGGGCGTCTCCGGCAGATGGTCCGGATTGTCGAAATATAAAATGTCACCCGGCAAAAACGTCTGTGTCGGCGCGGTCGTGAGCTGCAAATCAGGGTCATACCGCCAATCGTAGAGCAGCAGATTCTGGAACATCCGGTCGAAATCAGAGCGGCGAATGGTCTGCATGACCGCGTGATAGAGGATGATCACCATCGCGGTCGCGCATTCCAGCGCGTAGGAGCGCCCATTGCGAAAAATATCTTCGATCGCGACGGAAGGCGGCACCTGCGGACGCAGCTGACATCCTCCAAAATCGGTGCGTTCCCAATAGGTCAGATGGCATCGCGTCTCTTCAAAGGTGGCAAAAGCGAGGCCGCTGCGGTAAAGCTGCTGCGCAGAGATGACAATCTGACCGCGCAGCCTCAGCTCAAACCGCAAAAAATCGGCCGCCGGATAATCGAACACTTCCGGTCCGCGGGCCATTCTTTGCAAAATTTCTTGCTGAACGTGGTTGACTTGCCATTCACGGGCCAATGACGCCGGGTCGGCTGGCATTCCCGCGATCCTGATCATGCTGTTCATCTCCCCTTCATCGAAGCATCCTTACACTTTATGCCTGCCCGGGGAGAATAGCACTGCGATCGCATCGGCGCAGCCAGGGGACGAGAGGGAGCGTCTACATCAGCCACGATTGGACAGCCGGAAAAAACAGATACGCCCAGACGACCGTGATCAGCGCACCGGCGATGACGGCCAGCGTCGCACTGCCGCCCTCCAGATCGCCCTGTTCAAAGGCTTTGACCATTCCCAGCGCATGGGCGCCCATCCCGTACATCAATCCGATCGCCAGCGGATGGCGAAGCCGCATCCTTTTGATGATGCGAGGCCCCAGGAAAACGCCCGCAAAGCTGGTCAGCATGACAAACGCCGCCGTCAGCTCGGGAGTTCCGCCCAGCGCGGACGACAAATTGACCGCCACCGGCATCGTGATGGACCGCGGGATCACACTGATGGCCGCCTCCGCCCCCAACCCGAGGAAAACGGTGCCGACGACACCGGCGAGAACGGCGGTCAACGAGCCGAGGGCCAGGCTCCCCACGATCAATCGCCAGTTGGCCGCCAGAATGGGCCAATTGCGGTAGAGCGGAATCGCAAAGGCGACGGTGACGACATCCAGCATGCCCGTCAGCGATGAGGTGGACGCCTTGTATGCATCAAAAGGCATCTGAAAAACCAGAGTGAGCAGCACGATGCCGAGCGGCGCCAGTATCGCCGGTGAACGAAGCAGACCCGGCTTTTTCGCATGGATGCGCTTGGCTGCCGCATACAAGGCCACGGTAATCGCGAGACTAGAGATTTTCCACAGAATCACGCGGCTCTCTCACCCCGCTCCAGCGGTAGATCCGCTCCGCCAGGACACCGGTCGCGATCATGACGAGCGCTGTCCCGCTGATGACGACCGCAAGTACCAGCAGTCCCTTAATGCCCAGCATCCACGGGTATTGCACGATTCCCGCGATCGAAGGGATAAAGAACAGGATCATTTCGGAGAGCAAGAGAGCCGCTCCGCTCTCCACCCAGCTCAATCGGATCAAGCCGGATTGCAGGGCCGTAAACAACAGTCCCAAACCGATCAGGCTGCCAGGTATATGCAGCTGGAAGAGGGCGGCTGCCCCTTTTCCCAGCCAGGCAAATGCGAAGAGGATCACGATTTGCGACAAAGCCCTGAGCCATTTTTTCAAAGAGACCACCCCCGGTGCCTGCTTTTTGTTAGCACCATTCTAAGCGGTCTCCCTCTCATTCGTACAATACATATCTGTCATCATTTCTATGCAAAAAAGCTATGGAACAACGTGATCCCGCACAAAGCCGATGAATGCCCGGGCTGCATGGGAGAGGTAGCGATCCTTGCGGCAGATCAGCGCGTAGGTCCAGTCAATCGGCGGCCAGGACAGCGGGACGATATGCAATTTTCCCCGGTGCAGACGCTCCGCCACCGAGCGGGGGACTAGCGAGATGCCCATCCGCGCCGCCACCATTTCGCCGACAAAATCCCACAGCGAACTCATGTAGGCGACCTTCGGCTCAAAGCCCGCTTGCAGGCAGGCTTGGCGGACGACGTCATGCATGGCGTACTCTTCTGTAAACAGGACGAACGACTCGTCTCTCAGGTCCGTGAGATTGACGCTTTCCCGGCCGAACAGCTCATGTCCGGGATAGACGATGGCGACCAGCTCCTCGGCGCGAAGCGGGATCGCTTCGAAGCGCTCCTCATTCACCGGGAGCACGGTCAAGCCGATATCGATATGGCCTTGCTCCACCTGTACCTCCAGCGGTTTGGCACTGTACTCCCGCATCTCCAGCTCGATCTGCGGGTACCGCTGTTTGAAGCGGGCGATGGCAGCCGGCAGCAAAAAGGCCCCCACTGTCGGGAGCAGGCCCAGACGGATGAAGCCCCGCTCCACCTGCAGCAACTCCTCGACGGAGCTGGTTAGATCGCCGACCAGCTGGAGGATGCGCTGGGCGTGTTCGTAGACCAGGTGGCCGGCATCGGTCAATTCGATTTTGCGCTCGCTGCGGTCGAGGAGCACCACGCCCAGTTCCGTTTCCAGGCTTTTGATCATCTTGCTGATGGACGGCTGAGAGACGTGCAGCACCTCGGCTGCACGGGTAAAACTGCGTTGCTTTGCCACTTCGGCAAAATATTGAAGCTGTCTGATATCCATAAGTGCTCTCCGATCAGGAGATGGTGAATACTTCGTGCTGACCGGCCAGCTCCATAAAGTGATTCAATCCCGCAATTTTTCCCGCTTTCAGTTCATCGACCAGCCCGTAATGCTCCACACAGGTTTTGCAACCAAAGACAGGAACCCCCTGTTCCTCCAGCTCCTTTAAGTGGAGATGAGAGAGCGAGTGATCGGTCAGCGTGTAGACGCCCCGATTCATGCAGAAAATGGCCACGGGCTTTTGCTCGGCCTGCTTCAGTTGGACGAGAAAATTCTCCAACACGGCCGCTCCCAGTTCCGGCTCTCCTTTTCCAAATTGGTCGGAAGCAATCAAAATTACTTTGTTTTTCATTTCGGCTCCTCCTTGCTTGCGATTCTCTTCCAGCTTACCACAAAAGCGGTTCTTTTTATGCCGGACGGGGTGAGATCTTTCCAAAAAAAGCCACCCGGCGCATCGGGTGGCGTTCTTTCTCTGTCTATTTGATTGCGTTCCAATCATAGGGCGTTTCCTGGTAGACGTAGTAGTTCAGCCAGTTGGAGAAAAGCAGGTTGGAATGCGCCCGCCATCTGACCACTGGCGGCTGGCTCGGGTCATCTCCCGGGAAGTAGTTTTTCGGCACCTGGATCTCCAGCCCTCTGCGGAGGTCCCGCTCATACTCTTCCTTGAGCGTGCAGGGGTCGTATTCGGAGTGGCCGGTGACGAAAATCTGCCGCCCATCCTTTGTCGCCACGATGTAGACGCCCGCTTCCTCCGATTCCGAGAGAATCTCCAGCTCCGGCACCTTTTCGATGTCCTCACGCCGGTTCTCCGTATGGCGGGAGTGCGGGATGTCGAACTCGTTGTCAAAACCGCGGAACAGCTTCACATTCTGCTTGTTCAGCGTGTGCTTGAACACGCCGAACAGCTTCTCGGGAAGCGGATGCTTGGGCACGCCAAAGTGATGGTACAGCCCCGCTTGCGCCCCCCAGCAGATGTGCAGAGTCGACGTGACATTGGTCAACTTCCAATCCAGTATCTGCTGCAGCTCCGGCCAGTAGTTGACCTCCTCGAAGTCGATCTGCTCGACAGGGGCGCCGGTGATGATCATCCCGTCAAACTTCTCGTGCCGGATCTCCTCGAACGTCTTGTAAAAGGTGATCAGATGCTCTTCCGGCGTATTTTTGGAAGTATGGCTGCACGGGTACATCAGAACAGCCTCTACCTGCAGCGGGGTATTCCCGATCAGTCGGAGCAGCTGCGTCTCGGTCGTCTGCTTGACCGGCATCAAATTGAGGATCACGATGCGAAGCGGGCGGATGTCTTGGGTAAACGCCCGGCTCTCCTTCATGACAAAAATATTTTCCTTCTCCAGTATCTCCGTTGCCGGCAATTCATCAGGCAGTTTAATCGGCATGGTTTCTCCCCCTTCCATCCTTTACAACGTTGTCGCAGTGAATAACCCGACAAATTCGACAAGTCTACTCTTCATTCCTGCATTTATTTTACCGGTTTCGAAATGTTCTGTCTCTATTCTTGTATAAAAAAAACAGAAATGTCTATGATCCGGGCCGTAGGGAGAAGAATCATGTTTCCCTGGCTCAGCTCCGGTTTCCGCCCCGCGAGAATGGAAGCACAGTCCGCTACCCAGCAGCCCTCGGGGTTGCGCAAAAGCAGCGCTGCTCCGAGGTCATCCCAAGGGCCTCGCCCCTGTATCCCCCATGGCCGCTCGCCCCGGAGCGGACCGTGCACACTTCTCAGGGGGCGGAGCCTGGAGCCGAAGAGGGGGAGATGCTTCTTCTCGGCACGGCTCCGTTCCCATGTGTTTTTGTTATGAATGCTTTCTGCTAACCTGGCCTATGTTTTATCCAGATACCGCTGCATCAGACTGGCCCTGGTCTTCCAGACCTGCTCACTGAGATGGACCCGGTAATGCTCCGGATTATGCATGCGAAGATACTCCGGCCAAAACAGGCAAAGCTGCTCGCGGTGATAGCGCCGGATCTCCTCCAAATCGGGCAGGTCATAGACCCGTTTTCCCTCGGCAAATACCGGGACCAGCAGCGGCTCGGCCTCGTACTTGTCCAACTGCTTGCTGATGTAGGGATGATTGGGGTGAAACAGCTTGATGGCGGCCCGCTCCTGAATGTCCCGCTCATCCGGATAGCAGAGGTAGTCGGCGATGGCTTTCCCCGTCTGTTTGTCGATCAGGCGGTAGATGTCCTTGGCCCCGGGGATGGTCACCTTTTCCGGGTTGGCGGAGATTTTGATCGTCGGCACATACGCGCCGTCCTCCCCTTCCCTCGCCACCAGCTTGTACACGCCGCCGAGTGTCGGCTGATCGGCCGCCGTGATCAGCTGGGTCCCCACCCCCCAGGCATCGACGCGGGCTCCCTGCACCTTCAGGCTTAGAATCGTATGCTCGTCCAGATCATTGGAGGCCACGATCTTCACCTCGGTCAGTCCTGCCTGATCCAGCATTTCGCGCGTCTTGATCGACAGGTAGGCGATGTCGCCGCTGTCCAGCCGGACGGCTCTCAGGCTTTTTCCCTGCCGCTTCATCGCCAGCCCGATCTGAATCGCATGCGGCACGCCGCTCCCCAGCGTGTCATAAGTGTCTACGAGCAGGGTCACTTGATCGGGCAGCGCGGTCGCATAGCGGCGAAAGGCTTCCTCTTCGCTTTCGTGGGACTGCACCCAAGAATGGGCATGGGTCCCCTCCGTCGGGATGCCAAACAGCTTTCCCGCCAGCATATTGGACGTGGAGTCAAACCCGGCCAGGTAGACGGCACGCGTCCCCCAGAGGGCTGCGTCTGCCTCCTGCGCGCGGCGGATGCCGAATTCCATCAGGGCGTCGCCTTTGGCCACCTGCCGGATGCGGGAAGCCTTGGTCGCGATGAGGGTCTGGTAGTTCAAAAAATTGAGCAGGGCGGTTTCGATCAGCTGCGCCTCAAAGATGCGGCTCTCCACGCGAACCAGCGGCTCGCCGGGAAAAACCAGCGACCCTTCGCGGACGGAGTAGAGCGAACCAGAGAAGCGAAACTGTCTCAGCTCCTCCAGAAAGCCGGGATCGTAGTTTTCCTCCTGTTCCCGCAAATAGGCGAGATCGCTTTCCTCAAAACGGAGATCCTCCACGTACTTGACGATTCGCTCCAGCCCGGCAAACACCGCGTAGCCATTGCCAAAGGGGAGCTTGCGAAAAAACGCCTCAAACACCGCCTTTCGGTTGTGCGTGCCATGCAACCAATGGGCGTACATCATATTGATTTGATACTTGTCTGTATGAAGAGCCAATCCTGGTGAAAGCATGGTGCTTCGCCTCCTGTTAAAATCGACCGCCTGTTGCGTTCTCATTGCGGCGCGGCTTGTTTCGTTCGCGCCCTATTGCGCTCCCGGTGCGGCGCACTCTGTTCCGGTCCCGACGGAACAGTTCTGTTCCGGTCCCGGCGACTCAGCTCTATTCCGCTCCTTACGGCACAGCTCTGTTCCGTTCCCGGCGGCACAGTCCGCTTTCGCCCTCTACCGGAGCGACTCCGTCCACCCTTGGAGCTGCTTCTCCCACTGGGCGAATTGGATAAAGCGCGACTGCCGGTAGACTTCCCGGCCATCCGCGAACAGCAGCAGCGTCGGTGCGGCAAAGACGAGAAATTCGGCGGCGATCGCCGGCGAGGTCTCCATGGATACGAGACAGCCATTCACTTCGGGGTAGTGCGTCAGCAGTTGCTTCGTCTTGTCCAAAACGGCATCGCACACGCCGCACTGACTCGTCTTGATAAAAACGAGCACAAGCTCCTTGGAAGCGATCAACTCGTGCACATCGCTTGGATTTTCATATTGTTTCATGGATCCAACTTCCTTTTTCCAGGTCACTTATTTCTATCGTAACAGATTACCGCACCGCTGCGCGACCCGCCCGGCCTCTGGCTGACACTTTCCCGCCAAAGCTGATACGCCGCTATCCTGCGGTACATGCGAAAAATGATCCCTTGACAAAATAGATAACCATCGGTTACTTTATAACCAATGGTCAGTAACCATTGGTTATAAATTGTTTCAGCAAAAGAAAGGGGTGCTTGCCATGGCAAGAAAACAAGAGCAGCGCTCGGAAGAGACGAAACATTCCATTTTGCAGGCAGCCGGCCAGCTTTTTCGGGAGCGGGGCTACGATGCGGTCACGATGCGGGAGATCGCCAAAGCCGCCGGCTGCTCCCACACGACGATCTACATCTACTTTAAAGATAAGGAGGCGCTGCTTCACCAGCTCTCCATGGCCCCTCTGCAAGACCTGTTTGCCGAGATGCAGGCCTGCCTGCAGGATCCATCCCTGCCGGTCGACGAAAAACTTTTCTCCACCAGCTGGTCATTTCTGCGCTTTTGCCTGAAGAATCGAAGCATGTACGCTCTCTTTTTTATGACAAAGTCCTCCCGCGTGGACGAGAAGGAGCCCGCCATGGAGCTGCAAAAATTGCGCAATGAGATGTTTGGCCTGTTGAAAGAGGCCGTCATCGCTGCCCTCCCCGCCCCCCTGACGGAGGAGCAGGCCTGGGCCTTTGCACGCGTTTATTTCTTTACCCTGCATGGCATCATCGGGACCTACGCGGAGACAGAAGAGCCTTATGAACAGCTGATCGAGAGAGTCGGTCCTACCTTTGAGTTGGCTTTGCGCGTCTCGCTGGCCGGCTGCAAACAAATAGCACAAGAGGGAGATGGAAGCAAATGAAAGTGGAAAAAATCTCGGAGCACATCTGGAGTATCCAATCGTGGATGCTGATTCCCGTGCGCATCTGGCTGGTGGCCGACGAGGAGGGGATTACCCTGGTCGATGCCGGCATGCCGTTCATGGCAAAGGGGGCGGCCAAAACGATTGACAGCCTGGGGGCCGGCCCGCTTCGGCAAATCGTGCTCACACACGGACACTCCGATCACACGGGTTCGCTCCCATCGCTTCTGGAGCGCTACCCCGGCGTACCCGTCTACGCGCACGAGGCGGAAATTCCCTATATGGAGGGACAGACTCTCTATCCCCGCCGGAAAAAGCTGGAGCAAAATGTGGCACCCGGTCTCGCGAAGCCGCTTTTGCAAGACGAACACGGAAAGCTGGCAAAGGTGGCCAGCCTTACGCCCTATTTTACTCCCGGTCATTCGCCGGGGCATGTCGTTTACTATCATGAAGCGGATCAGGTCTTGCTGGCCGGCGATCTGTTTACTTCGAAGAGAGGGAACCTGCACAGGCCGATGCCGATGTTTACCGCTGACATGGAGGAAGCGGTTCGAAGCAGTCTCCTCTTGCGGGACATCCAGCCAAAACGGCTGGAAGTCTGCCACGGCGGGCCCGTGCTGAATCCGGCCGATCAGCTGGAGGCGTATCTGCAGAAATTCGCAGCCAAACGTTGAGAAGAGAGGCGTTTGCTCATCTGTGACAGACGTCCGTACACTTTAAATATGAGGCGGTGTGGCACTTGGCAGCATCTGGCTTCGCTTCGCCCTTCGCGGCTGCCGTAAGAAAACCTCTATCGAGGTCGATTCAAGGGGAGCGAGCGCGATTTAGCGGTTGGTTATTCTTGCTGTATCAGGAAGAAGATCTGGGAGCTTACACTATCTGATACAGTAAGAAAACCCGGAGAGAAGCTCCGGGCCTTTTGGCGTTAGAGGATATCCGAAAGTTTG
Organism: Brevibacillus composti; assembly: GCF_016406105.1. Lineage (NCBI taxonomy): Bacteria > Bacillati > Bacillota > Bacilli > Caryophanales > Paenibacillaceae > Brevibacillus > Brevibacillus composti. Next base: position 3,752,836 of record NZ_CP066308.1, read on the forward strand.
TATTCATATCCATGCAAGCCTTTATAATACTCAGGGTACATAGGATTTCCGCAATACTCACATCCAAATTGAGGTGGAACAGTCGGGTCGCCATCATCCATCGCATCGAAATCGCGAACTACGCTTAATGGAATTTCCTCTGTCTCATGACACATTAAACAAACATATTTGACGACCTCGTTCCTCTCTTGTTTCCTTCGGAAACTTTCCAGGAGTGCTTTGCGATTTTTCTTTGCCTTTTTCTTTTTTGACACCTGTGAGATCTTCAATCATCCCTTCCAGACACGCTCGTGATTGACGACAAAGAGCATGCTTAATAACAAGGGTTCCATCTTTTAGGCAGACTTCTCCCTTGTATTCATAGTAACACTGACAGCGAGAGCAGACGAGTGGGTCTTTTCCCGTTTGATCCTTTATCCGTTGATTCCACTTCCTACGCGTCAGGTACCGTTTAATTTGAACAATTTTTCTTTGCATCTCTTGTTGCCAAATAGATATCTTTTGTTTAGCAATTTTTTTACTTCTTCTTGCGTAGATCCCATAATGCCGTATCATTTTAAACTGCCCATCAGGTATATGGCTAATAAGACGTCCGATAAATTCCTCAACACTTACTGTTTCGCGCTTTTCTTGTCCATTTGTTTTGTCATGGTATCGGAAGGTTACGGTATTTCCATCGTACTGCTCAATACGATTTAGACCAATAGCTGGTCGACGAAAATATCGACCGATGTAACCAATTTGAACTTTCACATTACCTTTCTGTTTTGGGGCATGCACATAAAAGCCTTCTCCATTTGCGGAATAGGCTTTTTGAAGTAATGGCTGAACTTGTTTTAAGTCTTTTGCGTTCAATGATCTGCGAATGAGTTTAAGTACAACGGTTTGCCATTGCTTTCGTAACATCTCAAAAGGAATGTAATCGTAGGTTTTCCATTCCCCATTTTTCTTCATTCCACCCATGGTAACTAGCATGTGTACATGGGGGTTAAAGTTTAAACGCGAGCCAAATGTATGTAATCCAGCAATAATTCCTGGGGTAACTTTCAATTTCTCTTCAAACCATTTTTGAACTACTCGAACCGCTTCATCCATAAATTCTTTTAGCATCGCACGATGCCTTCGAAAAATATCCCGTAATCCTTCGTCAATTGTAAAAATGACATGACGATGATTTACTTGTAACACCTCTTCGCTCATGATTCGGCTCCATTCTTCGGTTTCACCGCAAGAGCAGGTTGTACAAAATCGTCCTTTGCAACGGAAAGGAATTCTTTTCGTTTTGTGGCAACCCTCACAAACTAGCAGCTTAAACCCTTTCTTCGGGTCACCGCAGTTCAAAAACTTCTCGACTTCCTTCAGAACCGAAGGTCGAATTCGCTTGTCATACTTTTTTACAAAAGGTTGCCAGTGTTCCATAAAAATTTGTTTAAGAATGTTCGTCTCCATATCTTAATTTTACCAAAACAAATAAAGGGGCTCACGCCCTAAAATTATATACTTTCCGATATTATAAAAAAAGAAAAGCAGCGGCCACTGGCCCCTACTTTTCCTCCCAATTTATATTTCTCTTCTCTTTCCGGTTTACCTCGACCTGAAACACGTCTGGCCGGGCGTAGTGACCCATGACGTCAAAATCAAGGCGGCTTTTCACGATCTGCGTCAGGTCGAGATCGGCGAGCAGGATGTCCTCGCGTCCGTAGACCGGCTCCACGACATACTCGCCCAGCGGGCCGACGATGGCGCTGCCGCCCCGGCACATGACCTCCGGCTCGCTTTCCAGTTCGTCGTAGCAAGCCAGGTCTGTCGGATACATCGCTTTGGTCACGTACTGGTTGCAGGACAGGACGAAGCAGCGTCCTTCCAGCGCGATGTGGCGAATCGTCGCCTGCCAGCCGTCGCGCGAATCGGCTGTCGGAGCCAGGTACAGTTCGACTCCCTGGTCATACAAGGCCAGCCTGGCCAGCGGCATATAATTCTCCCAGCAGATCAGACTGCCCATTTTTCCGTAGGGCGTATCAAAGACCGGCAGTGTGCTGCCGTCGCCCTCCCCCCAGATGACCCGCTCGGCGGCGGTCGGTTTCAGTTTCCGATGTTTTCCGAGGAGAGCGCCGTCCGGGCCAAAGTGAAGCACGGTGCAGTACAGCGTGCCGGAGCGCTCTTTTTCGATCACGCCGATGACCAGATAGAGAGCGTATTCCTTGGCGATCTCGCCCAGGATCTCCGTTTCCCTGCCGGGCACTTCGATTGAGCTTTCATAGTACCGGTACCAATCCTCCCGCCCCTTTGGAGAGCGGCTCCCTACCTTTGTTCCAAAAGACAGTCCGCGCGGATACGCGGAGACATAGGCCTCCGGAAAGAGGACCAGCCTCGCCCCCTGCGAAGCTGCCTCCGCGGTCCATGTGCGCACTTTTTCCAGCGTCTGATCCAGATTCATGATGACCGGAGCTGCTTGCACAACAGCCACTCGCACTTGCTTTTCGATACGTCCCATGAATACCTTCCCCATTTCCTGGTTATTCCACTGCCTTTTACAGATCTGACTCAATCGGAATCGCAAAACCTCCGGCTAAGAGGTACAGATAGCTTTCTGTCACCGTTTTGCCGACGATTCTCTCGATTGCCTGCTGATAGAGGCGGATTTGCTCACCGTATCGCTTGATCATCTCGGCGATGACCCATTCGGACGGCTCTGAACCGATTCTGTCGGTTTTAAAGTCGAGCAGCGTCAGCCGACCGTTATCCTCCTCCAGCAAACAATCGATAACGCCCTGAACGATGATTTGCTCAGCATCGGCCTCGCCCATCGCCGGTTCCACGGCAGAGGCTGGCAGAGCCAGCGTAAAGGGCAATTCCCGGTGGACGACCCGCGCCCGCTTCATTCTCTCTCCCAGCGGAGAAGCGAAGAAACGGATGATTTGCATGCTGTCGACCGCTTCCGCCTGCTCCTCGGTGAGAAAACGACGGGCCACCAGCGAAGCGATTTGCTCGCGGATATCCTGCTCGTCTAACGGCCTGGCCAGGTCGATGTTCTGCATGATCAGGTGCACCACGGTACCCCGTTCCGCTGCAGAGAGCGTGGCCGGACCGTCCTCGCTTAAAAAGCGCGGCTTCTCCACGATCGTCGGCAAACGCAGCGGATAGCCGCGGGCGGCGGTCTGTTCCCGCCGCTTCAGCTCGCTCACCGTCCATTTGGTCATGACCCGCGAGGATGCCGGCTGCGGATACCGCCAGCCCAGCCGCCGGCCGATCTCTTCCGCCAGCTGCGGATCGGCCGGTCTGTCCGCAATGGCTTCGCGCCGGGTCAGCCGCTCCCAGACCTCCTGCTCAGCCGACAGTGCTTCGGCCTCTTGTCTCAGCTCATCCGCGCGATAGAACGAAAACGTCCAGCGGGAATCATCCGGGACCGTCTGCACCGTGACCTGCTCGCCGCTTCCCCGCTCCAACGGATAGAGCCGCAAAGGGGAGGCGAGCGGATGGCGGAGCAGCGCCCGTCCGACCCAATCGAGATAGCCTTTGGCCTGGATCAGATCCTCGTCGAGAAGTCTCTCTCCCGCGCCCTGGCTTCCCCAGGCAGTGATGCTTTTGCTCAAGTCCTTGGCCGTCCCGACCAATACCAGCTTCTCCCGGGCCCGCGTCAGCGCGACGTACAGCACCCGCATCTCTTCGGCCAGCATCTCCCGCCGGAGCTGCTGCCTGATGCCCATCGCGGCCAGGCTGGGATAACGAACTTGCAAGCGAGGCTCCACCGCCATCGGACCGAAACCGAGATCCTTGTGGAGCAGGAAATGACTTTTCATGTCCATCGTATTGAACTGTTTGCCCAGTCCGGCGACAAAGACCACGGGAAATTCCAGTCCCTTGCTCTTGTGGATCGTCATGATCCGCACGACATCTTCGTTCTCTCCGACGGTGCGCGCTTCGCCCAAATCATTTCCCGCCTCGCGGAGCCGATCGACAAAGCGGAGAAACCGAAACAGTCCCCGGTAAGAGCCCGCTTCGTACTGCCGCGCCCGGTCGTACAGGATGCGCAGATTGGCCTGCCGCTGCTGTCCCCCCGGCAGGGCGGCCACGTAGTCGAGGTAACCCGTCTCGCGGTAGAGAGTGGCGATCAGCTCGGCCAGAGATGCTCTTCTCGCCTTCGTCCGCCACTCCTCCAGCCTGCCGAAAAACCCGCGCAGACGCTTTTCCCACGATGCCTCTCCCGCCTTTTCCGCCGCGTACTGATGGACCGCCTGATAAAAGGGAAGGGACGGATAAGCGATCCGAATCTGGGCCAGATCCGGCTCCGTAAGGCCGACAATCGGCGAGCGAAGCACCGCTGCCAGCGGGATATCCTGATGCGGATTGTCGATCACCCTGAGAAGCGAGAGCATGATCTCTACCTCGGTCGCGCTGAAGTAGCCTTCGCCCTGTTCCGCGTAGACGGGAATGCCCGCTGCCCGCAGCTCTTCCATCATCACCTGGCCCCAGGTGGAGGTGGCGCGTAGCAGAATGACGATGTCCCGATAGGCGAGCGGACGCAAGCCGCCTTCTTTTTTATCGAAGACGAGCAGCGGCGGCTCGCCGGCGCCCGGCTCCATCCACCGGCGGATGCGGCCTGCGATCAGGCGCGCCTCCATCTGGGCCGCACTGGCTTCTTCCACTGACGCAGCCTCGCCCGCCGGCCCCGCCTCGGCGGGAGCGCCTCCCTCATCGTTGCCCTCGCCGTACGCCGGCGCTTTCGCATCGGCCTCCTCCGGTGTGCTTCGGTCGATCAGATGCATCTCCACATCCCGTCGGCCCTCTTCCATATCCGGGTAGGAGGCGCGGCAGATCAGCTCCGCCGAACGGTCGTAGTCGATTTCCCCGACGCCGGGGGACATGATCTGTCTGAACAGGAAATTGACCGCGTCCACCACTTCCCGCCGGCTGCGGAAGTTGGCCGCCAGATCGATTCGTCTGCCCGGCGCCGTTTCCGGGATCGTTTCGCCGAGCGAGTAGCTGATGTACTTGTCCAAAAAGAGATTCGGTTCTGCCAAGCGGAAGCGGTAGATGCTCTGCTTGACGTCCCCGACCATGAAGCGGTTGGCCGCACCGTGCACGTCCGCCTCGCGGGAAACCATGCGCAAGATCGTCTCCTGCACCAGATTGATGTCCTGGTATTCGTCGACCAGCACCTCGGCAAACTGATCCTGCAGCTGCCGGGCGACAGGAGACGGCATGAGCCCGTCATCGGTTAAAATCCGCAGCGCCAAATGCTCCAAATCGCCGAAATCGACCATGGCGCGGGCCCGCTTTTCCCGGCTGAAGGCCGCGTCGAACTCACCGACCAGCCGGGCCAGCGTCTTCATGGAAGGAGCCAGATTGCCAAGATCGGCGAGATACTGCGCAACCGGCGTGGAAAAATGCTGCTCGATCATCTCTGCGAGAGCTTTTTTCACCTCATTGCGCAGCGACTGCACCTGCTCCTTTAGAGACGGATCGGCTTCCTTCACGGCTGGCAGACGGCCAAAGGAAATGCCGCGAACCGCCTGCTCCACCGCCTCCCAGCCTTGGCGGCAAGCGTTGACCGCCTGTGCAATCCCCGTCCGCTCCGCTTCCAACAGAGGCAAATAGGCTTGCGGACCTTCCGGCGAGGAAGCCAGCTGAACAGCCCGCTTCACTTTCCCCTCGAGCGCCTGCAGCTCCAGCGCGAGCGAGCCGAGAATGCTCCGGGTCCATTTCAAGCCGTCGATATTTTGCGTCTCTGCCGCCTCGAACATGGCGGCCGCTTCCGCAAGCCACCCCTGCGGATCGGGATGGCTGCGGGAAAACTCATACAGGCGGAGCAACAGGGCCGCCAGCATTTGATCGTCCTGTCCGTCCAGCATGATGTCGGCCAGTCGTTGAAAGTCGGGGTCGCCTTCATACCACGACTCCATCAGTTCCTCCAGGATGTCCTGGCGGAGCAATTCGCCCTCCATCTGGTCCGCGATGCGGAAATCCGGGTCCAGTTCCACCTGGTAGTAATACTGCCGCAGCAGCCCCAGGCAAAACGAGTGAAGGGTCGTAATCGAGGCGCGCTGCAGGAGAGCGAGCTGCCGCCGCAGATGAGCGGAGTTCGGCTTTTCCTTCAGCGCCTTCCGCAGGGCATCGCTGATCCGGTGGCGCATTTCCGCCGCCGCCGCATTGGTAAACGTCACGACCAGCAACTGATCGACCCCCACCGGCTCTTGCTCGTCCATGATCCGCCGAATGATCCGCTCGACCAGCACCGATGTTTTCCCCGAGCCCGCAGCCGCCGCTACCAGCAGATTGCACCCCCGCCCGGTAATGGCCTGCCACTGCTCCTCTGTCCAATGATCAGGCTTCGCCATCGCGCTTTGCGCTTCCGTCATCGAGTCCCCCTCCTTCCTCGTGCATTCCTTCTCCGGCCCCATGCTGCAGCCTGTCCCAAATCTCCTTGTTGCTCCACTTGGGAAGCTGCCGCTGCTGATTGGCATCCCCCTCCGGATCGTAGTGACAGACCGGTTTGTAGGAACAATGCTCACAGGCGATCAGCGTTCCGCTGACATACGGGGAAATCTCGATGTCTCCGTCCGTCATCCGGGTGCTCAGCTCCTCTACCGTGCGGCGCACGAACTGTTGCAGAGCCTGGAATTGTTCCACCGTCGCGACAGAGGAACGGGACGACAGCGTGCCGTCCTTTTTCAGTTCAAACGGCACCAGCTCCGATGCACCCTGCTCCACCTGGGCGTCCATCATTTTGGCCAGCTCCGGTTCGGCCAGCATCAAGCCTTTCATCCGCAGCCGCTTTGCCCTCTCCTTGGCCGCTTCCTCGCTGGTCAACAGACGCTTCGCCGTCACAAACGGATCGGCCACCTGGTAGTAAAAGACCCCGGCCATTTCCGCCTTTTGTCCGAGCCACTCCTCTGCATGGGTCACGACGACATCCAGATAGACCAACAGCTGCAGATTCAATCCGTTGTACACGTCGGAGAGCACGAGCTGCTTGGGGCTGGATTTATAGTCGATGACGCGCAAATACGGCACGTCCCCGTCCAATGACTGATCCACCCGATCGATCCTTCCGACGAGCTGCACCTCGACGCCGCTCGGCAGGCGCAGCCCGAGACCGGGCAAGTCTCCACCCGGACCAAACGACACCTCCAGACCCACTGGGGCAAAACGGCTTCGCTTGGCATGCTCTCCGAGGACGTAGATCGCCCGCCCGACGGCTCGTTTCAGCTTGCCGGACAGAAAGCGGTAGCGGGCCGTCCGGGTCAGAATGCTGCTGCGCGTGGCGGGAACCAGCTCGTCCACGACTTCCTGCGCGAGCTGCATGCTGTTTTCCTCGGTCAGACGCCCCCACTCCAGCTGTTCCTCGTTCATCTTTTCCACGGCCCGCTTCAGCGAGGCATGGAATAATTCGCCGACGTCAAAGCGCTCCAGCTTATACTGCTGCCTCTCCTTCAGGCGCAGCCCGTGGGAGGAGAAATGCGAAAACGGACAGGTCTGGAAGCGCTCCAGCCGGGAGACGCTCATCTTCAGCTCCCGGCCGTACAATGTCCGGCTCGTCCCCTCGTCCAGCCGCTGTACCCGGTTGCTGTAGCGCAACCCGCCGAGCAGCCATTTTTCCCGGCTCACCTCTTCCGAGTGCTTCAGAAACCAGTCGTAGACCTCCCACCAGAAGACCGGCAGATTCCCGCTCGTTTTCATCCCCCGCAGCAGGGAGAGCAGATGGCGGTACACCCGGCGAGGCGTCCCCAGCAAAAAGAGATCCTCTTCGGCCCGGCCGCTCGGTTCATTGGCAAAGAACCGGTGAACGGCTTCCGGCAGCACTTCCCGGACTCGGACGAAGACGGAGGAAGGCAAGAGAGCCTTGCCCTCCTCATCGGCGAGGGCGCAGCTCAGGTAGAGCCGCTCCGACGGCCGGGTCATCGCCTGATACAGGAGAAACGGCTCCGCCATCAGCCGCTGCTTGGCCGACGGCGCCAGTTCCATCCCCAGCTCCGCCAGTCTTTCCCGCTCCGCCTCGTCCAGCACGCCGTCTTCCTTCGGCTTCAGCGGGATCACCCCTTCATTGACGCCCAGGAGAAACAGGGCGCGCACATCGGGCTGGCGGGAGCGCTCCATCGATCCGACCAGCACCTGATCCAGCGCAGGGGGGACCAATCCCAGCTCGATACTCTCCAGACCGCTGTCCAAGACACCCGCGAAGGTGGCGAGGTCCATCTGCTCCTCGCCCATCACTTCCACGATCTGATCAAACAGGTTCATCAGGCCGTTCCATACCTGTCCGTGCATCTGGGCTTCTTCCAGCTCGCCCGCTCCTTCCGCCTGACGCTGCCAGGCTTCCAGCTTGCCGGGCACGCCGATGCGCAGCAAAAAGCGGTACAGGGCCGTTGTCATCTCGCGCACATTGGCCTTTTGCGCCTCTTTCAGCTCCTCTTCCAATTGGAGCAGGGGAGCGGCGTACGCCCTGCGCAAGCGATCCACGGCCTGATCCTCGGCGGCCCGTGTCTCTCCGCCAAAGCGCCAGGGCTCCTCGCTCGCCCAGTACGAGCCGTATACGCCGTGTGCGAGCACGTAATTTTCCAGGAGATCGACATCCTGGCGCATGCCGCGCACCGCATCGTCTGCCTCCTCTCCGGCGGGTGCGATCAAGTCGGTCTTCAGGCAGCGAAACACTGCATCGTATCGCCAGCGTCCCACAACCACCTCCAGAGCCGACCGGATCAGCTCCATCAGGGGATGATGCGTCACCGAGCGCTTCTGGTCCAGAAAGAAGGGGATATTGTAATCGGCAAATACCGTCGCGATCTCATCCGCATACGTGCCCGGCTCGCGCAGCAGAATCGCCATGTCCCTCCAGCGATAGCCCTCCTTGCGGGCCAGTTCGAGGATTTGCAGCGCCACCGCTTCCACCTCGGCCCGCCGATTGACCGCCGACACGAGGTGCACCTCGTCCGCCCGGGCAGGGGCCGGCGGCGTCCCCGGGTCGTCCCAGGCAAAGTACCGCTGCTCTATCTGACGCAGCCAGGGACTTTCCGCAAATCGTCTCGTCTCCGTCAGCAGGATCGGACTTACGACAGGCACGCCTGCCTCCCTGGCCAGTCTCTGCAACGTCTGATAGGTGCGCAGCGTCGGGTGAAACAGCCCCAGCTCATCCGGCGAGTCGTCCCGCTCTGCCGAATCCATGCAGAGGGCGATCGTCACCTGCTTCGCATGCATCATGACCTGCTCGATGACGCGCAGCTCCTGGTTGGTAAAGCCGCTGAATCCGTCGATGAAGACCTCCGCCTGCCTGATGTAGGCGGAATCCTTGATCATCACCGCGACGCGGTTCAGGATATCATCCGCATCCCAGTAGCCCTGTGCCAGATGGGCCTCATAGGCGTTCATGACCAGCCGCAGATCATGTATTTTTTGATTCAGCGTCCCGCTGCCCCAGTCGAGATTTTCCGTATGGGCAAAGCTGACGCCGTAAGACTTGCACTCGCTGATCAGCCGCCCCAGCTGCGAGGTGAAGCCCGGCTGCTGCGCCGCCCGCCCAAACACCTGCAGATCCTCGCGATAGCGCTCCAGTATCAGCCGGAGCACCATCTGTTTGCCGAGATCATCCACAGGGACCAGCGTCACATCGCCCCATTCCTGAAGCAGCCGATGCGCCAGCCTGCCAAAGCTGAGCACCTGTGTCCCGATCACGCCGCCGAGCCCGGGGATGGTGGCGAGCGCGTACTCCGCCTGAAAGCTGGCCTGCTCCGGCACGAGCAGGATCATCGGCGATCCCAGCGCCGATTCCTTCAATCGGGCTTCCATCTGCCTCAGTATGGTCTGTGTCTTTCCAGTTCCGGCCCGTCCCAGGACGAATTGTACGGCCATGGGCACCCTCCTCCAATCTGTAAACTACCCGTGTCTATCATCATGCCATGTATCCGTGGCTACTCCGTCTCCATCCGGATCTTGCTTCCTTCCCCCATCGGTTCCGCTGGCGTGATGATCAGTCTGCGCGGCATGCGTACACGTATATCCGGCACATGGCTGATCACCCCGATGGTGAAGTCATCCATGCGCAGCCTCTCCAGCGCGTCCATGACGACTTCCAGCAGCTCCGGATCGAGCGTGCCGAAGCCTTCGTCCAAAAAGAAAAACTCCAGGCGGCCGCCCCGCATCTGAATCTCCATGGAGAGCGCAAGCGCAAGCGAGAGGGAGGTGAGGAAGGTCTCTCCCCCGGAAAGGGTGCTGATCGGCCGTCTCATGCCTCCCGCTCCCTCGTCGCGCAGGACGAACTCCCCGCCGTCGCCGATCTCCAATGCATAGCGGTTTTTGGTCATCCGCATCAGGTGATAGGAGGCGTCTCTGGCGATCGAGACGAGCTTTTCCTCGGCGATAAACTGGACAAACGCCTTCCCCTCCAGCAGTTTTTTCAATTCCTCCAGACGGCTTTGCTCATCCGTTTCCTCGTCCAGCCGGGCCTGCAGCGCCACCCATTTTTCGTGGTTTTGTTCAACCGTCAGCCATGCCTGCCGGCTTACCGCCACCTGTTCCTTGGCGGTCTGGTGGCCGCTCTCCGCCTCCTCCCAGGCCAGCTTGGCCGCCTGCCACTCCTCCTCGCTGACGGAACGTCCATCCAGCGCAGTCAGCAAACGCTCCTCGTCATAGCGCAAGCGGGCCAGTTCCGACTGGTACTGGTTGAGCCGCTCCTTGAGCAGTTCCCTTTGCTCCCGCTGCCGGTAGAGTTCGCCAGCCTGCTCGACTGTGCCTAGACCGCTTTCTGCCAGAGCCCGGTTCAGATGTTCCCATGCCTCAGCCCGTTGTCTGGTCAGATGAGCATAGTTCTCGGTCAGCTTGAGGACCTGATTCTGCACCTCTTCCCGTGCTTCCGCGGCCTGTTTGCGCCGGGCTTCCGCTTCCCCGAGGGAGGCGCGTAGCTGCTCCAGCGAGCGCTCCACGAGCGCAAGCTGCTCCCTGGCCGGTTGGCCGCCTGTGCGCTCCTGCCATTGCTGGTGCTTTTGCAGCCACAATCGCTTGCGCTCGTCCAGCCGCTCGCGCAGGATGGTCTCTTGGGACTGCAGCGCGGTATGACGGGTGACCGCCTCCTGATAGGCGCCCTGCAGCTTTTGATGCTGGACCTCCTTGTCCGACCGGATTTTTTGCAGCTCACTGGCCTTGCGGTCGCGTTGTCCCAGCGCCTGCCAAAATGTGTCGATCTCTTCGTAGGGGATCTCCCCCCGCAGTTGATCCAAGCGCCGCTTGGCTTCCTCCGCCTGCGCACTGATTTCCTCTATCTTGCGGGACAGTTCCGCGGCTCTTTGCGCCTGCTGTTCACAAAGCAGTGTGCGGCGCTCCAGCAGATGCCGATGCTCTGCCTCTTTCTCGCGCCACTCCTCTACCGTTTTCTGCAAGGCCTCCCGGCTCGCCCGGAAGGCTTCCCGCTTCTCCGATTCCTCTTTGAAACGCCGCTCCTCCCGCTGATAGACCTGCAACAGCTCGCCGATATCCGCTGCCGCCCAGAGCTCGCCGCGCGCCTTGCACTCTGCGCGAATCTCCCGGATGCGCTGATCCACCCTGGACCGCTCCTCCTGCAAATCGCTGGCACGCTGGTCCAGCACCGCGATGTCCCCCTTGGCCTGATGCCAGGCTTCCGATGCGGCCCTGACCTGCTGTTCGGCAAGACGAATCCCTTCCTCGGTCTCGCGAATTTGCTGGCGCAACCGTTCGCCGATCTGACTGTCGGCAGAGACAGTGGCCGCCTCTCCATCCGCTTCATCGCGCCAAGGGTGGTGCGCAGAGCCGCAGACGGGACATGCCTCGCCCTCCGTCAAGCGGTCACGCAGCAATCTGGCCATATTGGCCTCCTGATAGTGCTCCCACTCGCTTCGCAGCTTCTCCCGGAGAGTCTGTCTTTCCCCGAGTGCCGCTTCCGCCTCCTTCAGCGCCCGCTCAGCATGCAGCAGGCGAGCTGCCGCCAGCTCCCGTTGAGCGGCGAGCTCTCGCCAGCCCTCCTCCCATGCCGCCAGCGCCTGCTCCTGCTCGCGCCACTGCCGTCCCCACTGCTTCATGTGAGACAACGTGTCGAGCAGCTCCTGCCATTCGCTGTCGCTCATGGGAGGGTGCTCATCCAGCTCGGCCAGCTTCGCTCTGACCTCCGCCAGTGCCGCGCTGCTCTCATCGAGAGCCAATCGGGCGGCTTCCCGTTCCGCCGCAGACTTCGTCTGCTCGGTGAAGACGGCTTCCCGCTCCCCGGCCAACTCCCGGCGCTGCGTCTCGATCCGTTCCCAGTGCTGTTTGCTGTCGCGCAGAGCGTGGATCCGCTCCCGCCACTCGGGCTTTACCTGCACTTCCGCCAGCGCTTTGTCCAGCTCCGCCCGCTCCTGATCCCAGCGCGCGAGCAGTTCTTTGTCGCGCGACAGCTGCACCTCCAGGAGGGGGAGTTCCTGAGCGATTCCCTGCCACTCTTCCTCCAGCTTGTTCCACTCTTGCCGGAGAGTTTGAAGCTCATCCTCCCACTCGATTGCCTGAATCAATCTGCTCTTTCTCTCGATCAGCAGCGGTTCTTCGCGCTGGAGGGCGGACTGACTGTGAAGGTATGCCTCCTCGGCCAGTTGGTGAGCCGAGCGGACCTCCTCCTGTTTTTGCCGCGATGCTTCCAATTCCGCCGCCTTCCCGCTCCATTCCGTATCGAGGCGGTCGTATTGCTCCACCTGCGGCCATAGCCGGACACTGGCCTCCAACTGCCCGTAGAGCCGTTCCCAGCCGGCCGCTTCCTCCTGCCGGGCGAGCTGCTCGCTCAGCCGGACGCGGACCTCCTCCAGCTCCCCCTGCCACCGATAGAGCTGTTCCAGCTGCCTCAGGGTCTTCTCCATGCTGTCCCGCTGCTGGGCAAAGCTCCTTTCCTTTTCCGCCGCTTCTTCCCACGTCTGCCGGGCCGCTTCCAATGCTTCGGGACCCGCTTCTCCCAGTGCGGCCTTCTCCAGCTCCAGCTGATGGATTCGCTCCCGCACCGCGTCGAGGCAAGCGCGCACCCGCTCGCTCAATTTTTCACCGTAGATATGTAAATGGAACATCCGCTGCAGCATTTCATTGCGGTCGCTCCCCTTCAGGGTCAGGAAGCGGGAAAACTGTCCCTGCGGAAGCACCACGGCGCGGGTAAAATCCTGCAAGGTGAGGCCGATCAGGCTCTCGACTGCGGACGTCACCGACGTCGCCTTTGACTCCAGTACCGCATCCTCTTCCTCCGGATCGGCCGCATGCCGGATCAGACGGGCTTCCGGCTGTTTCCAGTTGCCGTTTTTATTGCGGCCAAATTCCCGTTCAACGGTGTACCGCTGCCGCTTCTCATCCGCCCCCAGCTCGAAGGTAAACGATACGGTGACCCGCTGCTCCAGCTGGTTCAGCACTTCCTTGGGGTGACTTCCTCCGCCCGATCTGACCACCTGTCCGTACAGAGAGAGGGTGATGGCATCGAGAATCGTTGACTTGCCGCTGCCCGTGGGACCAAAAATTCCAAACAGGCCAGCTTCGCACAGTTTTTCGAAATCGATCTCCTGCATCTCCCGATAGCTGTGCAAGCCTGCCAGTCGCAAACGAATCGGCTTCATTTTCTCCCCTCCTCTTCTCCCGTCTCGCTGAGCAGCCGCTGAAACAGGGTGACCAGCTGATCATCCGGCTGCGCCCCCCGTCTTCGCTCGTAAAAGCGGCGAAACAACTGATCGGGTGACAGCTCGCCCAACCCCTGGCGCTTTTGCTCCCGCTCCTGGTCGGTTTCCTCTTCGCGCACCACGACGCGCTGTATTTTGATGAAATCATCGCTCAATTTTCGCAGCCTCTGGAATTCCGCCGGATCGATCACATCCGACACATGCAGCTCCAAATCGATCCAGGCTCCGGCATCCCGGCCTTCTTCCAGCCATTTTTCCACCTGGGCGATCCCTTCCGTAGCCTTCCAGCGAGCCAAGGGTCTGCCGCTTCTCAAGTAGACGATCTCTTCCTGGACCGCCTCGCCGGGAACCGCTTCGACGATGACGACGGCCTTGCTCTGTCCCGCTTCGGAAAAAGAGTACCCCAGCGGTGAGCCGCTGTAGCGGATCAATGGCTTCTCCCCCAGCTTTTGCAGGCGGTGCAGATGGCCCAACGCCACATAGTGAGCCTTTTCCGGGAAAGCCGACGGGGATACGGTGAGCGCTCCGCCGATTTGGATCGGCCGCTCCGAATCGCTCTCTCTGCCGCCCATCACAAACAGGTGGCTGGTGACCAGATTGACGGTATCGTCACGGAAATGGACCGACAGTTCGGCGAGGAGCGCCTGGATCCGCTCGGAAAAGGCGAGCTGCAGCTGTTCCTGTGAAAAGGTGTCGCTCAGCAGTTCCTTCAGGCGGGCTTCGGAAGGATACGGCAAAGCGAGAATCACCGCATGATGATCCACGCCGGGAACAGACATCTCCAGCCAGGATGGACCGCCCGCGATCACGCGGACCTTCTCGGTTGACGCCTCTTTGCCGGAGAGGAGCGGCGCTTCTTTCGGCAGACCGAGCAGGACAATTCCCTGCTTGGTGGCGAGGGGCGCCGCCGCCCGGACACGTTCCGGCTGGTCGTGATTGCCAGCAATGACGACCACGCCCCGCCGTCCTCCTGCGGACAGCCGCTCCAGCGCATCGTAAAACAGTTCTTCAGCCCACGCCGGGGGATTGACCGAGTCGTAGACGTCGCCCGCGATCAACACCAGATCGATCTGCTTCTCCTCTGCGATCCGGCACAGCTCGTCCACAAACGCGGCCTGCTCCTCGCGCCGGTCACGTCCCTCCAGTTGTCTGCCAAAATGCCAATCGGCCGTATGTAAGATACGCAAAAAACCACCTTCTCCCGATCATGTGTTTGCCTGTATTGTATCATAGAAAACCCGGCTATGGCCGAGCCTTTGGGTGCTACTAAATATCGCCACTGGGACGAGAAATGGATACTCCTAAATATCGAGCAACGGGGCTGTAGTGAGAAGAAGCATGTTCCCTTGCTAGGCTCCGTTCTCCGCCGTGCAGGATGACTCACTGTCCGCTCCACAGCAGCCCGCGGGGGTGCTCAAAAGGAACAGTGCTCACGGGGTCATCCCACGTTTCGCCCCTATTTCCCGCGGGCCGCTGCTCCGCTCAGCCGAGCTCCGCAAAGTCGCTGCGCATGGGAACATGCTTCTTCTTCGGAACAGGCTGCTTTTTTCGGGCTGTATTTTAGAGGCGCCTTTCTCAAGTCGTTTGCGTTCTTCTCTAGGCCTTTTGCGTTCTTACTAAGTCGTTTATTTCTTTTTCCACGCAGCTTTCGCTCACACATCTTTTATCCAACGGCTACATGAAGAAGCATGTTTCCCTGCGGTGCGACTGTGAAGCCCTGCCCAGCTCCGTGACGATTTGCGGGGAAAAGGAGCGCAACGTGGGATGTCCCCGTTAGCTTTGCTTCTTTTGCGCCTCCCCCGCAAATCGTCACGGAGCGGACAGTGCATGCTTCCCCGCGGGGCGGAACCCGGAGCTAAGCAGGGAAACATGCTTCTTCTCTCTGCAGCCCCGTTACATGAGAGACAGACAAAGCCGCCTACCTGTACAATCCAGGCAGACGGCTTCCTATAACCCAACGGATGATACACATAAAAGCGGCCAAAACAACACTCTACTTTTTCCGCTCCGGCCCTTTCAGCGACTGCAGGCACATATAGCAGATGATTCCAAACAGACAGGTAATCACGGCGGAGTGGAAAATCGTCGAGTACAGCGTCAGTCTGGACAGCACGACCCATCCACCGCTCAGGACCTGTACCGCTATCAGAATAAAGGCCCAAATCCCCGCCACGTACAAATCTCGCCGCTTCTCTTTAAAATGACGGATCACGTACACCAGGACGATGGTCAGGACGACAAACAGCAAGAGTGCCGCCACCCTGTGCAAAAAGTGAATCCCGGTTTGGCCGGACAGCTGCGGAATCAGCTTGCCCTGGCACAGCGGCCAGTCGCTGCAGCCCAGATTGGAGCCGGTGTGGCGGACATACGCCCCCAAGTAGACGACGATGTACGCATAGACGGCCACTCCCCAGATGCCTTTGCGAAAGCCCGGCGACACCGTCCCTTGCACCAGCCGCTCCACCTTGTCGCGCTGCAGGACGAAGATGCTCAGCAGAAGCACCCCGCTGAAAGCCAACAGGGAGAAGCCAAAGTGCAGCGCCATCACCGCCGAGGATTGCGGCCAAATCACCGCGGACGCCCCGAGCAGAGACTCCAAAATGAGAAAAAACATGCTAAACATGACCAGCCCGCGCACTTCCCGGTTACGCGGGTACCGCCTCCAGGCGAGGATCGAGAAAATCCCGACGACGATGCCCGTGATCCCCGTGACGAAGCGGTGCATGTATTCGATCATTGATTCCAGCGTATATTCCGGTACCCATCTACCGTTGCAGAGAGGCCAATCATTGCCGCAGCCCAGACCGGAATCGGTTTTGGTTACCAGAGAACCGCCGATCATCACCAAAAAGGTAATGAAGGTCGATGCGATCGCCAACCGTTTCAGCCATTTGTCCATTTTTGTTACACCTGACTTCGAAAGAGACGGTTCGAAAAAACGCTTTCTTTTCCGAACAATCTCCATATTTTTCGTACAGAGAACACCTATCCCTTATTCACATTAATAAAACATCCCCTGCCATGCAAGGGATGTTCCAACTCCATTTGTGATCGTTGCGTGTCAAAAATAATAGAGCATCGCACTGACCACGATGACGGCACAGAAAACGGTCAAATAGAGAATCGAGTACCCGAACAGTTTGCGTGCCCAGGACAGATCGTCTTTCACCTTGAAACCCTGGAACAGCAGCGCTAGATAGATCAGGCCCATGATCGACATGACCACCATGTAGAGATACCCTGTTTTTCCGTAGAAGAACAGCAGCATGGATGCAGGAAGCAGCACAGCCCCCCAGATGAACATTTGCCGCTTGGTCTCTTCAAAGCCTTTCACCACAGGCAGCATCGGAATGCCGCCAGCGCGATATTCCTCGGTCTTCAGCATGGCGAGCGCGAGGAAATGCGGCGGCTGCCACAGGAACAGGATCAAGAACAGAAGCCACGCTGCCGGATCCATATTGTTCGTCACGGCTACCCAGCCGATCACCGGCGGTACTGCGCCGGACACGCCGCCTACCACTGTATTCAAAGTCGTAACCCGCTTCATCGGCGTATAGATCAGTACGTAAAAAATATGACCGATCAGTCCCCATACGGCTGCGAGCGGATTGACGAAATAGGCGAGTACAAACAGGCCAAGGAGCAAGAGGACAATCCCGAACAAGAGCGCATTCCGTGGAGAAATGCGACCGGCTGCAATCGCACGGTCCTGGGTGCGTTTCATCTTCTTATCGAGATCGCGGTCGTAAAAGTTATTCAATGTCGCACCGGACATGATTACCAAAGCCGTCCCAAGCATCGTCCACAGGGCTAGCAGCCAATTGGGATGACCAAACGAGGCAAGCCAAAAAGCCGCAAAGGTGGTCATCAAGTTGGACATGGTGATCCCCGGTTTGGTCAGCTGTACATAATCGTTCCAAGTGGCCCTTTGTGCCGGTATGGACTTTACAGAGGAATCGCTTTCGATCGATTCCTGCATCGTCACTTGCTGGTCCACGTTTTGTACCTCCTGTCTCATAACAAAATCCTTTTCACACGAGCTGATAAACTAACCCCCATTGTATGAAAACAATCGAAGCACGTCAACTTGCGACAGTCGAATGTCTTGGAAGGGTGCCCAGCCTACCAGCCAAAAATCACATCCAGCACCCCGGTCGTCTCACCGCCGGGATAGATCAGATAAAGCAGGGTGTATACGGTAACGCCCGTAATGGAAGTAGCAAACCAGACAACCGACGTCCACGGACCGATCTTTTTGTGCTTGTCGTACTTCCTTTTATACCCGTAGTACAGCGTGACAAGCCCCATCACTCCGCCTACCGTAGCCAAAACAATATGGAACAGCAGAAAGATCTGATAGAAAATGCGTACGCTGTCCGGACCTCCAAACAGCGTATTGCCTACCAATGCGGTTCGGGATACATACGTTATGAAAAAAATGGTCGCGCAGACCGCCGCCCACTTCATCGTCTTGATGTGTTTCTCCGTCTGGCGGCTGCGGATGAAATACCAGCCGAAGGCGACGAGTATGCCGCTGATGGCGATGAAGGTCGTACTGATCGTAGGCAGTAAAATATGCATATCGACACCTCGAATCACAGCTTTCTCTTTCTCTGCAAGGCAAGCACTCAGCTTCGGTCAGGAGCCGGTGTCAAGACATCGAGCTGATTCTCCGATTGCCGCTCCATCGGCAGATCGTTCATCTTCTCTTCTTGACGCCATTTCGTAAAGATGTGGTACAAAACAAAACCGTACGTCATTTCTTGAATCAGCTTCATCAAAATGCCGCCCAGGCGCTGGTCCATGAAAGGCGTGTAATTGGCGAAAAGCTGCGGAGCATTGGAGTAATGCTCGTAGACCGAATGACCGGCAAAAATAATAAGTGCACAAGCAGGCGTAATCAGGATCCCGTTTGCAAACAGGTACGCCATTTTCTTCAGACCCGCCAGCTGAATTTTTTCCTCCGGCAGCGGGTGAATAATCGGCCACCACATGCAAAACGCCGTCAAGAACAAGAACCCATGGAAAGCATTCATCGCGTCATGGTTCAGGGAAGCAAAATCAAGAATGAACGGCACATGGTAAAAAGAGAGCAGCGAGTTAAAGACGACCGCGGCCACCAGAGGCTTGGTCAGAACACGCAGGACAGCTCTCACTCTTTCTTTGCGGAAGATAACGGTCCACAGCCATCCCGGTATGCCGACCATCAGAAGCGGCGGCAATACAAAGAACAACAAGGACATCTGCAGCATGTGCATGCTGAACAGATAATGGTGACCCGTGTAGTTGATCGGACTTCCCGCTCCCGCGTAGAAAACCAGCATGGCCAAAACAAAAAGCGCTTTCTGTTTTCCGGGAACCGGGCTGGAATCAGCAAATCGGTGACGCATCGGTCCAGTCAGGGCAAAATACAGAATGAGCAGCAAGATGGTGAACAAAATGACGCCCGGACTCCACATATCTGAAAATGAACCAATCCCCGCTTCGATGGGATTGCCATGTTGATGATGATGATGCATGGGTTCCTTTATCCTCCTTTCTCTTACTAGAAAGGTTGCCCTTTATACAATCTCTATTATACCGTCAATGCAGGGGAAGTTCTTCTTCTAAAAATGAACAATCTGTTGACAATCAAGGAAAAAAAGAGACCAGACGGGAAACGTCTAGCCTCTTTGCACTTTTACCACCAAACCCAGAAAACAAATACGATGATCGCGATTAAAATGAAGGAGGTTCCTACAAAGATCGCGATCCGTGCGAACTCGTGGCCCTTTTGATCCATATGCATCCAGAAGAACAATTGAAACATCGCCTGGACAAAGGCAAGGCCTACAATAAACGGTACGGTAAAGCCGGTCGGCACCACTTCAAATCCGACAGCCGCAAAAGCAAGTGCAGTCAAGACAAGCGATGCGATAAAGGCAATCACATGCTTCTTCGCGCCATCCTGCTTCACCTTCGGCTTGCGTGGTTCATCTTGAACATGTGCTCCCATCGTCTTATCCCACCTTTCCACCGATCATACCCATGAGGTATACCACGGTAAAGATGAATACCCATACGACGTCGATAAAGTGCCAGTACAAGCTGGCTACATAGAACTTCGGAGCGGTTACCACCGTCAAGCCTTTCTTCACGGTCTGAAGCTGGATGGTCAGGATCCAGATGATCCCGAACAACACGTGTGCTCCGTGGAAACCAACTAGCGTGTAGAAAGCAGAACCGAATGCACCTGACGTCATTTTATGACCCATGCTGACGTAGTGAACGAACTCGTAAATCTCCAAAGCCAGGAAGCCCAGACCCAAAAGAACGGTTACCGTCATCCACGCCTGCATTTTTTTCAGGTCATGCTTGTGCAGGGCGAGAATGGCAAACACGCTGGTAAGCGAGCTGGTCAAGAGGATCAGGGTCGCTGCCGCGACGAGCGGCATGTCAAACAACTGCTGCGAAGTAGGACCGCCGTTTGCCTGGTCGCGGAGAGCGATGAACGTCGCAAACAGCGAACCGAACAGGACGGTCTCTCCCCCGAGGAAGAGCCAGAAGCCTAAGATCTTATTTTTCCCTTCGAGGGTGGCTTTTTCCGGTTCGTCAGGCAGAACCGTAGATACGTGATGTGTCGCCATTACGCCTTAACCCCCTTCTCATCGAGCTCGATCGGATCAATATGGTAGCCAGGATCGTCTTTAATCGAACGAACCATCATGCAACCGAAGAAGATAGCCATGCCAATACCGACCAGAACGTAGTTGTGGTACATGAAACCGTACCCTGCGATAAACAGACCGCCGGACATGATGAACGGGAGAATGGAGCCGGACGGCATGTGAATCGAACCAAGCGGCTCGGCTGGCAGCATGCCTTTGTTTCCTGCCATTTTCTCCACCCACAGGGCGTCGAGTCCGCGCAC
This sequence comes from Brevibacillus composti, assembly GCF_016406105.1. Classification (NCBI taxonomy): domain Bacteria; kingdom Bacillati; phylum Bacillota; class Bacilli; order Caryophanales; family Paenibacillaceae; genus Brevibacillus; species Brevibacillus composti. The sequence continues at coordinate 3,773,371 of NZ_CP066308.1, forward strand.
GAGCGGAGTTTGCGCAAAGTTGTACTCAGGCGGCGGAGATGGAATCGACCACTCCAGCGTGCGGCCATCCCACGGATCCGCAGGAGCGCGTTTGCCGCTTTTCGCGGTGACATAGGTGTTGATCAGGAACAGGAGTGTACCGATCGTCATGCCGAATACCCCGATCGTACTGATAAAGTTACCCCACTCCAGGCCTTGGCCAGGCAAGAACGTAAACACGCGGCGCGGCATCCCCATCAGTCCGAGGAAGTGCTGCGGGAAGAACGTCAGGTGGAACCCGATAAAGAAGGTCCAGAAGCTCCATTTGCCCAGTGTTTCGTTCAGCATCTTGCCGAACATTTTCGGCCACCAGTAGTAGAGACCGGCGAAGAGACCGAATGCCATACCACCGACGATGACGTAGTGGAAGTGAGCAACGACGAAGTACGTGTCATGGTACTGGTAGTCTGCCGCCGGAATGGACAGCATAACCCCAGTCATCCCACCGATGGTGAACGTAGGGATGAATCCTACTGCGAACAGGTTTGCGGTAGGGAACGTGATCTGTCCGCCCCACATCGTGAGCAGCCAGTTAAAGATCTTAATTCCTGTCGGAACGGCAATCAGCATCGTCGCCAAACCAAACAGCGTATTGGCCACAGGACCCATACCGGTTGTGAACATGTGGTGCGCCCACACCATGAATCCGAGGAATCCGATCAGCGCAGTCGCAAATACCATGGAACTGTAACCGAACAGGCGCTTTTTAGAGAATGTGCTGACGACCTCGGAAATGATACCGAACGCCGGCAGAATCAGAATGTATACTTCGGGGTGACCGAAGATCCAGAACAAGTGCTGCCAGATCACGACGTTACCGCCCGCATCCGGGTTAAAGAACGCCGCTCCGAACAGACGGTCAAACATCAGAAGCACCAGACCAACCGTGATCGCCGGGAAAGCGAACAGGATCAGACCGGATGTTACAAACGCAGACCAGGTAAACAGCGGCATGCGCATAAAGGTCATTCCTGGCGCACGCATGTTGATGATCGTAACCAGGAAGTTGATTCCGCCAATCAGCGTACCGAGACCGGCGATTTGCAGACCGAGGACGTAGAAGTCGACGCCGTGGCCTGCGCTGTATTGGTTCAAGGCGAGAGTAGCATAGGATGTCCAACCGGCATCAGGCGCACCGCCCATGAACCAGCTCGTATTAATCAGCACTCCACCAAAGAAGAAGAGCCAGAAACCAAGAGAGTTTACAAACGGAAACGCTACGTCGCGGGCCCCAATTTGCAGCGGCACGACGGCGTTCATTAGTGCAAAGATGATCGGCATCGCTGCCAGGAAGATCATTGTAGTTCCGTGCATGGTGATCAATTCGTTGAACGTCTTTGCACCGACGAGATCAAGTCCAGGGTACATCAATTGCAAGCGAATCAGAAGGGCTTCAATACCGCCGAGCAAGAAGAAGAATCCACCGGCAATCAAATAGAGAATCCCGATTTTTTTATGGTCCACGGTAGTGAGCCAATCAAGAATTCCTGACCGCTTAGGTGCATGAGAAGCATGTGCAGACACGGTTTTACCTCCTTTTTAAGCGTCACTGCCTCATGACGGTTACATACTAGAAAAGAAACCAACAGTTGAGTGAAGGCAACTCTTATTTATCCTGCACACTCAAAGTAGACATGTACTCGACCAAAGCTTTTACCTGCTGGTCATCCAGATTCAGGTTCGGCATCAGGTTGCCCGGCTTCACTTTCTCCGGATCTTTGAGCCAATCAGCGAGATTTTGTTCATTGTGCTCGAGGATACCTGCGATGAGGTGACGATCCGCGAAGTTGGTCAGGTTCGGCCCCAGTTTTCCACCTTTGCCAGCTACAGCGTGACAGCCCAAGCAGCTCTTGTTGAAAATTTGTTGCCCTTCCAAAGCCAATGCACTTGCAGGCGCAGCAGGTTCAGCCGCTTGCACGCCTTTCATTTTTTCAATCCAGCGCGCAAATTCGTCTTGTTCCATCACTTCGACTTTAAAGTCCATCAAAGCGTGAGAGGCACCGCAGAGCTCCGCGCACTTCCCGTAGAAAGTACCGGTTCTGTCCGCTTGCAGCCACATTTTGTTATCCAGGCCCGGGTTCGTGTCGATCTTGCCGCCGAGTGCCGGAATCCAGAATGCGTGCATAACGTCAGAAGACGTCAGGGTGAATTGAACCTTTTGTCCGACTGGCATCACGAGGTCTTGGGCAGTGGCTACGCCGAGATCCGGATACTCGAATTCCCACCAGAACTGGTGAGCCGTAACCCGCACTTGAAGCGCTTCATCGCTGTTGTATACCTTACCCAGCGAGAAACCGGCTGTAACAGTCGGTACCGCCATGATAATCAGCAGCAGGAACGGAATGACGGTCCAGATCACTTCCAGCGTATGGCTGCCTTCCACTTGTTTGGGAATGCCGGTTTGTCCAGGACGCTTACGGTAACGGATAAGGACATAGGTAAGGATCAGAATAACGACGACAAAGACCCCGGTCATGATGATGGTCGTCAGCTTCATCAAGTCGAATTGCATGGCGGCTACTGGCCCTTGCGGCTGAAGTGCCGAGAGCTCTTCTTTGCCACAACCGGTCAGCGCCAACGCCAGCAACCCAAACAGCAAAAGCTGACGCCAAGATTGTTGCCAACTCTTCATACCAATGAACCCCTCTTTCTTTCATGTTGATTACGCCATGCCACCGAGAGACGACACCAGCGCGTATTTCATACTCCTCCGACTGCCAAAAAATAGCCCTGGTTGCTACTTTCCATCCCCTATGATAACCAATAGAGTAAAGGAATAGCAACCTTGGCACACTGGCATATGCACGCAGGCACATGTATAAAAGGAGTAAGGGCCGCAGAAACCTGCTGTCTTGTAGGAGATAGCCCTTTCAGTATACATAAATTTATCTGGATATCGGAGGCCTTTTGTTATAATTCTGTTAACAAATTTATGAACATTTTCGCAAGATTCCAATCCTTCGCTTGTCATGAGCCGAATCGAGGTGCACGGCATGAAAAAGATGCCCGGTAGAATCAAAGAACGAACCGCCTTCATCACCGGCTGCTCCAGCGGGTTTGGCCTGTTGACAGCGGTCGCCCTGGCCCAGGTGGGCTACCATGTCATCGCCACCATGCGGGATCTGTCTCGCAGAGGCGGGCTGGACAAGCATGCCGCCGAGAGTGGTGTCGCTCACAAGCTGGAAGTCATCCAGATGGATGTGACGAAGCCTGATGAAGTGAATGCGGCCGTCTCCCAGGCCGTCGGACGCTACGGAAAAATCGACCTGCTGGTCAACAACGCGGGCTTCGCCAGCGGCGGATTCGCAGAGGAAGTAGAGCTGGATGAATGGCGGGAGCAATTTGAAGTGAACGTCTTTGGCCTGATTGCAGTCACGCGGGCCGTCCTGCCCCATATGCGCGCCCAAAAGTCCGGGACGATCATCAACATCAGCAGCATCAGCGGGAGGTTCGGCTTTCCCGGTCTCGCTCCCTATGCCGCCTCCAAACACGCGGTAGAAGGCTTCAGCGAATCCCTCCGGTTGGAGATGCTTCCGTACGGCATCCACGTCGTCTTGATCGAGCCGGGGTCGTACCGGACGGCCATCTGGGAAAAGGGACTGCAGAAATCGGCTTCGCCTGCCTCTTCTCCCTATGCCGCACAACAAAGGGCGCTCACAGCCAGGGTCGAGCAAATCGCGTCCAGCGCCCCCGCCCCGGATGAAGTGGTCAGGACGATCATCCGTGCTGCGACATCCCCGCGTCCGGCGCTCCGCTATCCGGTCGGCCGGGGCGTGCGCTTCTCCCTCCTGATGAAGCAGTGGCTCCCCTGGCGCTGGCTGGAGAGCATCGTGATCCAAAAAATGAGGCCGCCTCGTTCATGAAGCGGCCCTTTTAGTCGCCGGAGCCAGCGACGTCTTTTGGTCGGCGTGGGATACGTAGCTGTGCAGGACCATCCCGATCATCACGATCATCATCCCTACGCTGGAGACCAGAGACGGCAGCGCCGCCGAGAGAATCGCCACCTCCAGCAGGACGGCGAAGACCACTTCTCCTGCCTGTGTCGCTTCCACCGCCGCCAGCTGCACCGGATTGCCCTTGGCCAGATCGGTAGCCTGGAAAAAGACGACGGTAGCGATAATCCCCGAAGTCAGGGCGACCAGCAGGGATTGCGTAATCTGGCTCGCGCTCGGCATCCTGGCAGTGGCAGCGCCGAAACAGGCGAGCAAAAGCCAGCAGGGCAAACTGGCCAGCGTCATTCCCAGCACCCGCTGGTACGCGTCGATCCTGCCGCTGGTCAGCGCCATCATTTTTCGGTTGCCCAGCGGATAGGCAAATGCCGCGATCACGACCGGCAGGATCCCGTAGACGACTTCGGTTGTGCCCAGTTGCTTTGCTTCATGCAGTTGCATCAGGGCGACTCCGGCCAGGATGATCATCGACATGGCCAAGCCCTTGAGCGGGATTTTTTGCCCGAATAAAGGGACCAGGAGTGAGCCGGCGATAATCGTGACCTGCCACGTCCCGGCGATAAGCCAGCCCGGTCCGTATGCGGCGGCAAAGCTGAGCGGCCCGTAAAAAAGGCCAAAGCCGACGGTGCTCCAAAGCAGCCACTGCAGGGGCTGCGCCCGCATCTCCTGCCACAGCTCCGGCAGGTTCCGCCGCAGACCCACGATCGCCAGCAGGAAAGGAACCATAAAAAGAAAACGAAGCGACGCGCTCCAGATCCAGCTTCCTCCCTCCAATTCCATCGCCCTGTTCAGGACGAAGGTAAATGCGAAAAAAAAATGATGCAATCAGTCCAAGCAAGATGGCTTTCACTGCGACCCCTCTCTTCTCGCTGTCAGTTCACATATACTGAAGATTTTGTAATTTAGCATATCCAGAACAGCTTTCCCTGTCAAAAGAATAAATCTCGCGTCCAGTTCCCCCTCTTTCTTCCTTCCCGAACAGGCAGAGTGCTTTTTTCCAGCTCGTTTTGAAAGCAAATCACTGGACGTCCCCGTTCCGTAAACCGGTTTGAACTCGATCAAGACGGCAGATTCGGCCCGCGCACGCAGGTTCACGCAAAAAAGAACATGTCCCGGACGGGCATGTTCTTTTTGTGTCGAGCCAGTGCTTCCTATCCTTTTTCCGTGCGTCCGCTCTTGATCAGCCGGATGTGCTGCAGATGTTCCGCCACCCCTACCAGTATCGCGGCAAAGCCGGCCCCGATCGGCGTCACTCGCGCATCCGCAAACAGGATGCCGCTCAGCCAGACGATCAGGAAAGCCGCGATCAGATCAAGTGCTGTGCTCATCCAGAGCGTGCCTCGCCGGAGCAGAAGCAGCTCCAGCAGATGTCCGGCAATCGCAATCACAAGCCCCACACCGATAGATTGGTAGAGAGAGGCGTAGTTGACCTCGGGAAACAGCGCATCAGCCAGGATGACCAACAGCGGACCCGCGATGAGCTTGACGAGCAATCCGTCCACGGGCGTGAAACCTCCTTCGATCAGGTGTTCACAGTATGCCCGCAGGCCGGAACACTTACTCTTTCACCCGGTCTTGCCGAGAGATGTGAGAGATGCTTCCCACTGTCAGGCGGCTTCCTCCTGCCGCTGTTTCGGATATCCCAGCGTCACCAGCAAGCTGATCACGGCCAGCACCGCCAAGATGACAAAGACCTGATGCAGCCCGCCTGCCAGCAGCTCTCTGACTGTCTGCAAAAGCTCCGGCGGCAGCTGTCCCGCTTCATGCGGATTCAGGATTTTGTTGACGTCGATATTTTCCACACTTTGCGCCTGTCTGACCGACGCGTTCAGGAGCGTACCGAAGAGGGCGATTCCCAACGTCTGCCCCAATGTGCGGATAAACGAGTTGGTCGAGACGGCAACCCCGCGGAGATTCCAGGGAACGCTCAGCACGGCTCCGGTAAAGGACGTAAATGAAAGTCCAAACCCAAGTCCCACCAAGAATGTAATGCCGAATAACAAGAGGTGCGGACTGCTCGGCTGGATCGTCGCCAGCCAGGTCGTCGCCGCGATCAGAATCGCCACGCCAAAAAGCGAGGTCGTCCGGATGCCGATGCGTGCCAGGAGACGGCCGCTGATCGCCGCGCCAATCGGCCAGCCGACCGACATCGGGATGAGCGTCAGCCCGGAGCCGGTCGCCCCTTGGCCGTACACGCCCTGAATCCACAGCGGCAGGTAAAAGGAAACCGCCACCAGCACCGCCGCCAACAGAAAACCGGCGATATTGACGATGCTCATCGCACGCATGGAAAACAGGCCGAGAGGGACCATCGGCTCGGGCGACCTCTTTTCCACGTAGAGGAACAACAGGATGCCAAGAGCGGAAAAGACTAGCAGCCCCATAATCAGCGGCGAACCCCAGGGATGCTCCTGCCCCCCGCTCAACAGCGCGTACAGGAGCGCGGAAACACTAATGGTAAAAATCGAGGCGCCCGCGTAATCAATATGCTTGTTCACCTTCTCGATATGCTCATGCAGATACAGCCAGATCAACACGATCGAGACGATGCCAAAGGGAATGTTCATGTAAAAGATCCAGTGCCAGGAAACATAATCTACCAAAAGCCCCCCTGTCAGGGGGCCCAATATCCCGGAGATGCCCCAGATGCCGCTCATCCACCCCTGCACCTTCCCCCTTTGTTCAAAGGGGTAAATATCTCCGACAATCGTATAGGTAACCGTAATGATCGACCCTGCCCCCAAGCCCTGAAAAGCCCGGAACCAGATGAGCTGTTCCATCGTCTGCGCAAGGCCCGAGAGCGCCGATCCGATCAAAAAGAGAATCGCGCCGCTGGTGAACACGATTTTTCTTCCGAACAAATCAGCCAGCTTGCCAAAGATCGGGGTCGTGACGGCCGACGTGAGCAAGTAAATAGAAACGACCCAACTGATCAGATGCAGCCCTCCCAGATCACTGACGATCGTCGGCATGGCCGTACTGACGATGGTGCCCTCGATCGCCGCCAGGAAAGTGGCAATCATCACTCCTATCGTGACGTTTCGCTTGTTTGTTACTGGTTTCATTGCGCTTTCTACCCCTTTGCTTGTGACCTGCCTGCATCGGCAGCTTCCGCCCGGCGTTATGCTTGAATTGCTTTATGGTACGGGGACATGCAAAAAAAGTCAATGCAAAAACCTGCACCGGGCAAACACGATGCAGGTCGAAGCATGGCGCGAGTCGCGTATTTATTTTTGAGACGCTTCCGCATTTTGCAGGACATCGTCCGGCGCAAGCGACGGGTCCAGAAACTTCACATTGAATTTCTTCTCCAGCCCGATCAACCAATCATCCATATGTTTTTTGCGATTCTCTTTGTTCAGCTGCTTGACGATCTCCGGCCGCACCTGCTCCAGATCAGGCGCCGGATTGCCGAACTTGTCCTTGTTCTTTTCGTAGAAGGCTTGAATATCCTGCTCGCTGACCGGATACACCTTTTCGAACAGCTTGTCCCGCAAAAGAAGCGTTCGCACCGTTCCTCGGAAGCCCTCCTCGGTGTAGCCCTGATTTTTCAGGGTTTGCTCAAAGTTTTCTCTGGAACCGAGTTGCTCGATCAGTCTGTTCATCTCCTGATCCACTTCCGATTCATCGATCGACACGCCCTGGTCCTTGGCTTCTTCTACGACCATGTTGCGGCTGACGATCACGCCCAGCGTCTTTTTCCCATAGCTTTCTTTCATCTGTTCGTACAGCTCGGATTGGGTGATGTCGCCTCTGCTGCTGGTGACCAGAACAGGGTCATCCGCAGGCTTAAGGGCAACCCCCAAAATCACGAGAGCCAAAAGCAGAATCGCGATCGAAAGCATGGATAGATCGAACTTTTTCATCGTATGTCCTCTCTTTCCTCTCAAATCCCTTGTGCCATTATAATAGACACCGAGTGCGGAAGAAAGATGGAATCGCTTTTCACAAGCCTTCCACAATACCGAATTGGGCGAATTTTACATAAAGTACCTCGTAAACAAGGATGAGAGAACGGAGGCGATGACCGGTCCCAAGACGGCCCATATCTGCAAAAATCGCTCCTGCGCTCTGCCCTTGTCTCCTTCGATCAGATCGGTCAGCTTCTGCATATCGTGCTTGTCGTTATCCAGCATTTGCAAAATGATCTCTTTCTCTGTCGGTCCTCTTTTCAGTTCCAGTTCCGTCTGCAATTTCGTGATCGCTGTCAGCAATTCTGCCCGCGCTTCCTCCATCCGCTCCAGCCGATGCTCGATCCTCTCCAGCCATTTGGTCGCAACCGATATCTTTACTTCTAGTTTGTCGATTCTTTCTGCGAAACTGTCCAAGCGCTTATCCATTTGCCCTGCGCTGTCCCTGGGCTCATGCTGCTCCGGTGTCATGGCACCCACCTCCCCCGCTCCATACTACTTATATATGTTGGTGAGCGCGACTTGCTTGTACCGTTTACCCAATTTTTTTGAATTTGGCGGTATTCCATTCACTTAGGGCAGAAAACAGGTGACGGGAAAGCCGGTTTCGCCTCCGAAACGACCGCTTGCCGCCTGCTTCACTGAAATTACCAGATGCTTGTCGCTGTTTTCTCATAAAATCTGCGATTCCTCCGGACCATTTCTAGTATGATAGTGCTAGTGAACACCAAAGGGGGCTCTTTTTTGACACAGCGTATCGCCTGGATTACCGACAGCACCGCCTATATTCCGGAAGAATTGAGAAAGGCAGCCGACATCCATATCGTCCCTCTCGATGTGATCTTTGATGACGTCGCTTATCAGGATGGGGTGGATCTCAGCTCCGAAAAGTTGTATGAAAAAATCGAACATTCGAAAACCGTTCCCAAAACCTCGCAGCCGGCCATCGGCAAGTTCATCGAACTGTACGAACAACTGGCGGAAGCATATGACTGCGCCATCGCGGTTCACCTGTCCAGCAAGCTGAGCGGTACCTATCAGACGAGCAAAGCAGCCGCGGCCCAGTGTGAATTTCCGGTCGAAGTGGTCGATTCGCAGATCGTCTCCTACCCGATCACGACCTTGCTCGGCAAAGGCCTCGCGCTGGCAGAGCAAGGGATGGACTACCGGGACATCGCCGAGACCTTGCGGCGGGAAGCGAGCAAAAACGAAAACTACATCGTGATCGGCAAGCTGTCCCAGCTCCACAAGGGCGGCCGCCTGTCCAACGCGCAGCTGATCCTGGGCACGCTGCTCCAGATCAGGCCAATCTTTTGCATCAAAAACGGCGCAGTGGAGCTGTTTGAAAAAGTGCGTACCGAAAACAAAGCCTATCGGCGGATCATGGAGCAGTTGGATCGGGCCCGTTCGATGCACCGCGTGTCGCAAGTGGAAATCCTGCATGGCAACGTCATCGAAAAAGCCCTGGCGCTCAAAGAACAGATCAAGAGCAAGCACCAGGATGTCGAGGTGCTGGTCTATCCGCTCAGCCCCGTACTCGGCGTACATGGCGGCCAGGGAACAATCGCTCTCACTTGGACGAATGAACCGCAGTCGTAACTGTTTCGCAGCCGCAGCTTTCGATCCCGCCGTAGCTTTCTGGCGAAAAGACGGCAAAAGGCACCGCTCACGTGGAGTCGGTGCCTTTTTTATTTCCGATTGGATGGCAAGAGCGGACTTTAGGCGAACGGACGGACGGCCTGCAGCAAAAAGCGGTGGCTGGGGACGTCGAGATAGCCGTCCTTCTCGATCCGGCCCTGCAACTCCCACAGGCCGTCGGCGTATCTCTCCAAGGTAAAATCGGGAATTTGCCAGGGCACGGCCCGCAGGTAGTAGACCACCGCCCCCACGTCGTAGAACCGCGTCGGTACCATCTCCTCGCGGCAATCGGTCAGGACAAGCCCGGCTCTCTCCAACTGCTCGGCCGCATAGCGGGCATTCCAATGCAGGTATTCCTGCGGGATCGGCGCCCCCAGCAAGCGATTAAGCAGGAGATCGTTCTCCCCGCCTACCTGCTGCGTCAGGAAGGTGGCTCCTTTTCGGGCGATGCGGAATACCTCTCCTGCATCGAAAGATTCGTGCCGATTGATGATCAAATCGAAGGTTTCATCGGAAAAGGGCAGGGTGTCCTCCCCGTCCGCTTCGACCACGGTAACCCCCAAAGGCTCCAGGCGCTCCCTGGCGATTACCACATTCGGCTGATAACCCTCCGTGGCATAGGTTTGTTCCGGGAGCGGCCGCAGCATGGCGAGAAATTCACCCCCGCCCGTTCCCATGTCCAGCAGTGCTTGCGCCTCCGGCAATTTGCGCTGGACCAGGCTGGTGTAGTTCCAGCCGAGCGGCGCTTCCTGCAGCCGCCCCGTCTTCTTCACATAGGAAAAATCCCAGCCCGCAAACGGGACCTCCGTCTCCCGGCGCAGCCATTCCAACCATGATGCTTTCTCCAATTCTCTATCTCCTCTCTTGGCAAATGGAAATTACCCTTGTCTCCCGCCACCCCGAGGGATGTCTTCGCTTGAGCTCGGCGCTTTCTCTTAGTGGGGGTTTTATGCCGGTATCCCTCCAAGAGGACGGAATCGCGATGACATGCCAGCGGCGTACCCGGTTGCAAGAGACAAACTTTGGATAATTTTACAACAACCTGCTCGGTTAGAATAGATGTGAGTGCTTGTTCGTTACAAAAAAGTGGCAGCATATGGGAAAAGCATGGACGATGGAGAAAAGAGAATCACTGGTTAAAAAGGAGTGGAAAATAAGCGGGAGCCGCCGTTACCTGGCGGTTTTGCGGTTGTCAACGAATATTTCACGGTGCTACTATTTTGTTATCGGTAATAACTGTAACGTAAACCTTATTTTTTAACTTTGACGGATTTACGGAGAAAATGATAAAACACCAGCACCGTGTTGGTAGCACCATGCCGGTGAAGTGCAGCAGACGGTTCCCACTGGGGATCAGCTCAGGCTTAATCGAAAAACGGACGAAACGACCGCCTTAGCCAGCCATAGCACAAGGGCGGTCGTTTCTTTTGGTCAGAGCAGCAACGATTGTTACGACGAGACTCAACAGCGCGACAATAAAGCCGCGGGCGTAGGGGGGATGGACGTGAGATTGAAATCGGGATTGACGTTCTTAGTAATCGTTACTCTTTTTCTCGTTGTAGGTATTTACAGTAACCAAGAACGTTCTCGTTTGGTTTTCTCCGGCGAAAGTGAGCATTGGAAGGGAAACTTTAGAATTACAGGAGATCAACCATGGGTTGATCAAGAACTAACTTTGACATTTATAGGGCCTAACGTTCCTTTAGATAGTGACATACATTTTTCTTTTACATCTCCCTTCGGCGGTGGAGAGGTAAAGGGAGCCAGACTAAAAAAAGATCAAACCGTTACCTTCATCGGTGGTGGCACCGGAGCAGATCTATATCGAGGTCCAGATGAAGAAGTCAGGGTAATGATTCATTGGGAGGGGTTCCAAGAAGTTGTGGTGCTAAAAAATATAAAATAAAAAAGCGAGGGGACGCCCCCTCACTTATAAACCTTCTGACTCAGTTTTGGTCATTGGTGCCCGCTCTTTCGTACGCTTCAACCCAAACCCAAGTGTCCCCGTTGAAATAGCTGGAAAAATTAGTCGGCGGTCTTTGCGGTCAAATCGCTTATTTTTGCTTTCGCTTTTTGGCCGCGAGCAGCCTGTTAATGGTCTCGCTCTGTGGGTCGGCGGAGTTGGCGGAGTTGGCGGAGTTGGCGGAATTGACAGAGTTGGCGGAGCTGGTGTCCCCTGAGCGGTCGGCAGTTGATCTGCCGACTGGAGACAAGCCTGGCTTCCCGCCGGAATCAGCCCGCCGGGTCGCCGCCCGGCTCCCCTCTCTCCCGCTATCCGGCATGGGTGCAGCGGACGGCTGAGACCGCTGGCTCCGCTTCTCGCCGAGGCGGGACAGGACTTCGGCTCTTTCCGTAGGCTCGGCCACTTTCCCTGACCTTCGCTTGCGGAACCAGGCATACACCCTCGCCCGCCACTGATCCGGCAGCTGCAGCCGGCGAGCCGCTACATCCAGCGGCCACAGGAGAGCCGCCAGCATCAGCAGCCACTCCCCGATGGGCTGCGTCTCCCATTTGGACGGGAGATTGCCGGAGAAGACCTCTTCCGGTCGGGAGATTCGCGTCCCTCCGCCTGTGGCGAGCCACTCCTCCATCCGCTGCTCTCCCCCCTGCTGCAAGCCGAACTCGGGCGAGTAGGAGACGCTGAGCCCCGTCGTTTGCCCGGCGACGACCTGGCCGTTTGCTTTTTCCGACACCTGGATCAGATAACTGCCCGGTTCGGCAGCCTGGAAGCTCCCCTCCAGCACGCCGGGGGCAATTGGCTTGAGGCGCACCGTTTCCCTTTGCATGGCTTGATTGACGACGACGGCCTCCAGCTCTGAAGGCAGCTTCTCTCCCTTCGGCAGCGAGACGGTCACCGCTCCACGAGAGCCGTCGAGCCTGGTCTCTACCTGCCAGCGGCCGGGCGTGACCTGAGGCAGCGTCCAGCCGACGATATCCGTCCAGAGTCTGCTGTTTCCCGGCCAGGCGACCCAGTCCGGCGCCCACTTCCCTTCGAGATCGCTGGTCCAGGCGACCGCGCGGCCCAATCCGTACTGCCAGCGGCTGAGAATCGGATCGGCGTCCTGACTGAGCAGGAGCACCTCGGCCGTCTGTTTGATCGTCGCAGCCACATACGCCCGCATGAGCGGCAGCGGCTGGCGCAGGGCCGCCCAGTCGGCAGAGCCGGTCCGGCCCGGCACCTGCGGTTTTTCCACGATAAAGGTGCGGCTGGCGAGCGCCGTCTCTTTGCTGAAAATCTTGGGGATGGAGGCGGCGTCACCCGCAAAATAGTACCGTCCTTTTCCCCACTTGGCGATCTCCTCCAACAGGCCAATGTCCGCGTCATCACCCACAGCGACCGTGGAGACCGTAATGTTTTCGCCGGAGAGCTGCTGAAGCAGGCCCTGGTAGTCGTCGTCTCTTCCGGACTGTCCGTCTGTCAGGAGAATGATGTGTTTCCGCTTGGTTTTCATTGTTTTGATCCGCTCGGAAGCCATCAGCAGGGCAGGAAAGATATCGGTGCCGCCGTCGGCGAAAATCCGCCCGATCTGCCCTTGGATTTCGCTGCGCTTGGCTACTTTTTGCGGCGGCACTACTTCCCAGGGCATCCCGTCAAAGGCGATGACGCCGATTTCATCCTGGGGACCCAGCATGGTGGTGGCACGGATCGCCGCTTCCTTGGCCAGCTCCATTTTATCGACGCCGTAGGCATCGGCTGACATGCTCCCGGATTTGTCGATGACCAGCATCAGCCCGAGGGACGGCAGCTCCTCCTTTCCGCGCAAATCCATATGCACAGGGAGCGCCTCCTCGATCGGCGTTTGAAACCAGCCGCCCATCCCGAAACCTTCGGAGCCGCCCGTCATGATCAGCCCGACCCCGAGATCCCGCACGGCGGTTCGGATCCGCTCCATGTCGGCTTCGCTGATACTCGTAGCCGACAGGTCGGCCAGCACGATGGAGGCGTACTCTTTGTAGCCGTCCAGCTCTTTCGGCAACAGCGCCGCTTCCTTTACATCCACCTGAATCTCTGCCGCTTCAAGGGCTCCGACGAGATTCTGCGCGGCCCCGGGATGACCCTCGAGCACCAGGATCTTAGGCGCTCCGGCCACTTGCGTATAGGCAAAAGCCTGGTTGTTCGCCTGGACGGTATCCTGCTCGGGCTCAATTTCCACCCGGTAGCGGTGAAAACCCTCGCTGATCGCCTTTTGGCTGAAGAGATAGCGGTTTTTGCCCTTCTCCACCTGCACGACCAGCGCGCCCGCCTCCCGATTCCCCTCGTAGAGCCGGAGCGTGGCGCGGGTAGCCAGCGTGCTGTCCACGTCTACCTTCATCGTGTATTCCTCACCGGCGTACAGCCGGTCCGGCACCTGCACAGCGCTCAGGACCACCTCCGCCCCTTGGGGTTGTTCGAACAGGGCGCTCTCGACGACGATGCCCCGCTCTCTTGCCAGCTTCACTTCGCGGGCAGTATCTCCCTCGGTGTCCAGTCCGTCCGTCAGCAGCACGATTTTTCCCCTGGCCTCGCTGGGGATCATCGCCTGCGCCAAGCGGATCCCCTCGGCGAGGTTGGTGGCGTGCCGATTCACCTCCACGCCTACCGCCTGCACCTGCCCGTTTATCGTGAGCGGCTGGTCTACCGCAGCACCGGCTCCCGTCGCCACGATGCCGTACTGATCCTCTGCCCGCTTGTTTTCGACGGCTTTTTTCATAAAATCCAGCAAATGCGCATCGTCCTTGATCGACGCCGAGCGGTCATAGACAAATACGACCGTCTCCGCACGGACGGGATAAAGCAGCTGGATTCCGGCCAACGCCAAGATCAGCAGGCAAAAAACGGCTGTCCGAATGGCGACGATGACGCTTTTGCGGCTGACTGGCATCTGGTGCTGCCCGCGCCACCATTGGATCACCGCGAAGATGGCCGGGAGGAGCAGCAGCAGGAGCCACGGTTGTTGTACGTCAATACCCACGTCGATACACCCTCCATTCCGCAAACACAGCCAGGAGCGCGAACGCAGCGAGCCAGTAGGTCAGCTCCTGCACGCCGGTCGTGCTCGGCGCTTTTCCCGTCCGATCATCATCCGGTGATCTGCCTGTTTGGTCCACTCCACCTGTTTGCCCCTCTCCACCAGCTCCCGGGCCATCCGGCTGTCCGCTTGCCGCACGCAGCGTCCGCGGAGCAATGTCGGACTCCGACTCGCTCATGTGGACGGCGAAATATCTCACCGCGGGCGGATCGGACGGACCCGTCTCTTCGGTCAGGCGGTACAGTCCCGTCTGCTCCGGCACCGGGTACAGCCAGGTCGTTCCTTGTGCTTCCGGAGTATGCGTGCTTCCGTCGGGCAGAGTCAGCGTCCTCTTCGTCGCGCCGGGCGTCAGCGGGATAGCGAGTGCGTCACCCGGCTGAGCGGGACCGATCGGGACCGTCTGACCTGCCGATAGCCGGGCCACTGCGTTTTGCATCAGGATCGGAAAAGCCGGCCGCAGCGGCAGGTCGGAGTCGTGCAAGTCAAAGCCGATGATCACGGCTTTTCTGCCCGCCAGCGTCCCTGCCGCGATCAGCTCCGTCTCACCTGCCCGTACCAATGGGCGCATGCCGGGTATCGCTCCCCAGACAGCGGTCTTGGCTACGTGGACATCTCGCCAGTCCACGTATTTCATCAGCGGATCGCCCTGCTGCAGCACTTCCGGACTCCCCGCTACATCCGCTATTCCCTGATACGGGAACCAGCTCGTCTGTTGATGGGGGGCGATGAGCAGAATATTGCCCTCCGGCAGCTTCTCCGGCACGATCCCGTCAAAAATCCACAAATCTGCCGCGCCGCTGTTGGTTGCCGGAGGCTCGCTTACGGTCTCCACTTCCATCTGCCCCACCGTTTGCAGGGCCTGGTGCAAAAAGCGATTGCCCGCCGGACTGACGAGCACGGCACGCCCTTTGCCGGAAGCATAGGGGACGCTCCAGCTCACATCGTCTTCGGCAAGGCTGTCCGCATCCGCATCAATCACGGCCCTGTACGCGGAAGCGGCGGGCAGACGCTCGAACGTCACCGTCTGGGAGGCCCCTCCGTCCACGGAAAACGTATCCACGTCAAGCAGCTCCTGGTCCAATCCGTAAATCGAGATCCTTCCCTGCTGCGGCTGGGTGCCGTAGTTGTCGATGCGCAGCAGCCCTTCCGTCCCCGCTGCTCCCGCCTGTGTCACGAAAGCGCCGATGGCCGCATTCTCTTTTGCATGACCCGCCGGATAGAACCGGAAGGGACCCGGAATCGAGATGAGCCCGGCCTGCTCCTGCAATTCTTCTCCGCCCCCGTCGCCAAACCACATCACGCCGCTGCCCGCTTCGGTGGCCGCAATCGCTCCGGCAAGCGACAGGGCTGCTCGCTGATCGGCCGAGCCGGGTCTGGGCCGAAGCGAGTCCAGCGCCCCCAGCACCGCCTGTTTGTCCGAGCTGCGGGACAGCCATATCTTGGGTTCCCGCCCCGCTTCGATTAAGGTAACCGCTTGTCCGCTGCCCAGCTGCTCCACCAGGCTCCGCGCTTCTTCAACCGCACGGGCAAAGCGCGTTTTTTCGCCGTCCTGGTCAGCCTCTCTGGCCAGCATGCTGCCGGAGGTGTCGATGACCAGAATCGCATGTTCGGCGATCACGCCCGCCGCGGGTACAGCCGGTCGGAGCAGGGCCAGCACCAAGAGGATGGCGGCCAATAGTTGAAGCAGCAGGAGCAAATTGCGCTGCAGCTTTTCCCAGGGCCGAACCGCCTCCCAGCTCTGCAGGGTGCGCTGCCACAGCAGTGTGCTGGGCACCTCTACGTCCTGCACCTTTCGCTTCAGCAGGTAGAGAGCGACGATCGCCGGGACGATGAGCGCAAAACCCAGGTTGCCTAAAGCCATCCACTGCATCAAAGCTCCTCCTTCCTAGCGAATCATGCCCGCCTGCCGGAACACCCGAAAGACGACATCTTCCAGCGGCATTTGGGTTTGCACATCGAGCACGGCCATGCCCCTCCGGTAGGCAAACTGCGCCAGTTCCGCCTGATAATCGCGCACGGCCTTGCGATACTCGTCGATCAGGCCGCGGGTAACCGATATCTCTTTTCCCTGACGGGTCTCACTGTCGATGAGGCGAAGTTCTCCCTGATAGACAGGCTCCCTCTCCTCCGGGGACAAGAGCTGCACCAGCGTCACATCCTGCCGTGTCGCCTGCAGATAAGCAATGCCGGCCTCGTAGCCCGCATCGAATAAAAAGTCGGACAGAATCAGCGAGATACCCGGCTTTCCATGAACCGCCCCGGGGGCGCGCAGCGCTTTTTCCAGATCGCCGGCACGGCCTGCGGTCAGCGAAGAGAGGAATTGAAAGAGCTGTGCTGCTTTGTTTTTCCCCTGCAGGTTCCGCAGGGACGCGACGATCTCCTGATCAAATGCGTAGACGGAGACGTAATCCAGATGGCAGAGAGAGATGTAGCCGAGAGCGGCGGCCAGCTGCACGGCCCGCTCCAGCTTGGAAGGCTCGCCGTATGCCATCGAGGTGCTGCAGTCGATGTACAGGGTGACATGCAGCTCCTGTTCATCGAGAAATTTTTTGACGAACAGCTTTCCCGACCGGCCGTAGGCATTCCAGTCGAGCTGACGAAGGTCGTCTCCGGGGGCATACGCCCGGTAGTCGGCGAATTCCAGCGAGCTGCCCGTCTGCCTGGATCGGCGCTTCCCTGCCTGTGTGCCGCTCGCCATCCGCCTGCTCAGCACTTGCATGCGCTCCAGCCTGCTGAGCCAGGCCGGGTCCAGCAGATGCCCGCTCATGCCCGCGCGTGCCCCAATCCGGCCAAGATCTCCTGAATAATCCGGTCGGGGCGGATGCCGTTTGCCTCCCCTTCGAAATTGAGGAAAATCCGGTGGCGCAGGGCAGGCAGTGCGACCGCCTCAATGTCGTCGTAGGCGAGATTGAAGCGCCCGGCGAGCAAGGCTCTCACCTTGGCCAGCGCCACCATCGCCTGCACGCCGCGCGGACCCGCACCGGTGCGCACATAGCGGTTCACGGACTCTGTCGCCCCCTCGCCCGGATGCGTGGCCATCAGCAATTTCACCGCATAACTCAGCACCGAATCGGCGACCAGGATGTCCCGGGCCGCTAGCTGAATGTCGGCGATTTCACGTGGGGAGGCTACCTTTTCCACGGCTGCGGACTGTCCGGAAGTCGTGCGCAGCACGATCTCCTTCAGCTCCGCCTCAGTCGGGAAGGGAACCTCGATTTTCAGGAGAAAGCGGTCCATCTGCGCTTCCGGCAGCGGATAGGTGCCTTCCTGCTCCAACGGGTTTTGTGTCGCCAGGACAAAGAACGGATCGGGCAGCTCCCGAGTCACGCCCCCCGCCGATACGGTCCGCTCCTGCATCGCTTCCAGCAGGGCGCTCTGCGTCTTGGGCGTGGCCCGGTTGATCTCGTCTGCCAGGACGACATGAGCAAAAATCGGTCCTTTTTGGAACTGAAAGGACTGCTGGCCCTTCTCGTCCACGCGCAAAATATTGGTTCCCGTAATATCGGCAGGCATCAGATCCGGCGTAAACTGAATGCGCTGAAAGCTCAGTTCAAAGGCTTGGGACAGCGTCTTGACCAGCAGGGTTTTGCCCAGTCCCGGCACCCCCTCCAGCAGCGCGTGCCCCCCGGCAAAGACGGCCCACAGCAGTTGGTCAACCACATCCCGCTGGCCGACCAGCACTTTGCCGATTTCCTCCCGCACCTGTTCCACCCGGTGGAGGCATTCTTCCCATGCTTGTTGTGTCATGTGCTCACGTCTCCTCACTCGTACTTGCTCGGGTGCTCCCCGATTCCCGCGGCCATCCTACGGTTCGATCTTGCTGAAATACTCCTTGACCACGTCCTGGTATTCACTCGGGATGGTCCCTTTTTCCAAGCTCTCGCGGGCGAATTGCTCGTACTCTTTGTACACTTCCTCGTAAGGGAGCGCTCCCCCGGTTGTCACCTGCGTCTGGCTGCTCTGGCGCGTCTGGGAGGGCCCGGCTCCGAGCGGTCCCCCTACGGTGTCGGTCGGTCCGCCGCCCTCGATCCGGGCGGTAGGCACTGTGACCAGCTCCCGGCTGCCTGATCCGAGACCCGCTCCCGGGCCTCGACCGGAGCCGGAGCCCGAACCCGCGCCGCTGCCCGCGCCGTTGCCCGATCCGTTGCCCGATCCGTTGCCCGATCCGTTGCCCGATCCGTTGCCATTGCCCGATCCGTTGCCGCTGCCATTTCCTTCTCCAGCCCCATCGCCTTGCCCATCACCCGCGCCGTCTCCTGCGCCGGTTCCTTCACCTGAGCCGCTTCCGGCCCCTGCATCGCCGCCTGAAGCAGCGCCGCCAGTCGGGGCGCCACCCGCTCCGGCCGTCCCCGCTCCGTTCATCCCGCCCACTCCGGCCAGTCCGGCTGAAGCGGCCTGTGATGAACTGGCGAGCATCATCTGCGATTGCTGCATCGCGGCCATCGCTTGAGCGGCCAGCAGCGCTCCCGACTGTGCCGCATCCATCTGCTGGAGGGCCTGCACGAGAGCAGTCTCAAGCGGAGCAAAGGCCTGCTGGACGTTCCCCTGGGCCAACTGCTCCGCAGCCTGTTTCAGCTCGTCAGCCACCTTGCCGAGCTCTTTGTTTCCCGCTGCCGCTCCCTCCTTGGACAGCTCTTCGGCAGCTTTTTTCAGGGCCTCCGCGAGCGCTTTCTGCTCTTCGCTTTTCAGGGCTGCTACCGCTTTGGCTGTCTCCTGCAGGGCATCCACCAGCGCCTGTCGATCTCCGCTTTTCATCGCGGCTCCCACGCCCTGCATGCCCGCCTGCTGGCCGACTGCCTGCTGCAGCCGCTGCAATCCGGCCAGTTTGCGCTCCTCGGCCTGCTTCCACTTCTCCAGCTGCTTTTCGACCGCTTTTACTGCCTGCATGCGCTCCGCGTGGTTCTCTGCCTCGGCGAGCGTTTTTTTCGCTTGTGCGATCATCTCCTCCAGCTGCTTTTTCTGAGCGTCGGTCAAGCCCTCCTTGGCCTTCGCTTCCTGCTGCAGCTTGTCGAGCGTGTCCTGTGCAGCCGCCTGGGCCTTCTTTTCCTCGGCCATTTGCGCCAGCCGCTCATCCTGTACATTCGGCCAGATCAACAGCAACAGACAGACAGCCGCCACACCTGCCGCCGCGTACACCTGTTTGCGGATCAGCTGCCATACCTGCATGCTTTGCAGGATGTGGGGCAATGCCTGCCGCAGCCGGTCGACGGCATCCTCGCGCTGCCGGACGGCGAGAGGCGCGCTGCTCTCCCGATGCTCCAGCGCCGTCACTACGCGCTCGCCGAGGCCGTGCCGATCAGCCAGGCGAGCGCATTCACGCTCTGTCGGCCGCGATCTCCACAAGCGCCAGGCTCCGGCTGCCAAACCTGCCAGCAGCGCGGTCAGCGCGAGCCATTTGTAATGCGGAAGGGGAAAAAGGCGGGCCAGGAGCAGAAGCAGCAGACTTCCTCCCAGCCCCCACATGGCCCCGGCCGTCAGCCAGCGGGCGCTGTTTTGATACCAGAGACGCCGGCCGATCGGCCGCAGCAGCGTCTCCAGATTTTCTTTTCTGGGCGGACCAAACACGTTCATCACTCCTGGACTGTGGATTTACGTCTGCGCGATTTCACCGGTTTGATCAAATGAATAGAAAGAGACAGGCAGATCAGGGTCACGAAGGCAAAGAACAAACCGTAAATGACGTAGGGATCGAGCGCCAATATCGCATAACCGCTGTTCCCCGATCCGCGAAGCCCGCGGAAAGGCCCTTCTTCAAAGATGCTCAGCATCGCAAACAACGGGTTGAGGCTGTGCATCAAATCGGGCCAGATTGGAATCACGAGATTGGTCGCATTTTGCATCCTCATCCGAAAGCGGATGAATTCCCGAATCACTTCCGCCAGGATGCTGGTGCCCGCCGCAAAGCCAAACACCAGCGCATAGCTGGCTACGGTCGCGATACCGGTTCGTTTGATCAGCGTGGACAAAAGCACACCTACGCTGCCCAGCCCCAGCATCGTAACCAGATAAAATCCAAACACCTGCACCAGTTCAAACGGCGAAACCCCGCCGTACAAAAAGATGATCGCGTACAGCGGAATCGTGGCAAACACGAGGAACGTCATGAAGCTGAGCGAAGCCAGCCATTTGCCGAGAATCAACTTGGCGGCGCTCACATTGGTCGTCAGCAATATGTTCAGCGTCTGCCGCTCCCGCTCCCCGGAGATGACGCCCGCCGTCAGGCCTGGCACGACAAAACAGATCATCGCAAGCTGCAAGAGCGACAGCACCATAAACAGTTCACGCGACTGATTGGGGTTGTAATAGGTGCCCGCCCCTGTCATCAAGTAGATAAAGGTGAGTGCCACAGTTCCCAGCACGAGCAAATACAAGCTGATGACCCACGGGGAGCGCTTGGTCCGCATGCGCAGCTTCCATTCGTTCAAGAGCACTGGATTTTGCAGCCGTCGCAAGACATTCATGAGCCTACCCCCTTGGTGATTTCCAAAAAGATTTCTTCCAGGTCCCCTTCAGCCTCATTAAACGCAGCGACTGGAAAACCGGCATGTGTAAGCGTCTGCAGCAGTTCGACCTGTTGCACGTCATCCCCGGCAAAGCCAGCGACCAGCCAGTTTCCTTCCCGGGTGACGCCTGAGACGCTGGGCTGTTGCTTCAGTTGAATGACCGCCTCCTCCAGCCGATCGAGCAGACGAATCCGCAGCACCCGCTTTTCCTGCATTTTGGCGTAGATCTCATCTACGCGGCCAAACGCGATCAGATTTCCTTCCTCGATGATTCCGATGACATCGCACATCTCCGCCAGTTCGGGCAGGATATGCGAACTGATGATGATCGTTTTGCCCATGTCGCGAAGCTCTTTCAAAATCTCCCTGAGTTCGATCCGGGCCCGAGGGTCCAGACCGGAGGCAGGCTCGTCGAGGATCAGCACCTCGGGATTGTGCACCAGGCAGCGAGCCAGGCCGAGACGCTGCTTCATTCCCCGCGAGAGCGAATCGACATAGGCATCCCGCTTGTGGCTGAGATTGACCAGCTCCAGGAGCTGGGGGATAATCTGTCGTCGTTCCTGTGGCGGAATATCGTAATTGGCGCCGTAAAAGTCCAAATACTCCTCCGCGGTCAAATTGTCGTACACGCCGAAAAAATCCGGCATATATCCGATCAGCTTGCGCACCTCCCGCGGATGTCTGGTGACCTCATACCCCCCGACGTAGGCACTGCCGCTGGTCGGCTCCAGGAGTGTCGCGAGGATGGACATCGTCGTCGATTTCCCCGCTCCGTTGGGTCCGACGAAGCCGAATACCGTTCCTTTGCCGATTTCCAGGCTGAGTCCTTTCAGCGCTTCCATCTTGCCGTATTTTTTGCGTAATTGATCGATTTTGATCACGGTTGGATCACCTTTCCTTCCACGCTGATTACCGGAAGACCCAAGTGGCGATGTTCATTAAAGCTATGGGAAAACTTGATTCGGAGCGTGCCTTCCGCAGACAGGTAGACAGATGTCTTCTCCTGGGCCATGATGTTGCTGGCAAATGCCTTGTCATAGGAATCGTACTCGCCCGTCTTCCAGTTGTAGACCTGCTTGTCAAACGGCGTGTTGTCGTTCGACCAGGTGTACAGGTGGATCTTGAAAATCGCCAGGTTTTTCTGTTTCGGCTGGATGGGAAAGTCAAATGTGATCTCCCCGCCCTGCATCATGTATCCGTCTCCCACGTCATCCACACCCGGGCTTGAGCCGATGCGGACGGCCTCGATTTCGCCGGAGGGCACAAAGGTGTAGCCGTCCGGTGAAGGCTTGATGGAAAGCGGCGCTGCCACCAGCGAAATATTGTACGGCTTGTAGGATCGGTCCTTGATCCCGATCTCGACCGCGGGCGCATCCATCCACCCGACCAGGGTGACAGGCGCCTTTCGCGCTCCCGCAAGGTTATGGGACTCTTCGAGAATATCGACGATCTGCCCCTCTCTGCTGTTGTTATAGGGCCCCGCATTTCCCTGGTATTGCGCAGGGATGAATTGGTGGACCCGGCTTCCGCGATAGGGACGGTTCTGCGTCGCGGGATCGAATTTCAATTCGACCGTGATCGTCTCCCCCGGCG
Source organism: Brevibacillus composti (assembly GCF_016406105.1). Classification (NCBI taxonomy): domain Bacteria; kingdom Bacillati; phylum Bacillota; class Bacilli; order Caryophanales; family Paenibacillaceae; genus Brevibacillus; species Brevibacillus composti. The sequence continues at coordinate 3,796,014 of NZ_CP066308.1, forward strand.
CGATTTCCGGGAACCGCTGGTTTTGCGTGTCGGTAGCCACGGTGACATCCCGGAGTGTGTACTTGGACTTGTTGGTGACAGTTCCCCGGAGCCCCCCCTCGACATAGCGGAGGTCGGATTCAAATGTGCCGACATCCGACAGGAATTGCTCCGTCCCTACTTTGCGCATCGACCAGAACTCGACCTGTTTGAACTGAATCTGCGTCCGATCCGCCTGCGACCATACCCAGGCTTTGGGCTGCGTCTGGTCCGGACGGTAGGGCAGAATAGGCCAGCTCCTGCCGCTGCCTTCCACTTCGATCTCATAGTCGCTGCTGCGGGGGACGAACATCGCGGCAACGGCCTTTGCCTGAGCCGACCCGTTCCCGAGCATCTGAATGAAGCCGACCTGGTGCAAGAGCGGCTTGGTCCCGCGCTGCGACGCCCCTACGGTAAAAATGGCGATCCCCGTCACCACCGCGAGCGCAGGCACAGCTCCCCACATCCAGCTCTGCTTGCGCTTGCGGCGCAACAGGTAAAACATCACCGGCCCCGCTATCAGCGCATACACGGCAAAGAAGAGCGCCAGCCATTTGATGTCCGGCATTTTCAGGGCTGGAATCCGGTCCGCGGCATGATCGAGCGGCCAGATCCCGTCCATGGGACTTCGGTGGATGCGATGAATCGTGGTGCCAAAGCCTTTGTTCAGGACATCTGCCCAAAAGCGGCTGTTCCCACTCCAGCTGGCTACGGGTTCCTCTGCCAGATCATAGGCGACGTACATCACTTTCCCTTCACCCACTGTGCGGACAGCCACGAGCGGGATTCCCGCTTCGCTGTATATAGCCGTGCCTTCGCGCAACACCCCGGTGCTGACGGTAAACGGGCGATCCAGCCCGGGCGTGTTGTTTTTGTCTACGGTCAGTGCGGGCAAGGCAGCAACCGTGGTGACCCCGGTTGCCTCCACTGGCGAGAGGTCTTTCAGTTCTCCCGCCGTCTTTCCGTAATGGGCGCCGCCCGCGATCATCAACAGCCCGCCCGCCATGGTCCATTGGCGTATCGCGTCGATCTGCTGTCCGCTCAAACTGTCCAACGCAAAGTTGTTCAGCAAAAGCACATCCACCATCTGCAGCTGCGTGCGGTTTACCGGCATTTGTTCCGCTTTTAACGGCAGGACGCGAACCGGATTGTTGAACGCTGTTTTGGGCATGGCTCCGAGGAAGTTGGCCGTGTCCGGATGCGAGGCCAGCACCCCTACGAACAGTGTGTCCCCGCTGTATCGCCTGCCGCCGACAGAGGCTTTTGCGACGACCTTGTCCCCTTGCATCAGCGATACGTAGGTATTGGGCCCCACCTGGTTGCCGGGAACCGAGATCGTGACCTGTTTGGTCGCGCCCTTGGCGATCGAAATCGGCTGGTAATAGGCGACATTGAGGTGATTGCTTCCCCAGTCTCCGACAGTGACGACCAGATTGCCCTCGATATCCGCTCCGCTGTTGCTTGCCGTCACCTGCACGGGAACGAATGACGTTTCTTTGTAATCTCCGCCAATCCCGGCAATCACGCCAAGTTGGACCGCCCCCTCCGCTTGTACGCCTGGCAGCCATCCGACCGGCATGCATGTGAGCAGCAGCAAGCAACTCAAAAAAGCCAAGAGCCATTGCTTGGACTTTGTACGATTCATCTCTCCTACCTCCACCGAAGACAGATCTGATAAAACTTGTATGGGTTATGACGTTTGAAACGGCGGAAAAGCTACAGCTGGCCGAAATGAAAAAAATGGCTCCCTTCTGACGTCAGAAGGAAAGCCACATACGGCGTTTTACGCGAGCTGTCTTGCTTCTTCTCTCGTTTCATCCTGCCTTTTGCCCTTTGGAACGATCGAAGCGAGAAGCACGCCAGCCAGCAATATCACGCCCAGAGCCCCTGCCGCTTTTTCTGTACCCGCCCCGCCAAAAAGCAAATTCATATATCCCTCCACGGCGTAGGTGGCAGGCAAAAGCTGGCCGATCCACTGGTAGACATCGCCGAGCAATTCTCTTGGCACCACAGTTCCCGAGGTCACGAGCTGCAGAGACAGCACGGCCATATTCATGAGCATGCCCGCCATGCCAAACAACGCGACGAACATCTGGGCAAAAACCATGAAAGTCAGGATCGTCAGAAAATGAAAGAGCGCAAAAGAAATGATCCCTCCCTGCATTTGCCCCCCAAAAGCGACGATAAGCCCTGTGCCGACGGCTGCGATGAATGCCGCTGCACCGGCGGTCACAGCCGTGCCGGCCCCCATATGCTGCCATCTGGCAAGAGAGCCTGCAATCGCCTGCGACGCCTGATGCAGATTCATCGCCATCAGCATGGCCCCGACATAGGAGGCGAGAACCAGCATCATCGGTATCATCTGATTGTTCATCCCCTTTACAGGGTGAATCATCTCGATGTCGGCCGCTGCTTGGCGGTACAACTGGGCGGTCATCTGCTCGACTCCCGCTTTCATGATGCTTACGGTCATCTGGGGATTGGACGCATTCATGGTGTAATGCAGCTTGCTTGCCTGATCAGCCTTTTCTGCCTGTCCAGCCGCAGGAAGGTCCCGGTGGTATCCCTCTGGTATCGTCACAATGAGGTGCACCGCTCTTTGGTCCAGCAGGAGAAGCGCCTGCTCTTTTGAGGCGGAGACTGCCCTGTACGGCAAAGCGGCACGCAGATTCTCCTCCAACCGCTCACCAGCGGCTCCGTCCTCATTTACAATGGCGATTGGAAGCTGATCGATTCGATCCCATACCCCATCGTACGCTGTCATCCAGACTGTGCAAAAAATGAGTTGTGCCATAAGGGCCACAACCACCGCAATCATCGTCTGCGGCTGTCTCATGTACTTGTTCCAGGCAGTTCCCATCCCTTTCCCCTCTCTTTTTATAAGTTATAAAGAGGAAGGACTCGTCAGGCTGCGGGGGATTGAACAGAATACCCATCGGCCCGCACGCAAGCTGTACGAAATAACGGAAGCCGGTCGGGATGCCCTGATCCTCTGGACGATGGAGCCTGCCGGATTGGAGACCATCCGTGACGAGTTTCTGCTAAAGGTATACAATTCCTGGCTGATCGCCCCTTCGCAGATGATCACCCAGTTCGCGGACATGAAAAAAAGCATGAAGAGCGGCTCGCCGCCTACTTGCAAGCGGCGGCCGGGATGCGGAGCCGGCAGGCGTCCGCAGAAAAAACAGCCCCTCATTCCGCCTCCTTGCCGGTCATCGAGTTCGGGATCGAGTACGAGCGGCTCTACATCCAGTGGTGTGAGCAAATGATAGCGAAGCTTGCAGCAGAAGGGGAAGAGCATCAGCCAGGCGGCCTTGCAAAATGATGGCATGCAGGCAATCGAGTAGGAGGGGGCGGCTAGCCCCCGACCTCTCACACCACCTAGCATGCGGCTCCGCACTAGGCGGTTCGCCAACCTTGACGAATTTCGAAATATCTTTGGGTTACACTCTTGAGTCCTTGGGATTGCCAGTAGGCATTCCCAAGGGCTTTGTGTAAGTGGGGAGTTATTGAGGTGCGCCACGCGCCTTTGCGCGTGGACGCAATTTCGAAGGCCTGTTGATGTGTCAGTCCTAATTTCCGAAGTTCGCGGTAACGAGTACGAACCCGTTTCCATTGGTGCCATAGACAGAGCCGTAACCGGCGTTTTAGCCATGATTCCAACTCTGCAAGTGGTTTTGGGGTTTCAATAAGTGCGTAGTAGCCAATCCACCCCATTAGATATTGATTCAGTTGCTGAATCCGTTCCTTCATGGAAATACTCCATGTCGGTTTGGTCAATGTCCGAATCTTATCTTTCACCCGCTTGAGCGACTTCGGAGAGATACGAATCCTTGCCTCTTTCTGCGCTGTGAAACTGAATCCCAGAAACTTGCGTTTCCACGGCCTTTCCACTGCGCTTTTCTCCTTGTTTACCTTGAGTTTTAATTTCCCCTCCAAGTATCGCTCGATACTAGCTTTTACCCGTTCTCCGGCACGTTTTGTTTTCACGTAGATGTTACAGTCATCCGCAAAACGGCTGAAGTGCAGTCCTCTACGCTCCAATTCCTTATCCAGGTCATCCAACATAATGTTGGACAGTAATGGACTAAGCGGGCCGCCCTGAGGAGTGCCTTCCTCTGTGTGGCTCACAATCCCTCCTGCCATTACGCCTGACTTCAGGTATTTGCGAATCAGTTTCAGAACCCTCTTGTCCTTCACTTTCCTCGCAACGCGGCTCATGAGGATGTCGTGGTTCACACGATCAAAGAATTTCTCCAGATCGATGTCCACTACGATTCGGTATCCTTCACGGATAAATCTTTGCGCTTGACGCACCGCATCGTGTCCCCGTTTTCCCGGCCGGAAGCCAAAGCTATTTGGCGAGAACCCCGGATCGAAGATCGGTGTCAATACTTGGAGAATGGCTTGTTGGAGCATACGATCCAGTGCGGTAGGTATACCTAATAGCCTGACTCCTCCGTCGGGTTTCGGGATTTCGACCCTTCGGACAGGAGCAGGCTTATAGGTGCCGTCCAGCAGTTGCTGGCGAATCTTTTCCCAGTGTTCGACGACATAGGCTCGGAGGTGTTCGGTTGAAACCCCATCAATGCCTGCCGCCCCACCGTTGGACTCCACTTTCTTTAGGGCTTCCAAGAGATTCTTCCGTTCCAGGATTTGCTCCAACAATTCCACTCGATACTTCTCCCTTCGCAGGACGAGACTCAGGTCTTGCCGGTCGATGCTCTGCCCTCTCCGGTAACCTCGGGGCTTCACCCCTACTTTCCCGAAGGAGTTCCTTTCGGAATTCTGCTTTCTACACATCGAATGTCTCGAAAGATTCTGGTTCGTCCTTGAGTTGGCGTTCAGCCCTTCCGCTTTCCGGCGTCCCGTACTCGCGTACTACGGCCTCTGCTGACTCCTGTACGTTCAGCGGAGCCTCACGGCTCCGGTTACCATCGTCAGATGGCGTTCGTACAGGCCTCCCCAGGTAAGAACGTCATCTTTCCGCTCATGTACCCACCCAAGTTTACTAGAGTAGTCCTTGGCGGCTTAGGACTTCGCCTTGTCTTGCAGGCTCATCCGACTACCCTAGCCTCAAATTGGGTTCGTGTACCTTGGGTCGAGCATTTGCCTCCAGCTTCCTTCAGATTCCACCTCACGATGGACACCCTTGCTCTTGGCTAACGGTAGGCGCTCGCCAGCCCCCGTTCGGGACTTTCACCCTATAGATGATCGCCCATGCTGGGCGCACAAGAAGAGGAGACCGGCATCAGGCAGCCGGTCTCCTCTGTTTTTGCTTCTATCATTCTGTCCAGCTTGGGATGGGTTCAGTCGAGAATGCCATCCTCTCTCTCCAGATTCTGATACATCCATACCGCCAACTGAAGCGACACCGCATCGTGAAAAACCTGCGGATCGTAGCCTGTCCGCTCCTTGATTTTCCCCAGCCGGTAAATCAGCGTATTGCGGTGAATAAACAGTTGTTTTGCCGCTTCCCCGATGTTCAGATTGCAGGCAAAAAACGCTTCCAGCGTCTCAATCGAGGTGTGCGGTGTTCCCGCAAATACCCGGTTGACAAATTTCTGTTTGACTTGCGGGTCGATGCGGTTGATCAGCGCCTTGGTCTCCACATCGAGATAGGAGATCAGGCCTCGCCCAGGGTCCCCGAGCAGCAAAGCCAGCTTCGCTTCCTCATGGGATGCCGCGATCTTGCTCGTCTCCATCACCTGGGAGCCCAGGCCGATTTTAAAGCCGATCTCCTTTTGCCGCAAAAATCCCTGGATCTCCTCCAGCTTTCTCCGGACGGCTTGCTCCTCGAGGCCGGAAGTGAGGATGAACAAGCGGTTGACGCTGCGGAATCCGACCAGCAGCTGCATTTCATTCAGCAGCTCCTCTACTTTTTGGATCAGCTCCTGCGCTTGCATGGGCAGCTCGCGCAGTTCGATCAGCGAGACCTGATAGGGTGCCCGCAGCTTGATTTTCAATAGGTTCAGCCGCTGCTCTGCCGATTCGACATTGGGCTCCCGTCCGATCAGCTCCTCGAAGACCATTTCTTTCATCCGCTGTTTCCACTCGATCTGGGAGGCCAAAAAAGACTGGTTGATCATCATCTCCGTGATCATTTTGACCAGCTCGCCGAACTCCCTTATCTCCTCCGGCTCCCCGGTAATCCCAATCACGCCGATCATTTTTTCCTGAAAGACGATGGGCAGATTGATCCCCGGTCGTGCCCCTTTATAGAGATGCTGGTTATCCCGGGTGATCATCAGCAGTTGGCCCGAGCGAATGACATCCGCCGCTCCTTCGTGAATTTCTCCGACGCGCGACAGGTCTCCGGACGCGATGATCGTCCCGGTGTGATCCATGATATTGATATTTCGATTCAAACGGTTCATGGTCTCGCGTACAATTTGCCTTGCCATTTTCGCGGTAAGCATCCTGTCATCTTGCCTTTCTATCCTCAGTATTTCCGGTCGTTTATCTATGATAAACAAAATTGCGCGAATATTTCTACCCGTTTTTTATGGATGGTAACCGATGCTTTCCGTCCGCTTCCCTCTTTATAATGAAAAAAAGTTTTGAAAGCGCTTAACGTTAGGAGTGGAATGTCAGAGTGAAGGTTGTGATCGCACCCGATTCTTTTAAAGGAAGCCTGTCTGCCATTGACGTTGCCACTGCCATCGAAGCCGGCGTCAAAAAGGTCCTGCCTGATGCCCAGACGGTCCTCGTGCCCGTCGCCGACGGCGGAGAAGGAACGATGGACAGCCTGGTCGCCGCCACCCGGGGACGCCAGGTGAACGTCACCGTAACCGGTCCGCTGCACACGCCGGTCCAGGCCGCTTACGGCATTCTCGGAGATCAAGTCACCTGTGTGATTGAAATGGCCAGCGCATCGGGCTTGTGTCTGGTTCCAAGCGAAAAGAGAGATCCTCTGATCACGACGACGTATGGTACGGGCGAACTGATCAGACAAGCGCTGGACGACGGTTGCCGCAGATTTATCCTCGGCATCGGTGGAAGCGCTACCAATGACGGCGGCATCGGCATGCTGCAGGCCCTCGGCATGAAGCTGCTAGACGCCCGGGGAGAATCCGTCAGCTTTGGCGGCGCGGCTGTCGAAAACATCGTGTCCATCGACGACAGCGCGTTTGATGCCCGGATTCGCGAAGCGGAGTTTTTGATCGCTTCGGATGTGCAAAATCCGCTCGTCGGACCGCACGGCGCTTCTCATGTGTTCGGGCCGCAAAAAGGGGCCACGCCGGAGATCGCGGACCGGCTGGACCGCTCCCTTTCCAAATGGGCCGACCTGGTCGAAGCCAAGACGGGCATCCGGCTGCACGAGCTGGCAGGCGCAGGAGCGGCAGGCGGAATTGGCGGTGCCTTTCAAGCGTTTTTCCCCTCCCATATGAGACGGGGCATCGACATCGTGATGGAGTACACCCAGCTAGGCAAGCATCTGGAGAATGCCGATCTCGTCTTCACCGGGGAAGGACAGATTGATTTTCAAACAGCCTCTGGCAAAACTCCGATGGGAGTAGCGCAAGAAGCCCAGCAACGAGGCGTTCCGGTTTTCGTTCTGGCCGGATCCATCGGTCGCGGCATCGATACGCTTTATCAGTACGGAATTCATAGCATTCATAGCATTATCAATGCGCCGATGACACTGGAGGAAGCGATGAAACGGGCCCCGGAGCTGCTGGCTCAAACAGCGGAGCAAGTGCTTCGCACGTATCTGGCACGTCCCACCAATCAAAGATAATCGTATAAGGGGGTTTTTTCATGCAAATCAAACGCACGATCGAAAAGGTTCCAGGCGGACTCATGGTTGTTCCTCTGCTCCTGGGTGCTCTGCTGAACACGATTGACCAAATGCATCTACCCTTTATCATGAGTTTTCTGAAGTCTCTCGGCGTCGCTGCCACCAGTGATGGCCATTATGAGTTTTTGCGGATTGGCGGATTCTCCGAAGCACTCTTTAAAAACAGTTCGATTATCTTGATTGCCCTCTTCCTGTTCTGCTGTGGAAGCCAGATGAATCTCCGCGTAGGCGGAACAGCCCTGAAAAAAGGCGTCCTGCTGACCGCGAGCAAATACTTCACGGGCGTGATCGTCGGCTTTATGTGGGGCAAGCTGTCCGGTGACATGATGAACGGCTTCCTCGGCCTCTCTGCCATGGCGATCATCGCGGCGATGACCAATGGAAACGGCGGCATGTACGCGGCCCTCACCTCCCAGTACGGCAACCGCTCGGACGTCGGTGCGGTGGCAGTGCTCTCGCTGAACGACGGTCCTTTCTTTACGCTGATGGCACTCGGGATGCTCGGGGCAAACTTCCCGGTCATCGCCTTTATCGCGGTACTCTTGCCAATCGGGATCGGCATGATCTTGGGCAATCTGGACCCGGAAATTCGCGATTTCTTAAAAGCGGGGGAACTGCTTCCCGTCCCGTTCTTCGCTTTTTCTCTCGGCGCGGGGATGAACTTCGCGACCTTCCTCAAGCCGGAGGTGCTGCTGGGCGGACTGGCTCTCGGCTTCATGACCACCATCCTGACGGGCGGCACAGGGATGCTCGTGTTCAAGCTCTTCCGTGAAAAGAGCCACATCGCTCCGGTGGCGGAAGCCTCTACCGCCGGAAACGCCGTAGGGACACCGGCTGCCATCGCTGCAGCGGCAACCGTAGCGGCCGGCTCCGGCATGATGTCCGCTGCCGATGCGCAAGCTTACCAAGACATGGTGAATATTGCGACAGCGCAGATCTCCATCTCTACGCTGACGACCGCCATCCTCTGCCCGATCGCCGTCATTATGATCGACAACTGGCAAAAGAAACGCGGCATCAACGGCAGACTGGAGTCCCACGAAATGGACAATCCTGCCCATGCTGCCGTAAATCGCTAAAAGACCCTGCCCATATGCCCCTGACACGCCGTCAGGGGCAGGGATATTTCTTCAGCTGCCAGACAACCATGCACAAGTCCAAAGTCTTTGGATGAAAAGGAGAGAATCATGAAAACGACATTGCTGTACGGTAAACACGGTTTGGAAATAGAAGTGCCAGACGACTCCGTGATTCTGGAGCCGAAGAACCTGCCTGGACTGGCAAATGATGAAGAGGCGGTACGGGAGGCCCTGCGCAATCCGATCGGCTGCGCTCCCCTGCGCGAACTGGTGCGCCAAGAGGACAAAGTGGCGATCGTCATCAGCGACATTACCCGGCCCACGCCCAACCACAAGCTGGTCCCCTGGCTGATCCAGGAGCTCTCTCACGTTCCTTTGGAAAACTTCGTGGTGATCAACGGCACCGGCACCCATCGCGACCAGACGCGCGAAGAGTTTATCCAGATGCTGGGCGAGTGGGTCGTGGACAATATCCGCGTCATCAACCACCACTGCCACGAAAAAGACGAGCTGGTCAAAGTGGGCGAGAGCCGCTTCGGCTGCGATGTCTATCTGAACAAGGAGTATGTGGAGGCTGATTTCAAGATAGTCACCGGCTTTATCGAGCCGCACTTTTTCGCCGGATTCTCCGGCGGGCCCAAAGGCATCATGCCGGGCATCGCGGGAATCGAGACGATCCAGACCTTTCACAATGCACGGATGATCGGCGATCCGCTCTCCACCTGGGGCAATATGGTGGGCAACCCCGTCCAGGACATGACGCGGGAGATCAACGCCATGTGCAAACCGGACTTTATGCTCAATGTCACCTTGAACCGGGAAAAGGAAATCACCGCCGTATTTGCCGGCGAACTGTACGAAGCCCATGACCGGGGATGCGCCTATGCCAAGGAGCATGCGATGATCCGCTGCGATCACCGTTTTGACGTGGTGATCACCTCCAATTCAGGCTATCCGCTGGATCAGAATCTGTATCAAGCGGTCAAAGGCATGAGTGCGGCCCATAAGATCGTCAAAAAAGGCGGCGCCATCATCTGCGCATCCGAATGCTCAGACGGCCTTCCCAATCACGGGAACTACGCCAGCATCCTGAAAATGAGAGAGACGCCGCAGGAGATTCTGGAGATGATCAACGACCCCGGCTTCAAGATTTTTGACCAGTGGCAGGTGCAGAAGCAGGCCGTCATTCAGGTCTGGGCGGATGTCTATGTCTATTCCTCGCTGTCCGACGAAGATGTGAGAATGGCCAAGCTGATCCCGACCCGCGACATCGAGAAGACGCTGGCGGAATTGAAAGCGAAGTACGGCGAAAACATGAGCGTAGCGGTGCTCCCGCTCGGTCCGCTGACCATTCCGTACGTGGATGAAGACGAAGGAAATACGCCATGACCGCCGAGCAAAAGCTGGAAGCGCTTCGGGAGATGATCAGAAGGCTGGATCGCGTCGTCGTTGCGTTTTCGGGCGGTGTGGACAGCACCTTTTTGCTGAAGGTGGCTGTGGAGGTATTGGGGCCGGAGCGGGTGCTTGCGGTGACTGCTGATTCGGAGACGTATCCTTCCTCAGAGCTGGAGGAGGCCAAACGGCTGGCGCTGCAGCTGAATGTCCCGCATCAGGTGATCGAGACATCGGAGCTGGCGATTCCCGGCTATGCGGAGAATACCGCGAACCGCTGCTATTTTTGCAAAAAGAGCTTGTTCGAGCATCTCTTGCCGATCATGGAGGAGAAGGGCTATCAAAATGTGGTTTACGGCTTGATCGCCGACGACATGAGCGAGCACCGGCCCGGGACGCGTGCCGCCCGGGAGATGGGGGTCCGCGCGCCGCTGCAGGAAGCCGGGCTGTTTAAGGAAGAAATCCGCCAGCTTTCGCGCGAGCTGGGGCTTCCCACCTGGAACAAGCCCTCCTTTGCCTGCCTCTCTTCGCGCATCGCCTATGGCGAACAGATTACGCCAGAAAAACTGACGAAGGCAGCATGAACCAGGTGTTGGTTAGCGTGGCAGCAGCTGAATAAAATATCTTGTCTCGCGAGCCAGAGTGTTCATCTGGCTCGCTTTTTTCTCGGGGGACTGCCTGATGAGGGCCACCGGGACAGCCTCACTGCCGCTCCCGTACGATCTGCTGAAACAGCCGCTGGAATTCCGGCGAGGTCCGAAAGGCGTACAAGCGCTGTTCATAGCGGAGCGTCAGATAGCTGCCGTCTGCCGAGACGCGAAAATCAAGCCGGCGAAAGCGCTCCATCCCTTCCTCGTGATCCTGATGCAGATTCATGCTGTACCTGGTATCCCTCCCTCTCTGGTCATCATTCTCCTCCACATAGGCAGACTGACGAAGCGCCTCGTAGATCCCCCTGCCTTCCGCGTCATCTTCCGTGAGAAAGGAGAACCTCCTCCCTTCCCGCTCAAACAGGAGATTGAACCCTTTTCCCGTCAAGTCCCGGTTCAGGTAAGTCGCCATCTCGGTGCGGGGATAGCGGGCATCTTCCACCCAGTCGGCCACGGGCAAAAAGCTCGCGGCGAACAGAATCCCCCCCAGCCAGACAGCGCGGAGCTTCGCCTGTTTGTTGACCGTCGTCCGCTTCAACAAAAGCGCGGCGAACACCAGCCCGAGTGGCAAGTGAAACTGATTCAGGGAAAGACGAAACATGGCCAAATACGCATAGCCGATCAGCTTCCACGGCAGATGCGGCTCTTTTTCCCTGGGCGTGCGTACCCAGATGATGCAAAGTGCGAGCAGCATCGCGGCATAGACCAGCATATTTACGATCAACAGCGTATCCTTGCCGTATTGCAAGCCTTCACGCTCCTCTCCTTCTTGATTGCCGTTCCTTTTTTGACTATGGTAGTACAGGAAGACATTGCAGCCCCCACTTAGAAAAACGAGGAGGTCCGATCGCGATGATGCTGCTTACGGCTGTTACCTTTATCCTGTTGTTGGTCTCCCATCTGTTCGTTTATCTTACCATTCAGAAGAAATCGACGGCAAAGCTGCTTTCCTTCTTTGCCGTGTACCTGGTCCTCGCCAGCCCGCTCGTCTACATCCTGGTAAATGCCCGGCAAAACGAATTCGCCGGAGCCGATATCGAACTGGGCATCGGCTTTTTGTTCACCTGGGCCGCGATTATCGTGCTGTGCGCGGTCGGTTTCTTTCGGGTCGTGAAAAAGCACATGAAGCCGGACGAGATCTAGGGAGAGCCGCTCGTCAAGAGACGCCACTCTGATTGCCCGCCTCGCTGCTGTTTGTGGCCAGCGGGGCTCCTGCCTTCTCGCCGCCGCTGTCCAGATTCAGCAGGACGCAGCCGAGGATGATCAGGAGAATCGCTACGCCCTTTAGCAGGCTGAACGAATCCTTGAACAAATAGACCCCGATGAGCGCGATGGCTGCCGTGCCGAGACCGGACCAGATGGCGTATGCCGTGCCGACTTCCAGCTGTTTCAGCGCCAGACTCAGGGACGAAAAACTGAAAAAATAGAGGACAAACATCGCAATCGTCGGAATAGGTTTGCTCATCCCCTCCGACAACTTCATCGAGGTGGTCCCCGCCACCTCTAGAAAGATAGCCAGGAACAGATAGAACCAACTCATGATACTCCTCCTTCTCACAATCGCTCTGTAAAACGCCTACCTATCCCCACCAGACCCGCGTCAGCGCTTCGATGCCCGGCTCGATCCGATCCAGCTCGATTCCCGCAAATCCGAGGATGAACTCTTTTTCCTCCTCTTCCATCCGGGGGGTCATCCACGTGTAGGCGGTCGATGAGAGCCGGATGCCCGCTCCCCTCGCCATCCGGGAAAGCTCTCGCTCCTCCAGATGATGCCTGACGCGCAGCACCAGATGAAAGCCGGCATCTTCTCCCAGCAGCACCGCCCGCTCGCCCATATGCTTTCGTACGGCCTGCACGAGGACGTCATGCTTTTTGCGGTATACATTGCGCATCCGGCGCACATGTCTTTCGAAATGCCCCTCCTGCATGAACAGCTGAAGGGTATGCTGGTGCAGGGGCGATGCGGACTGCTCCAGCAGCAGCTCGCGGAGCAGACGGTCATACACCGGGAGCAAATCGACCGGCAAAACCATGTAATACACACAGAGAGCCGGGGCCAGCACTTGCGAAAAACCGCCCATATAGACCACCCGTGCATCCGGGACCAGCCCTTGGAGCGCGGGCACGGGTCTGCCGTGGTAGCGGAACTCGCCGTCGTAATCGTCCTCGATGATGTAGCTCCCCGTCCGCTGCGCCCACTCCAGGAGCCGCAGTCTTTTGGCGATTGGCATAATCATGCCGAGCGGGTATTGGTGCGAGGGCGAGACCGAGACTAGCTGCACCCCGCTTTGCTCTACCTCTCCTACATCTAGGCCATCCTCTTCCAGCGGAATCGGCACCACCTCATAGCCGTTTTGCCGAAACGTGGAGGGCAGCAGGGGATAGCCGGGATTTTCTACGCCTGCCCGCTGCACGTCCCCTTTCAGCATCTGCGCGAGCAGGGACAGAAGCCCGTGCTGATCCGCTCCGATGACGATCTGTTCCGGCGAGCAAACCACGCCGCGCAGCTGCAAGAGATAGCGGGCCAGCTCCTGCTTGAGACCCGGCTCCCCCTGCGGATCTCCGTAAAAGAGCATCTCCTGATTCTCTGCAGTCAGGACGCGGTTGAACAGCCGCCGCCATAAGGCAAAGGGAAACTGGGAAAAGTCGTTTTTGGAAAGGTGAAAATCATACGGGTACGGCGAAGTGTCCCGATGCGGGAGACGCTCGACGGCGATCTTGTTTTCCGGTTCCTGATCCCGGTGGAGGTGGAGATCGGACATGGGCTGGACATAGTAGCCGCTTTTGGGGCGGCTGCTGATAAAGCCTTCGGCGATGAGCTGCTGGTACGCCGTCTCTACCGGCGTCGTGCTTAATCCGAGGGCATCTGCCAGCTTTCGAACAGACGGCAGCTTATCATGCTCCGAGAGACTGCCCGCGATGATCTGCCGCTTGATTTGCTCGTAGATTTGGAGATAGTGAGGCTTCCGGCTCGTTTCGTCGATCTGTGGGGTGAACAGCATCTCTCTTGCCTCCATCTGTCCTTTTCTTTTTCTCAAATCTGCCTATTTTTGAGTATACACTTTTCCGCTATAGTAAGCCTATCTAAAGGAGGCATTCCATCATGCAAACATTCGAAAACAAACCCGTCCGATTCCTGGGGGGCGAACGCGTCTACCTCCGCCCCGTCGAACTGGCCGATACCGACCTGTACTTTTCCATGCTTTTCCATCCGCAAGCCCGCCGCCTGACCGGCACGCAGAACAGCTTCACCCGCGAGCAAATTCACCGCTACCTCGACGGCAAGTCCAAGGATTCCTCCAGCCTCTTGCTGCTGATCGCCCTGCGCGATAACGATGAAGTAATCGGCGATATCGCCCTGCAGTCGATTGACCAAACAAACCGCAACTGCAATATTCGCATCGCCATTCCGCAGCCGCAGCATCAGAGCAATGGGCTGGGCAGCGAAGCCATGCGGCTGCTCCTGGACTACGGCTTCGGCATCTTGAATCTGCATCGGATCGAGCTGAACGTCTTTTCCTACAATGCGCAGGCGATCCGCGCATACGAAAAAGTCGGCTTCACCCAGGAAGGCGTGCAGCGCGAAGCCCTCTATTACAACCACGAATACCACGACTCTATCCTGATGAGCATCCTGGCCCGTGAATATCGGGAAAAGTACGGCAAACCCGCGCCGCAGGCGTAGACGGCCGCCAAAAAGTTGCCCGATCATAAATTAACCCGCGAGATTTGTCCCGCGGGTTTTTGGATTGGATCGAAACCAACAGCGCACGATCTTTGTCCTTTCCCATCTCCCTGTCCTTCTTTACACCAAGCCCGGGCCGTATTCCGCCTGATCAGCCGTCCCTTGCGCCGCTTTCTGCGCCAATCGCTCCAGCCGCTTCCGGTAGGCGGCTTCCTCCGTTTTCGAACGGCGGCGGAGCAGTGCCGCTTTCTGCCTCCACCGCTCGTAGGCGCGCTCCGCACAGAACAGAGCCCGTTCGAAGTCTTTCACCTGGTGTTCGTACAGTTTGGCCATCTCGGTCAGGATCTCTTCCGAAAGCGGAGTGCCCGACTGGCTGACCTCCTCCCAGAGCTGGAGCGCTTGCCGCCATTCCTTCCGCTTCTTGTAGCAGCGCCCCATCGCGATCTTTGCCTTGTGATGCAGCTCAGGAGCACGATCGGCGGCCTGCCGGTACGCCTCCATCGCCCGCTCCAGATCGCCCAATGCTTCATACCACTGTCCGACCTTGTAACGCTCCTCGCCGCTCCCCTCTGCCTGCTCGCGGGCCAGGAGCAGGGCGGAGAGATGGATGTAGAGCGTGATCAGAGACAGGACGTCAATCTCGTTGTGGCGCAGCACACCCGCCACCGTATCCGGGTCCTGGTCCGTCAAAAAGTCAAAGTAGCGAATCGGCGCCAGGTGTCCCGGCACGTCATCCTCCCGCACGACCCCCAGCTTCTCCCGCTCAATCAGCGAGAGGCGGCAGGACTCCAGATCCTCCCGCCAAAGCCGCCGGGCGCCGTGCAAGAGATCATAATGGCCAAAGCTCGGCAGCCTGGGGACCAAATCGCGCAGCAGCGTATGTCTCGTCTTCACCTGCGGCCAGTCGAAGGACTTGCCATTGTACGTGACCAGATCGGTCGCCGTCCGCGAATCTTGCAAAAAGGAGTGGTACAGCGCCGCCTCGGCATGCGGAGCGGCCAAAAAATGCTGGCGGACGACCACCTCATCCCCCTCAAAGCGGCTGTGTCCCAGCAAAAAGACGGTATTGCCCGCCCCGCCGTGAAGGCCGGTCGTCTCCGTGTCAAAAAACAAGAGATCCTCCGCCTGCTTCCCCGCCGCCGACAAAGGGTGCTGCAATCCGGCCTGCTCCCACGCCGCCATCGTCTCGTGAAGTGCAGAGAAAGCGTACCGCCCGTGCCGCTGGCTGGCAGGGTAGCGCAGCTCCCGCACCATCACGTATTCATCCTCCCAGACATAGGGCCGGGCGCTAAGGTCCAGCCATTTTTGCAGGAAGGGGATGGCTGCCGATGCGGCCGCCGGCCCGTCGGCCGGAGCCGCCGGAGCTGCATGTGCCGCCGCAAGCACTTCCTCCGGTGCCGCCGGAGCCATGGGTGCGATTGGAGCCTCAGCCTCCGCGACCCCATCCGCCGGCGCCTCCCGGACAGCAGCCGCACCATCTCCGGACGACGGGGGCGGATTCTGGGCTTCCCGGGTCAAATGCCCCTTGAACCGATTTAGCTTGCTCTTAAGAGACATGCAGGCTTCCTCCCTGCGCTACCCGCAAAAGCGACAGGGCCAGCTCCTTGCCGCCTTCCTCCGCCGCCCCGACGCAGGACGGACAACCGCTCTCGCACGGGCAGGAGAGGATCAACTCCTCTGCCCGGAAAAGGATGGTATCCATCTCCTTGTACACCTGCTCGGACAGGCCGATGCCGCCGGGATAGCGGTCGTAGAGGAAGATCGTCGGCGCTCCCGAGTGGATGGCTTTCCGCTGGGGAATGACGTGCAGGTCCATCCGGTCGCACATCACGAACAGCGGCGCGACGTGCTGGAGGACATGCGCCAGCCCCACCAGACCGCGTTCCACCTCGCTTTTGCCCACGGTCTCCAGGATCGACTCCGAAAAGCTGAGCCAGGCTGCATTGGTATGCAGCTCCTCCTCCGGCAGGTGGATCGGACCGGAGCCGATGTTTTCATGCGTCTCGAACTTGATCTTCTTGAAGATCGTCGCCATGGCATTCACCGTCACCTCGCCGTAGGCGAATTCCATCTCCGGCAGCCGCCTCGTCTGGTCTTCCTCCAGCACCTTCAGCTGGACAGCCAGATTGGCGTCAGTGTAGTAGTCCACCTGCACCTCGCGCACATACGCCTTCTTTTCCTCGTAATCCAGCTTCTCCACCTGATACTGCGTCCCCTGATGCAGGTAGATCGCCTCCTCATGCAAGAGCGTCATCGAGCTGAAGCGGTCCATCTCCCCGATCACTTTTTCATTGCCCCGCTCGGAGATGTCGATAATCACCACGTTCTCCTGCGAGGCCGAGCGCAGGCTGATATTGTGGGCGGGGAAAGAGTCGTTCATCCAGAACCATTTCCCCTTGGCGTGATGCAAGATTTGTTCTTCCGTCAAAAATTCGAGAATTTCCATGATCTCCGCGCGCCCAAAGCGGTCTCCCTTGGAAAAGGGCAGCTCGTAGGCCGCGCATTTAATGTGGTCGACGAGGATGATCAGATTGTCCGGATTGATCCGCGCTGTTTCCGGGCTGCGCTCAAAGAAGTACTCCGGGTGCTGGATGACGTATTGATCCAGCGGCGTGGAGCTGCCGACCAGCACGACGACCGACTCGTCCTGCCGCCTGCCCGCCCGGCCCGCCTGCTGCCAGGTGCTCGCCACCGAGCCCGGATAGCCCGTGATCACGCATACCTGGAGCTGACCGATGTCGACCCCGAGCTCCAGCGCATTGGTGCTGACCACCCCGATGATGTCCCCCTGCCTGAGCCCGCGCTCAATCGCCCGCCGCTGACTGGGTAGATACCCGCCGCGATAGCCCTGAATGGTCTTCTCGCCCAGCTTTCGCTTGATCAGCTCCTGCAGGTATTTCAGCAGAATTTCGACCCGGACCCGGCTGCGGGCGAACAAAATCGTCTGGATCCCGTTGGTCAAAAAGGCGGCTGTGATGTCGCGCGCCTCCAGCGTCGCGCTGCGCCGGATGTTGAGCTGCTTGTTTACGACGGGAGGATTGTAGAACAGGAAATGCTTTTTCCCCGTGGGAGCGCCGTTGTTGTCCACCAGCACGACCGGCTCCTCGACCAGATTCTCAGCCAGCTCCCGCGGATTGGCGATCGTCGCCGACGTGCAAATAAATTGCGGCCGGCTGCCGTAAAAGGCGCAGATGCGCTTCAGGCGGCGTATCACATTGGCCACGTGGCTGCCGAAGACGCCGCGGTATGTATGCAGCTCGTCGATGACGACGTATTTCAAATGCTCAAAAAAAGAGACCCACTTGGTGTGATGCGGCAGGATCGCCGAATGCAGCATGTCGGGATTGGTAATGACAATATGTCCCGCCTGGCGGATCGTCTGCCGGATTTGCGCCGGGGTATCCCCGTCATACGTGTCCGACTTGATCGACAGCCCCATCTCTCCGATCAGCTCATGCAGCTCGCTTTTTTGGTCCTGGGCCAGCGCTTTCGTCGGAAACAGGTAGAGGGCGCGGGCATCGGGGTCCTCCGTCAGCGTCTGCAGGACAGGCAGATGGTAGCACATGCTTTTTCCCGATGCCGTCGGGGTCACCGCCACGATATGCCGGCCTTCTCTGGCATGGCGAAAGGCCGTCTCCTGGTGCGTATAGAGCGCCGGTATCCCCCGCTTGATCAGCGTCTCCCGGATGCGCGTGTCCAGCCCGGCGGGAAATGGCACGGTCACCGCCTCCCGCGGAGGAATCGTCGTCCAGTGCACGATATTTTGGGAGTAGCGTTCGTCCTGGCGGAACTGCTCCAGGATTTCCGCAATCGTCAGTTTTCTTTTCACGTCCGCACACCAACTTCCCCTCTATTCTACGAATATATGTTCCGGGTTTGAGACTCCCACGGCTAAAGCCGCAAGCTGACGCCTTTGGTATCCGTAGGATTCTTGGGTGGTAGTCGGAAGTGCATTTCTGCTATCCGTAGTTCCCCCAAGTTCAGGGCTGTCTCATCAGCCCGTCCTAAGACAGTGCGTATAGCATCTTAGGCTGACAGACTGTTACCATCTGTCACAGGTTGACGCATGATATTCATCGCTCCAACCCGATCACGATGAGCATGGAATCCGCATGAACATTCGTACTTTCTGTCTCTTCCCTGGTTTCTCTCCCCGCAGACAGGACAAGATTGAGAAGTGTAGGCAGGATTAACCTTCACAACCTTTATGCCGAAAAGGCTTGCTTTGTAGGAGATGAATTGTTGCAGCTGATAGAAAGTCCAACGATGCAGATTCTTTGCGTGTTTACGGCTTGTTCTTGCCGTCTTGCGAATATTCTCTAGTCGTTCAAGCTTGATAATTGACACGCCTTCTTGAACCGCTGTATTGACAATTTGACGACTGATCTTATGATTTTGGTCTTTCATCCAACGTTGTTCCTTGTTCCCAAGTTTCCGAATGGCAGACAACTTTTTGAGTCTACCTAATTTACGCCTCCGTTGCTGGTACTTTCTGCGTATGTACTTGTTCTGTCTGCCATTTCCAAAAAATCTGGTCTTCCCCGTGGATGTTACAGCAACTGCAGGAACTTTCAGACCAAGATCAATACCCATCATGTGTTCACCGTTCGATTCGGCGGTTGGAACTTCTAACGAAATTTGAGCGTACCATTTTCCTGATTTTTCAACGATTCGCATCAGTCCAAGCCTGGCTTTACATAACAACTCCATATCCCGATACGTTGGATTCGCACGAAATGCTGTCTTCTTTGTCTTACCATCAAGAACGATAGGAAAGGCAACTGTATTTTCAGAGATAGAATAGTTTTGATTGTTGATAAAATAGACAGGTTTTTTAAGAATTGGGCGAATGCCCAACTTCTTCATTTTTCGGTACACACGCTCGGCATCACGAATGGCTTGATTACAGACAGCAGAGGGAAGGTTGGATTCTACATCTTTGGTTGTCACTTTCGGAAACACTCCAAGTTGTTCCGCCTGTTCACTCAGTTGGTTAACTACCCGAACATACTCTTTACCTAACTGGCAAAGAAGATCTGGTTGATCAGGAAATATGCGAATCTTAACGGTTAAGGCTTGCATGTTTCACCCCCTTTTCTTTTGTTCTTCCACATAACGCTTTACAGTTTCACTTGATACGTTTCCTGCTGTACTGACGAAATAAGAGCGTGTCCACAGACTAGGCAAATGAGCAAGATGCTCGAATTCTTGCCTTAGTATTCGAGAAGTCACTCCTTTCACTTTTGCCATAACGTCTGATGGAGAATGGGTGGGAAGACAGTTTATGAAAAGATGGACATGATCTGACATCACTCCCAATGCCAAGATATGCCAGTCATTCTCTTGGCATATTTTTTCAAGTATTTCCTTGAATCGAATTCCCACCTGCTTCACGAATACTTTTCTTCGATAACGTGCGCAGAAAACGAAATGATAATTGATTAAAGATACTGTGTTAGCTGTACGTCTATATTCTTGTCCCATACAAACACCGTATCAGTTTTGCGATTAAACTACAACAAACTGACAAAAAGAAACATACTCGCACACATGTTGAGAGTTTGCTCTGCTCATCCCGTACAGGGATGTTCGGGCCAAGCCGTCTTTCATCCCACGATTAAACCGTGGGCTTTCAGTCGGCAATTACTGTAACCCATTAAAGGGGGTTATAGAAGGCCTTTACGTGAAAAAAGGCACCGAGACGGCATATGCCCTCGGTGCCTTTCCTTTTTACTTTTTCGCGATGCTCCCCAACCCGCTTTACATCGATGGCGGCTGTTGGGTCGGCGGTCTTTCCCCCTGATCGGTCGGGGAGTGCTCCCCTGTCTCCTCCGTCGATAGTGGCTGTTCGGCGGAGAACTCGCCTCCGGCCGTACTCTCCGTCTTCTTTTTCCGCCCAAACAGGAATTTTCCGATCGCCCCGATCGCAACGACGATCAGGACCCAGCCTTTTTCAAGAACAACAACAAGACCCCGAGCAAGCCCGCTTTTTTCGCCAGCGCCACGCCCAGCCCGCCCAGGACGAATCCGTCCAATCCAAACTCGGCGACTTTGTCCGTCGAAGCGTCAAAATCTTCGTAGCGGTTTCCTTCTTTGACATGAAAAGTAGGGATGATGGCTTCTTTCAATGTTTTCTTATCCTGATCCAGATGAGCCGGATCAGTAATCAGCAAAAAGGAGACAAAACCTTTGCGCGTCAGCATCTGGACATTGTAGTTTACCAAAGGGTTTTTCTGTGCATCCTCCCCGAGCATGGACCACTCGAGCGTATGTGTTTTTTCATCATAGAAGGGTTCGACATTCCATCCGGTGACATAGATCCGCTCTTCCGGAGCCCGGTCTTCATTGGCCGCCTCTGTCCCTTTTTTATAGCTGTCCAGGCCTCGACGCCGAATTTCTGCGCCGGGACAGCTTGTACTACGCCAGCTCGGATAAGGATGTAGACCAACTGCGAAAGGATTACGAGATTTTGAAGCGGCACGGCTTTGCGGTGGAGTACTGGGAAGAAAAACAGCTCAGCCGGCACTACCCCTTTTCCCGCCCCGCCGCCATCTACAGCTATGGCGAAGCGGAGCTGAATCCGTACACCTTTACGCTGGGACTGCTCGAAAAAGCGCGGGCAAGCCGCGTTCGCATCTTTGAAAACACCAAAGTGACGGGAAGAAAGAGGGAAAAGGACGGGAGCAGTCTGATCCTGACGGAGCGGGGACATCGGATCCGAGCCCGTAATGTGATCGTGGCCGCCGGGTGTGAGGGACCCTGAGTTCAAGCGCGAGAAAAAAGCATCCGTCATCAGTACATATGCAGTGATCACCCAGCCGGTACACGACTTGTCGGCATGGTACAAGCGGACCCTCATCTGGGAAACCGCCCGCCCCTACATCTATATGCGCACGACCAAGGATAACCGGGTCATCATCGGCGGACTGGATGAGACGACGGCTTCGGCGGACAAGCGGAATTCCCTGCTGACCCAAAAAAAGAACAAGCTGCTCCAGGCATGCCGCCAACTTTTTCCCGGTCTGCATCTGCAACCCGCCTATTATCTGGCTGCCTTTTACGGGGGGACGAACGACGGCTTGCCGATGATCGGCATCTACGATGAGTACCCGGACTGGTATTTTTTATTTGCTTATGGGGATAGCGGGATTGTTTATAGCATGATGCTGGCTAAAATGCTGCGGGATGTGATTGTGGCCGGCACGCACCCGGATCTTTCGCTGTATCGGCAAAACCGTTCGGCCCCGCACGCCGAGCCGATGGTTTGAAGGAGACCGCAGGCAAAACGAAAAGGCTCCGCCTGTTTTTCGGCGGAGCCTTCTTCCTACCCTTTCGTGGGCACATGTCCTCGCGTGGATGACACGCACAACTCAGGTAAATACATATAGAAAAATCACGATCAGGAGTACGGCACACAAGCCATAGTAGACCCCCATCCTTTTCCAATGACCGAGAGCTTTGGAACCGTATGGCTTGTCTTTGGGGCCAAAGCCGACCAGCAGTGTGGCGACCAGGCCTACAGCCATAATTACAATCACGAGTATCATCGGAGTTGTCATGACTGCCTCACTCTTCTTTCTTTTTTTGCATTTTGGCAACGATGCCCTCTTTCCACTTTTCATTATCCGTCGACTTTGTCACAAAAACACCATCCAGTTGGGGTTTATTTTGACCATCCACTTCCCTATCCTTAGAGGTAAGAATGCAGATTCGAAGGGAGGTTTCCCTATGCCTGTTTGGAATGAGCCCAAAAGACGGCGCCCGGCTCTCTACAAACAAATTGCGCAGGATCTCGAGAGGCGAATCTCCAGCGGGGAGTTTCCGCCAGGCAGCAAGCTGCCATCCGAACGGACACTGGCCAAAGAATGGAACGTCAACCGCAGCACTGTCGTCTCCGCCTATGAAGAACTGAGGGCTCTCGGGCTTATCGAACGAATGCAGGGGAGCGGCTCCCGGGTCAGCAGCGACATCTGGGGATTGGCCCGCCATCGCCTGCCAAACTGGCCAAAACTGGTGGAAAACGGCGCTTTTTTGCCCAATGCCCCGCTGCTCCGCCACATTCGCAAAGAGACGCTGGATCACGATCTGATCGACTTCGCCAGCGGGGAGCTGTCTCCTGATCTCTTCCCGGCAGCCTCCTTTCGCCGCATCCTGTCTGAGCAGCCTTTTGACTGGCAGCTTGGCTACGACCACCCGCAGGGAAGCCCTGAGCTGCGAGCGATCATCGCCGAACACGTCAGACAGGAGCGCGGCATCAATGCCACGCCTTCTTCGATCCTGATCACGTCCGGAGCGCAGCAGGCGCTGTACCTGGTAATCCAATGTCTGCTAAAACCGGGTGACGCCGTTGCCATCGAGGACCCGTCTTATTGCTACTCCTTGCGCTCCTTTCGCTCTGCCGGGTTGAAACTATGTTATCTGCCGGTAGATCGGGACGGAATCAATCCGGATGATATCCTCGCCCTGCATCGCGAGCATCGCCTGAAAATGGTCTTTCTCAACCCTCATTTTCAAAATCCGACGGGAGCGACACTCTCCCCGGCACGTAAGCAGCGCGTGCTGGAGCTGTCTGCCGAACTGGGCATACCGGTGATCGAGGATGATCCGTATTCCATGACCGCTTTTTCCGGGACACCTGTCCCTACCTTGAAATCCCTGGACCGAAATGGCACCGTCCTCTACATCAGCTCCTTGACCAAAATCATCGCTTCCGGACTGCGGATCGGCTGGGTGATCGGCCCTCAGACGGTGATCGAACGCCTCGCCGACGCCAAGCAACAGGTTGATTTTGGCCACAGCATCTTTCCGCAGTGGGTCGCCCACCAGTTTTTGCGCTCCCCCGACTACGAGGGACATATGGATCATTTGCGGGCAGCGCTGCACGCAAGACGCGAACGCTTTGTCAAAGCACTCCGGGAAAAGCTGGGGAATGAGGTAGAGCTGTTCCTCCCCGAAGGAGGCATTCATCTCTGGTGCCGGTTCCGCAATGAGCTGGACGGGAATGCGGTGTTGACAGAGGCCATCCGCCGCGGAGTCGTCTTTGTACCCGGAAATGTGCTGGGCACAGACAAGCATGCCATCCGTTTTACTTTTGGCCGGGCGGAAGAGAAGTCGATCGAGGAAGGAATCCAGCGTTTTGCGGAAGCATACCGGGAAGCTGTTCAGAATTTTTCAAGGACATCAGACCCCCTCTGTTGAAATAGAATATGATCGAAAAAAAGCATTCTATGGAGGCATCCATTTTATGAAACCTATCGCCGACATTGCCAAGCTTGTGGATATTCACGAAGAGGATTTGGAGCTATACGGAAAGTACAAGGCCAAGCTCTCTCCTGAGCTGTGGGAAAAGGTGAAGGACCGGCCTGACGGCAAACTGGTCCTGGTCACTGCGATGAACCCCAATCCGGCAGGAGCGGGCAAGACCTTGACGACCATCGGCTTGTCGCAGTCATTGAACAAACTGGGCAAGAGAGCTATCGCCGCCCTCCGGGAGCCTTCGCTGGGACCCTGTCTCGGGATGAAGGGAGGAGCCACCGGCAGCGGCCGGGCCCAGATTCTTCCCGCCGACGAGATCAATCTCCACTTTACGGGTGATATTCACGCCATCACCTCGGCCCACAACCTGCTTGCGGCGATGATTGACAACCACATTCATCACGGCAATGAGCGCAGGCTGAATCCGAAAAAAATCGTCTGGAAGCGTGCCATGGACATGAATGACCGCGCCCTGCGCAACATCGTGATCGGGCTGGGAGACGGAAATGGACAAACCAGAGAGGACGGCTTTTTGATTACCACCGCCTCGGAGATCATGGCGATTCTCTGCCTCAGCGAAAGCCTGGCGGATCTGCGCGACCGGCTGGGCAAGATCATCATCGGATACGATCTGGATGACAAGCCGGTGACACCCGCCGATATCCGAGCCGTTGACGCCATGTGTGTCCTGTTGAAAGACGCCTTGAAACCCAATCTGGTGCAGACGGCGGAGGGCACCCCGGTGATTGTGCACGGCGGACCTTTTGCCAACATCGCCCACGGCTGCAGCAGCGTCATCGGCACCCGGCTGGGGCTGAAGCTGGCCGACTACGTTGTAACCGAAGCGGGCTTCGGGGCCGATCTGGGCGCGGAGAAATTCTTTAACATCAAATGCCGAAAAGCGGGGCTGACTCCCTCTGCCGCTGTCCTGGTCGTCACCGTTCGCGCCTTGAAATACAATGGCGGCATTCCGGTTGCCCAGCTGCATGAGGAGAATCTGGATGCTTTGCGTGCCGGCTTCGCCAACGTCCAAAGGCATGTGGAAAACCTCCGTTCCTTTGGCGTTCCTGTCGTGATCGCGCTCAACAGCTTCCATACGGACACCGAGCAGGAGCAAAGCGAAGTAATCGCCCTGTGCCAAAAGCTCGGAGCGGACGTCGCGCTCTCCCGCGTCTGGGCGGAGGGCAGCGAAGGCGGCATCGATCTGGCTGAAAAAGTGATTCAAGCTGCACAGTCCGCCTCTTCCTTTACGTATTTGTACGAGGACCAGCTCCCGATCCGCGAAAAAATCGAGAGGATCGTGACCAAGCTGTATCGGGGAGCCGGTGTCCGCTTCTCCAAAGCAGCCCTGCAGACCATGCGGAAAGCCGAAGAGATGGGCCTCTCCCATTTCCCGGTTTGCATGGCCAAGACGCCTTATTCGTTTTCGGATCAGCCCGACCAGCTCGGAGCGCCGTCCGATTTTACGATACAGGTCAGCGAAATCCGCATTTCCCAAGGCGCAGGCTTCCTCGTGGTGTTGACGGGCAGCCTCGTCACGATGCCCGGTCTACCCAAAAAGCCCGCAGCGGAATCTGTGTTTCTCAATGAGGATGGAGAGGTAGAGGGATTGGCTTAGGGGTCAAAAAAGGTGCGGGGGCATGTACCCCCGCACCTTTTTTCAAGCGATTGTCCGACTCCTCACTTGCCCGTGCTCCTGACTCTCTCTACAATGGATGAGTGAAAGGAAACATCACCATTCGGCCGCAAACCAACCGCATCGACCAATACACGCAAAGGAGACGGACATGGATCGAAAAAAATGGGAAGAGAAAATCGTGGAAAACTACCAGCGTGACGAGGGCATGATGATCCTCGTGTTTGCCCAGTGGTGCGTCAATCACGGACTGGATGCACACGAACTGTACCGCCGGGCCTATCCTGGGCAGACTGCCAACCCGCTGCTGCAGCAAATGGTGGAGCTCACGGTGCCAAAAGAAGAAGCGGAGGAGATACCGGATCAGACCTTGCTCGGCGTCCTTTCTCTCTTCGGGAATGATGACCTGGCCTTCGTCGTGCAGGAGGAGATCAACAGACGTCCGGCCTAGATCCGGCGATCCGCCAAACTCCCGCTCACAGACCGCTAGACACCGCTAGACGCGGAATCGAGCCACCAAGGAGCGCAGCTCTTCCGCCATTTCGGCCAGAGATTCAGCCGAGGAAGTGACTTCCTCCACGCTGCTGAGCTGTTCCTCTGAGGCAGCCGATACATTTTGCGAGCTGGCTGCCACCGTTCGGGAACCGTCCAGAATCATGTGGGCGGATGCCGTGACGTGCTGGCTGCTGGCAGCAATTTGTCTGGAAGCGGCAGTGATGGCCTGAACCCTCTCCGATACCTGCTCGACGTACGATTTGATCTCGCTAAACTGTTCACCTGCTGTATGTACGGTCTGAATGCTCTCTTCCACTTCGGAAATCCCCTTTTCCATGCGCTCGACCGTCTGCTCGGTGTTTTTCTGCATGGCGCCAATCAACTGGATAATCTGGTCGGCGGAACGAGCCGACTCTTCCGCCAGCTTGCGCACCTCATCGGCGACGATGGCAAAACCTCGCCCGTGTTCGCCCGCTCTGGCCGCTTCGATCGCCGCATTTAGTGCCAGCAGATTGGTTTGCGTGGCGATCCCGGAGATGACCTCGACGATCTTGCCCACCTGCTGAGAGTGATCGCCCATGTCCTGCACCGCTTTTGCCAATTCTTGAATCGTATGATCCAGCGCATCCATTTGGGAAATCGCCTGCTGAATCGTTCGGTTTCCTTCTTCTGATTTTTGCGATGCCTGCCGCGACAAAGACGACGTCATTTCCGTCTGTTCGGCGATGTGCTCGATCCCCAGCGCCATCTCATTCATGGCCTCCACGCTTTCTTCCGCGCCTCTGGCCTGTTTCTCCGCCGTCAACACCACTTCCTGAATGCCGGAGCTGATCGTTTCCGAAGCCAGGCTGGTTTGCTCGGCACTGGCTGACAGTTCTTCTGAAGAGGCTGCGACATTCTCCGCGCCGATGTTGATTTGTTGAATCAGATTGCGCAGATTGGCCGCCATGTGGTTAAAGGAGCGAGCCATCTCCCCGATCTCGTCATTGTTTTTCACGCGAAGCTCGTCCTGGGTCAAATCCCCTGCCGCCACCAGTTCCGCCGCCCGGGCGACCTGAACGATCGGTTTGGCGATCATCCGCGACATGAAGTAGCCGATCAGAATAGAGAGCACCAATGCCCCCGCGCTGAACCAGACGAGGTTGGCCGTGGCCGTGTCCACAGCTGCCGAGTTGGCCCTGCTGCCTTCCTCCATCGATTGCAGCTGACTGGTCACGATCTGGTCAATCACCGGTTCCAATTTCCTTCCGAGAGGCAGGACCTGCTGCATGAAGTACTCGGTCACTTTCGCCGAATCTTCCTGCCTGTCTATCATCTGCAGAAGTTTCGTGTACTCCTTTTTAAAGTCCTCGCTTGCTTTGGCAAACTCCTGCAATACTTGTTTATTCTCATCGCTCTGAAGAAGGGCCTCCATATTCTTCATGACTTCCTGAGCCTGTTGTTCATAGCTTTGCAGATTGACGGCAAACTCTTTTTCCCCCGTCATGACATATCCCCGCAAGCTGTTGGACTGTTTTACGGAGAGCACCTGCAGGCTTTGCGCATGCCGCAAGATAACTGCCCGCCTGTCCACCAGGTCCGAGTAGGACTCGTCTACCTCCGTAAAGTAGATATACGCTACTCCTGCCGTCAACGCCAGCAGCAGTGCAATACTTAAAAAACCGCCAATCAGTTTTTGCCCAATCGTGACTTTCCGCTTCATCACCCACACCCCTTACCGGTTCGTTAGTACGTCACTACAAGTTCCAACTGATTTCAACGGGTCAAAACGGCTGAAAGAAGCGACAATTTGTATGCGTTAGGTCCCGCTGACCTCTCTTTGTCGTACAATGTTTGTTGTGCGACAAAATTCAACAAAATTCAACCCAATTATAGATAATTGTCCCAATTCTATCAACTATCATTGTGAGCAATATCCTATTGCTTTAGACTCAGTGCTTCTTTCAGGCAGTTCTCGACAAAGTCGGGAGCTGCCTTTTGCAATTGTTCGACCGTATGCAAATAACGCTGGGTGGTCGTGATCGACGCATGCCCTAAATTCTCTTGCACTTGCTGAAGAGAGGCACCGCCCAGCAGGGCAAGGGTCGCATTCGTATGGCGAAGCCAATGTGGCGTGACTTTTTTCCCGATCTTGCTGTTCTCCCGGGAGATTTGGATGATGCGTTCCACTTGCCGCACAGACAGCGGGAACACGCGATCCTCAACATTTTTCGCGGGAAAAGTCTCGGCGTATTCTTTGTACAATTGCCACAAGTTCTGTGGAACTTTTACGTCCCGTTGCTTGCCGCCCTTTCCCCGCTCGACGGAGAGCCAGATCGAGGATTCGGCTGGATC
Source organism: Brevibacillus composti (assembly GCF_016406105.1). Classification (NCBI taxonomy): domain Bacteria; kingdom Bacillati; phylum Bacillota; class Bacilli; order Caryophanales; family Paenibacillaceae; genus Brevibacillus; species Brevibacillus composti. Next base: position 3,824,359 of record NZ_CP066308.1, read on the forward strand.
GGTATAAAAATCCTTCCACCGCATATGCGTCAGTTCGGACACGCGCAATCCCAGCAGCACGAGAGTCAGGCCGATCAGATAATCCCGCGCTCCTTGCGCTTTTAGCTGGTTCAGAAAGAGGACGGTTTCCCTCTGTGTCAAAAAGTGATGTTTGCTCGTGACTGGTACTTTGGGAGAGCGCGTCGACGAAGTGGGGTCCTGCGGAAACAGCTTCAGATTCGGGTCGCATCCCCATTTGTAGAGGGAGCGCAGGGGAGCAAGCAGACTGGCCACCGTCGCCGGCGCCAACGGTTGGCCCCTTTTGCCGCCAGGACCTTTGGACAAGCTGTATTGGTAGGACTCGATATCTTTCCAGGTCACTTCGCGAAGCGGTTTGTAGGAGATAAACGCACGGAATTGAGCGATGGCTCTCTGATAGTTGCGAAAGGTATAGGCGGAGTTCGTCCGGATGTGTAAAAAAAGCGAAATCGCCTGTTCGTCGGTAAGGTTTCCGTTTTTTATTTGAACCCATTCGTTTGTGAGTAAGCTGTCTTTTGCCACAGTTCAAATATCCCCTTTCTTTGTCGCACAACAAACATTGTACGACACCGTTTCATAAACCCGACAGATCCCATCACTACCAGAAAACAGGAACTCCCCTCTCCCATCTCCACAAGTTTTTCTATCGATATCCATAAAAGAAAGCCGTGAGCTTCACGGCTTTTTTCATGGGTGCTGCGCTTCCCGGGAAAAGTGTCTTTCCTCGGTGCTACGATCCCCCCAAGGAGGAGCGTCTATGGTATTCGCCGGGGAACGACTCGCACCGGACAGCTTGCTTTATGCAGCACCCCATGGAAGACAATCCCCGGATCATTCCCTTACTCACGCTGAAACCCCTGGTTCCCCTCATGATCGAGCGGGCATCCACGGCATTATTTTCGTCCCGACTCTCATATAAACCATGTTTCAGGCCCGTCTGTAAATGGATTTTCGACGTTTTTCTCTAATTTGTAATAATCGGCCATCTCCGGCCCATGCTCACTTTTCGATGGCGCCGGTCGCTGTCTCATAGGCATAGCCAAACTGGTACAGCTTCGCCTCCTGCCCATGCTCCCCGATCAGTTGGAAGCCGATCGGCAAGCCCGTCTGCGAAAAGCCGCAGGGCACAGAGAGACTCGGATTGCCGGTAAAATTGGTCGGCGAGGTCAGCCGCAGCAGAGCCGGACGAACCCCGTCCGGATGATCGCCGATCATGATGTCCCGCTGCCCGATATCTGTCGGCAGAATTGGCAAGGTCGGCGTCAACAGGACATCCGCCTCACGGAACACCTCGTTAAACTGCGCCAGCAACTGGCCGCGGCGCTGTTGCACCTGCACGTATTGGTAGCCCCGCACGTCTGTGCTGTCCATCAGTCGCTCGCGCACTTCCGGCTGCAGCGCATCCGCGTGATCGCGCAAGGTCCGCTCGTGGATTGCCGCAGCTTCCGCCTGAATCGTAATCCGCTGTCCCTGCATCAGTTCATCGATCCCCGGCAGATCCACTTCCCGAATCTCCGCGCCCAGCTCCCGGTATACGGCAGCCACCTGCTGGATCGCCTGCTTGATTTCCTCTTCGACATGCTGGTAGTACCAGAGGGGCAAGCCGATCACTTTTCCGCGCACGCTCTCGCCGAGCAGCGCCGCGTAATCATCAGCTGGCTGGGTGAGCGTATAGGGATCGTTTTCATCGTAGCCCGCCAGCAGTTGCAAGAGCGACGCATTGTCCCTGACGCTTTTGGTCATCGGGCCAACATGGTCCAGCGTATAGCCGAGGTCAAACGCGCCGTACTTGCTGACACGGCCAAAGGTCGGCTTCATCCCGACGATGCCGCAGGCGGCCGCCGGAATCCGCACCGATCCGCCCGTATCCGTCCCCAAGGCGGCATAAGCCAGCCCGGCTGCTACCGCTGCACCGGAACCGCCGCTTGAGCCCCCTGTAATTTTCCGGGGATCGTGGGGATTGCGGGACGGCCCAAAAAAGGAGACGTCTCCGGTCGGCCCGTAGGCAAATTCATGTGTATTCGTTTTGCCGATGACGATCGCTCCGGCCTGCTGCCATCTGGTCACGGCAGTGGCGCTGTAAGCGGGTACGAAGTGCTCGTAAATCTGGGAGCCCATCGTCGTGCGGACGCCCTCCGTAAAAATCATGTCCTTGATGGCAACCGGAATCCCATGCCAGATCCCTTTCCACTCCCCCCGCATAATCTCGGCCTCCGCTTGGGCCGCCTCCCGCCGGGCCTGTTCCGCACAAATCGTAATATAAGCGTTCAGGGTCTCATTCTGTTTCTCTATCGCCTCCAGCGTCTGGCCGACGATTTCGACCGGAGATATTTTCTTCTCCCGAATGGCTTTCGCCAGTGTGTACACATCCATGGTCTGAACCCCTCCCCTGCTTTCTTTCCTGCACGGTATCGAATCTATCATACCCCTTTCAAAAAGGACGGTCTACGCTAATCAGGAGTCTCGGACCGTCTTTTTATGCAGCCGGATGGCGCAAGGGAGGGACATCCTTTCAGTGGAACGACCTCCAGAACTCGCCGCTCTCGTCGATGATCCCGGAAATCTCCGAAAACGGGATGCGGAAGGTGGGGAAGCCCGCTGCATACGGCGCAATTTCGTAAGGAGCAAAATAGAGGTAGAGCGCATCTGCCTTCACGTAGAAGGGTTGGTCGGGACTGATTCCCTTGTAGCTGTCCGGAAATACGTAGGAATATTCCGGATTGGTTCTGATTTGATTGCCGACCAGCTCGCTCAGCACCCGGACGTAATCACTGCCCGGCTTGAACAGGTCTTTCAAGCTGTAGATGCGCCCGCTGACCAGATCGATCGGGACATAGATTCGCGTGGGCATGCCGTGAGCCGCTCCGAACGGGAAATTGTAGCCGGTCAGCTCCAGCTCTACCAGCTGTTTGCGGAAAAAGGCCACGGCAAAATCTCCGCTGTAGCTGTAGTCCAGCTGTGCATTCGGATCGATCGGCTTGACCTGGGAAAGCTCCTTGAGGCGATTGTTGACCGCCTCCCGTGCGGCGCGATTGGCGATCCCTTTGATTTCCGGATAGTAGACGAGGTAGTTCTTGTTGGGCGCATACTTGTGTTCGACGATCCGGTACGGCTCCCGCAGAGGTATGATCGTATTCTGCTGCCAGACCCGTTTCCCGTTGCGATCGTAGTAGGAGACCCGTTGATCCACGTCCGCTTTGACCAGCTCTCCCATCAGCGTCAATGTTCCGCTGCCGGGGACGATGGGCAGATTCGAGACCCGCTGTCCCCTCCTGTCGATGAAAAAGGTGCTTCTCCCGTCACTCACCGAAGCCACGCCCTCTTTATACCTGCCGACGTTCTCGTAGAGGAAGTCGGTCAAGATCGGACCATCGGCATCGGCGATGGCGTACGTCGAGCCCAGATAAGGCCGATTCGGGTCGATCGCTTTGCCGAGCGCGACCCGTCCCTCGCCCAATAGCTCCAAATCGTTATATTCCGGCGGTATCAGATAGGCGCCGGTCTTGTCGATCAGACCGTACTGGTTTTGGGTAAAATCGGCGGAAGCATTGACGATGGCCCGCCCGTCCTCAAAAGGCAGAGCGACGGAATATTGCGGCTCGATGACAACGCGCCCCGACTCATCGAGGTAGCCCTTGGGGCCATCCGCTGTCCGGGCAAAAGCAAGCAGCCCGTCTCCCAGCGGCCCGACGCTGGCATAGGGATACGTCTGCAGAATCCGGCCGCTTGTGTCGATGAGGGCGTATTCTCCTTCCCGCACCTGCACCACCGCTTTGCCATCCTGAAAATCAGTGGCCGCCAGGTATTGGGCCCCTATTGCTTCCCTTCCGTCCCGGTCCAGGTACCCGTATGCGGATCGGCCCTGTGCATCCGTCTTGTTAAAGAGAGCCCGCCCCTCTTTGTACGTCCCGATATACGAGTAGGCTTGGGGCGTCAAGATCTTCCCCTTCTCGTCGATCACCCGAAAACCGCGGTCGTCGATGACGGCGGCCCGCCCTTCAGAGAAGGGAGCGATCGATTGATAGACCGGCGATACGACAAAGGAGCCCAGTTTATTGATCAGTCCGCTGCGATTGTTCATCTGGACGATGGCAAGGCCATTTTGCTGGAAGTCCTCGGCATATTCGTAATGTGGCTGGATCACAAAGCGCCCGCTTCCGTCGATGTACCCCCACTTCACGCCCTCCGCCGTCTTTACCGAGGCCGGAAAGAGCGCAGCCATAGCCCTGGACTCCAATTCCCTCCGAATCAAACGGATGAATCCTTCCCATTCCTGCTTGGCAGATGGACCGAACTTCACCGCTGTGGCCAAGGTCGCTACCGCCTGGGCGGGCTGCCCAGCCTTTTGCTGGGCGCGGGCCAGTTGATACCACAGCTGGGTGCTTCCGGGTTCTTCTTGCGTCTTCTCCTGGAGGGATGCAGCCAGCTGCTGAAAAAAAGCCGGATACCGGTCATTTGCGAGCGACAGCTCGCTGCCGTTCCACTTGTAGATATTGGCATGGGGGCCCCCGGCCACGCCGGGCTCGCGCTGCCATAGGATAATTTCATGGACGCCATCGCCGCCTGCAACTGACGGAAGATCGTCCACCTCGATTTCCTCGAAAGAAAGGAGGCTGCCCACTCTGTTCACCAGCCCACGCGGCGTCCATTCATAGACAGCCAGAGCTGCGGGCTGCGCCGCCATATCCTCCCGAAGCGGATCGGATCCCTCCGTCATATTGCTTGCTCCCGCAAGTGCATCCTCGCCAGCCAGCCTCCACCCGATGATGAGCTGAGCCTTTTTTCTTCCTGTGACAGGCGCTGTCTGAAAATGACGAATGGCCGCTTTTCGGCTGGAAAGCGTCTGGACTGCATACCAGCCATCCTGCCCTTTTTTCCATACCGTTAAAAAAGTCTCTCCCACCCAGCGATAGATGGCCGCCAGTTCTTTTTCCCCATCTCCATCCAGATCACTCAGCTGAATGAACGGCGAGGGGGAGTCATCAAGCGCCCCCTTTGCCTGCGCCCCCACAAGTTTTGCCCCAATCGGCAAGAGTTTTTGCACCTCATCTTGCAGTTTGTTTTCCCACATCATACGCGACTCTCCCATACATCTTTTGGGATATCATATGTGGGTGGATATAGGTGGTGCCCACCTCGGTTGCGTAATCGCCGCAATCGGAAGTGGGCACCTGCTGCAGAAAGACTATTCTTTTTTAAAGAGCTGTTCGCTCAACGCCTGTTGAAGCGTCCCTTTGGTAATCGCTTTGTTCTCAAAAGTGATCCCGTTGGCGATCATCGTCTTCACGATCTCCGGCCGGATTCCCGTGATTACGGCCTGGCACCCCATCATCGAGATACCTCCCAGAATATCGAGGAAGCGGTGAATGACCTTGGTTTCCATATGGACGACACCGGAGAGGTCAAAGATCAGCACCTCGATTCTCGTCGCCCCGATCTGGGCAATCACCTTGTCCTCGATGGTGGACAAGCGGTGTTCGTCAACCGCCCCGACCAACGGCAGAATGCTCATGGAAGCCGTAAGAGGGAGCAGCGGAACGGATAAATTGTCCACCAGCTCTTTTTGGGCCTGAAGCAGCTGATCCTTGTAGTTGGAATAGCTCATAATGAAATAGTTCAGAAATTGGTCCACCAGCTTGTTGATCTGTTTTTCACGGTTGTAAAAGCTCTCCAGGCTGTTGCCTTCATTTCTCATGCGGTCGTAATTGTACAGGAAGTCCAAGAGCACCCGGCGTACCGCCTGAATCCATTCCAGATTAAAAGCGAGCGTCAGGGAATTTTTCGCCCAGCTCATCCCTTCCTGCTGCGCGAAAGAAACGACATCGTGGACTCGGCCATCTACTATATAAAGAACCAACTTGTGTGCGTTAGCCACTAAATTGATATTGCCCACTTCGTGGATTTCTGCAATCTTTTCTCTCACATTGGCAGCTTCCGATAGCAGACACTCTTCAAATACTTCGCGATTATGTATAAAGAAATCTCGCAATTCTTCGTCCTCTCTTAGTTGCAAATCCATTTTTACCACTCCACGCGTCATCTTTTTCGATTCCCTAGGGATGCTCAAGACGAACCTCGTACCTTCACCTTCCTTGCTATACACCTGAATCCTCCCTCCATGTTGATAAATCACAGAGAATACTTGGGTCAGCCCCATCCCTGTCCCGTCCAATTTCGTAGAAAAGAACGGGGTGCCAAGCAGCGATAATTTTTCCTGCGGGATGCCCGTTCCGGTATCTTCAATCGAAACAACGACATGATCATCGACAACTTTGTGTTCGAGCGTGATGGTTCCTTTTTCGGGAATCGCTTCAAAAGAATTTTTCAACAGATTGAACAGCGCTTTTTTTAACTGGTTTCTTTTCCCGAATACATAGGCATCCGTATCTTGAAAACGCTTATGTATTTGGACGCGATAAATCTGGTCTTGAAAGAGATGGACCAGCGCCTCCAGTTCGACGGAGAGGTTGACCGTTTGATGGGGTTCATTTTCCAGATCAGGTTTTGATACGTGCAATAAATTTTCCAGCGTTGCCAGAGCATTCTGTAATTCCGACTGGGCAATTTCCACGTACATCTCATCATGGTTTTCTTTGAGAAGTTGCAAAAAGCCCTTTACCGCTGTGAGGGGGTTCTTTACCTCGTGGGCAATTCCCGCCGCAATTTGGCCTACTGAAGCCAGTTGACTCAAATGCACTTCATTTCTCAACTGATGACTTTCCTTGACGTCCACCTTTTGCTCCTTTCCCCTCTTGTATGAGAACATGATCGGATTCTCTCATTACTTTCGGATAATTAATCAAATCGTCATAAGAACATTTCTTCTTTTCATCTTTGGAAATTCCTCTTTCGTTTGTGAATTTATCCAATCGAACAAAAACCTCGGGGTCATTCGCAAATGATTCCGGCCGCCGTTCCCCAGACCCTTTTCATATGCTTTCCAACCGGGGTCTCGAAGCAAAAAACAGCGACCTCTCTTCCTTGTTACAGGAAAGCGGTCGCTGCGCGAGCGGGTGTAAGACCATTGGCAATATGGCCTTTATGCGATTGTGTATAGTGCAGGTGGATGTCCCCATAGCATGACTGTCAACAAAGCGTTACTCCACCGCTACGAATATCTGGACCACGGCATCCTGCGGGTTAAAATCACGGCCATCGTACCGTTCAAAGTCCCCGGTGAAAGTGCGGCGTTCTGCCGCCGTCGCGGATCACGCCCAAATTTTTTGCCAGGCCTCGGTCACGACCTCTCCGACCGGTCCTCGCTCGGTAGTGAAGACGGCGTATTTGGCCGCAGGCACCGCGATGGCCTCGAGCCCCTCCTCCGCACCATCCGCCGCATGCGCTTCATGACCGATGAGCACCGTGTATTCGCCCTGCGCGCCATTTTCGTACTGGGCGTACAAGGTATACGTATAGTGGGGCTGTTTGATATCGCCGATCCGCCCGGTGACGCCCGTGGCGAAAAACTGCTCCCATAAACCGGCAATTTTTCCAGCTTCGCTCATTTCCTCTGCATTTGTCGTCCGGGTGGCGATTCCCGTCAGATACATCGCGTCCAGGCTTACGAATTTGGGTTCCATAAACATTCCTCTTTTCCTTAGGTATACAGCCGTCGCTATCCTGTCAGCTGTCTTGCTTTGCCTCATTTCCCGGGTAGCAGATGCAATCGACAAGATGATCATTTACCATTCCGACTGCCTGCATAAACGCGTAGCAGATCGTCGAGCCGACAAACTTGAACCCACGCCGTTTCAAGTCCTTGCTCAGGCGGTCGCTCAACTCTGTGGAAGCCGGCACCTCGCTCATCGATCGGAAATGGTTCTGAATCGGCTTGCCGTCGACAAAAGACCACAGGTAAGCGGAAAACGAGCCAAACTCCTCCGCCACCTGAAAATACGCCTTGGCATTGGTCACGACGGCTTGAATTTTCAGCTTGTTCCGCACGATGCCTTCATTTTGCATGAGCTCGTCCAACTTTCGCTGGTCATACCGAATGATCTTCTCCGGCTCAAACTTGTCAAAGGCCTGCCGATAGTTCTCTCTTTTTTTCAAAATAGTAAGCCAGCTCAGCCCCGCCTGCGCACCCTCCAGGTTGAGGAATTCAAAGAGCAGCCGGTCATCGTAGACAGGCACTCCCCACTCCTTGTCGTGGTAATCGAGGTAGAGAGGATCTTGCGTGACCCATCCGCATCTGTTCATCGCCGCGCCTCCTTTCCTTTTATAACGAACATACATTCCCTTTTTCATCATATAACGTACAAAAGCCCGATGCAAGAAATTTCCACAATAATTTTGTGGCGCTGCCTCCCGCGCATCCCGCTGCCTCTTTTTGCAACTTTCGGATGATTTTCCGCGTCAGTAGCGGTAGAGAATCAAGCGTATCGCGGAGAGAAGCTTGGTTTTTTTATTTTTTCAAATCGCATTCAAAGAAAGATACCAATAGACCACGCAAACAGGCATCCGATTGCAGCGGATGCCTGTATCTGTTTCGCCGAGGTTCTCGCATCATGGCGGCTGACACCTCTTGTGTTTCTTTTTTATTCCGGATGGTATTGATAGCGTGCTAGATCGACAGAGCCGCTGTCCGACACCTCGACACCCTCTCCGCGCAGCAGCATAAGCTGGGTCATTCGAAACTCGTCGTCCTGCAAGCTGATTTGGCCCGCTGCATTGATCACCCGATGCCAGGGCAGCCGGTGTTTTTTGCTCATCGAATGAAGGATTCTGACGATTTGCCTGGCACCGCGCGGACTGCCCGCGAGCGCTGCGATTTGGCCGTAGGTCATGACCTTCCCCTCCGGAATCTGCCGAATAAGCTGGACAGCTCTCTTTGTAAAAGGTTTGAGCGGTTTCTCGGTTGTCACAGATATCCCCACATCCTGTCTGCTGCTTATGTCGGTCTGCGGTCGTGGATCCAGTCCCTGCCTTCCACCTTGCCTACGGATGCCATCAAGACCGAGAGATGGTTTTGACCGTCAATTCCCAGGTATTCATTCATCTCTTTATCATACCAATGCCCGATGGTCGTTGCGCCGAGCCCCAAGCCATTCGCCGCGATATGCAGGTTCTGGGCCACATGGCCGACATCCCACCAGATGTATCGGTACGCCCGCTCCTTGTACTTGCTTTTGGTGCGATCGACGACTGCCGTCCAGACGAAGTTGACCGCTGCACGCCGCGTCAACTCCTGATTTTCTGTCAATTGATACGCCGTTTCCGAGACATCTTCGAGCTTCAAGCCTTCCAGACACCATTCTTCTACATCCAGGTGGTACAGTCCTTTTTCCAATCCATCCACATTGTTTACCAACAGATAGGTCTCGATCGGGTACAAGGCCCCTGCCGAGGGTGTCGTCCGCAGCTGATAATCGCCCATGTCCGCGGTAATCCCCTGTGTCGCCCACAGCAGGATGTTCAGCTCATTCAAAGAAAGCGGGTCTTGCAAAAAGTTTCGCTTGGACCGCCGATTCTGCATCAGCTCCCACAGATCGGGAGAGGGCGGCAGCTCTCTTTTTCCCAAGGGTATGCGCATTTCCGCGTTTTCATAGCGCAAATAGGTGGGCGGTCTTTTGGAAAAATCATACCGGGCCGCCCAGCCCTCCTCCAAATCGCCTGCGGCATAGGATGTCGCCAGCAAAAACTGATTGCATATTCGTTGCCACTCCGGGTGCATGATGAAGCCTCCTCTTGTTTTTCTATCACCTACTGACTACAATCGAGTATACGAATCGCGTTTTCATTAGTAAAACAATGATTATTAATACTTTTCATTAGATTGAACTAATGGAAAAGGGGAGTTTCTATGATGACACTGGCCCAATTGCAAGTGTTTGTCGCGGTGGCCGAAGCCAAAAATGTGACGAAAGCAGCGGACACCCTGGGGTTTACCCAATCAGCCGTCTCCCAGATGATTCAAAGTCTGGAGAAGGAGCTGGGGATCCCGCTCTTCCACCGCAGTCGAAAGGGCGTGATCCCGACCAACATCGGCGAGCGCATGCTGCGCCAAGCCCGGGAGATTCTGCGGATCACCGCCTGCATGAAGCAGGAGGCCGCGGCCGCACAGGGAATCGAAACCGGCACATTGCGAATCGGCGCTATCCACAGCGTATCCACAAAGATGCTGCCCGGCTTGATCGGTTCATTCCGCAAGCGCTATCCTCAGGTGGAAATCGTGCTGTTTGAGGGGGAGTACGAGGAGGTAAACACCTGGATCAACAGCTCGGTGATCGATGTCTGCTTTACCACTGCCCCGGGCAAGGAGATGGAATTTGTGCCGCTTGCCACTGATCAGATGATGGTCTTTCTCCCAGAGGATCATCCGCTGCAGCATGCACCCTATCTTACTTTTTCCGACCTGCGTAAAAATTGTTTCATCATGCCCAAAGATGACTGTATCAAAAAACTGCTGCAAGAAAACGGCTTGTCCTCCACCGTTACTTTTGAGGTAAGGGATGTGACCACGATTCTGGCGATGGTGCAAGAATGGGTCGGGGTCACGATTCTGCCCCAGCTCTACATGCCCGAAGTGCTGCCAAAGGTCGTCTCTGTTCCTCTACGGCCCGTGATCACTCGTGAACTGGTCATCAGCGTGCGCAGCTTTGCATCCGTCTCGCCGATGGCGGCGGAGTTCATCCTGCATAGCCAGGAATATATGAAAACGAAAATGACTGCTTTTTCGTAGAAAAGAAAAAGATCTTGCCGCCTGAATTGGCTGCAAGATCTTTGCGTTGTTTTTTTAAAATCTTAGAGAGACTTCAGCTCCACATCTTGATCGTAGCCATCGCCAAAGAATTCGTACAGATCCTCTTCTGCGTCAATGTCGATGATCACTCCTTCAATGTCAGCCGAGTCGAAATCATCCCAGATGGCATCGCAGATATCTTCTACAAAGCTCCGAATATCGCTTTTGGAAAGAGATTTGTATTCATCCTCGTAGTCGTACAGGTCTACCTCAATCTCTACGCTGATATCGTCCTCATCGTCCCCATCCAGGGTGATATCCCACGTGATGCCTTCGAATTTACCGAACTCGTCGTTGAGATAGTCTTCCAGATCTGCGAGGTCGTCATCAAAATCATCGTCGCTGCTGCTTTTCTTCTTTTTCGATTCCAGATCGTCGATTTCATCCTCCAGATCGGCAATCTTGGATTCCAGGCTCTTGATCTTGGAATCTCTTTCCGCCAGCTGCGCTTCCAGTGAAGCGATGCGGCCATCCGGTCTGTCTTTCACATTGATGGTGTAAGTCGTGCCATCCCAGGTGACGTCCTTGTTAAACACGTCCGCCATCATGCGGAGCGGGATAAAGGTGCTGCCGTTGACGATAAACGGCTCCAGTTGTGTAGGAACCACTGACCCGTTATACAGGATTTTGATATTATTGTAAGAAGCTTGAACATTCTTCTTACCGACAGCCGCATCCGTACTGATCGGCATAAGAACTGCCCCTGTCAGGACAACAGCAGACAAGACGGACACCCATTTCTTTTTCCACATACGTACCTCTCCCATCATGATTTCTTTTGGCTGTTCGTTTGTACCTATATGTACAAATTTTTCCGTAAGCACATGGAACTAGTGAGCTACGAAATGCCTTCTATCATCAACAATTTAAAACAAAACGGTGAAAATACGGTGAAAAGCCAGGGAATATTTCCCGTTACTTTTTTATTTTTTTTTTACAGAAATGAGCTACGATGATAGGTAGAAGGAAAAAATTCCTTTCCGGACCGGATGTACGATAAGGAGGGGAAGCATTGTGCAAATCTTGGTTGCCGAGGATGATCTCGTGCTGGGCCAACTGATCGCCCACCTTTTAAAGAAAAAAGGAGGGTATCAGGTAGAGTGGGTCACCACCGGTGATGAAGCGAAAGACTATGCCACGGAAGCCCACTATGACATACTCATTCTCGATTGGATGCTGCCGGGCATAGAAGGCGTACATATTTGCAAGTCCCTGCGAGAGCAAGGCTATACGGGCGCCATCATCATGCTGACCGCAAAAGATACGCTGGAAGACCGGATCAACGGATTGGATGCCGGAGCGGATGATTATCTGGTCAAGCCTTTTGAGATCGACGAATTGCTGGCCAGGATACGTGCCGTCAGCCGGCGAAATTTTGCCCCGATTCAGGATCAACTGATCCAGCTGGATACGATCAAAGTAAACCTGACCAATCGCACCGTGTTTGATGAACATCGCGAAATACAGCTGACGCCGCGAGAGTATCAGCTTCTCGATCTGCTGATACGCAACAGGGGCCAGGTCCTGCCCCGCGAGCTGATCTATGAGCGCATCTGGGGACACGAGGCGGAAGTCTCCCTGAAAACGATCGATGCCACTGTGAAGCTGCTTCGGAAAAAGCTGAACGGGACCAGCGGAAAAGATTATATACAAAGTATTCGCGGGGTGGGATACAAGCTTGATTTCTAACTGGTTTTCGCGGCATCGCCCGTGGAAAAGGGACGTTTTTGTACATACGCAAGCCCGGTTGGCGCTCCAGTACAGCGCGATCATGATGATTTTTCTCTCCCTCTTCATCACGATCGTCTATTTTCTGGTCGATTTCGCTGTTTTCTATGAACAGGAAAAACAGCTGCATGCCAGCACGGAGCAGCAAGTCCAAGCCATCAAGGAAGCCCTGCCGGAAGAAAACCTGGGCGATATGGAGCTGGATGACGAGCTCAACACCATCCGGGAGAGCGGCAAGCAGTTTTTCTACTACTTCATAGAGCCGGACGGCCAGTTGATCATCGGTGACGAGTGGAATCGCCGGCTGCAGCCGGAGCTGCTGGAAATGGTAAAAGACTGGATACCGGGGAAGCGGGAAGTCCGCTATGAAAGCATGACGCTATCGCCCCCCTCCTACAAACGGGGAGACAATGCCGCGTCGAACAGCCATATGGCGAAAGAGCGGGATATTCAGCTGATGATGACCGGACGAGCCGTCTATGACAACAGGCAATTGGTCGGGTTCCTCTATACGGGACGGGATATTACGTTTACCTATGAGCTGACCAAGCGCCTGTTAACCGTGCTGATCGTGCTCGGCATTCTGTTCTTGGGCGTTGCCGTGTTGCTCAGCTACTTCATGTCCAAACGGGCGATGATCCCCATACGTCAATCCTTTCAAAGACAAAAGGAATTTATCGCCGACGCTTCCCATGAGCTGCGAACGCCGCTCAGCATCCTTCATTCCTCTCTGGATGTATTCGAGATGGAGGACGGAGAGCACCTCTCGGACTTTTCCAAAAACGTGCTGGTCAACATGAAGAACGAAGTGAAGCGAATGGCGAAAATGGTCAGCGATCTGCTCACCCTGGCACGCTCGGATACGGATCGGCCTGATGCCCTGATATTTGAACCGTTCGACCTCGCTTCGTCCGCCGGGCAGCTGGTCCACTCCACCCGCACGCTGGCGCAGCAGCGGAATCTGCATCTTCATTTTCATGCGCCTGCCTCCCTGCCGATGTACGGGGACCCGGAGAGGATCAAGCAGCTGCTCTATATCCTTCTGGACAATGCGATCAAATACACGCCTCCCGGGGGAGAGATCCACCTCAGTCTGTCCAAGGATTTGACGGACAAGCATCCTGTGCTGCTGGTAAAAGTACGGGACAGCGGTATCGGCATCCCGCCTGGCCATATCGACCGCATCTTTGACCGCTTCTATCGGGTAGAAAAAAACCGTTCCCGGCAAATGGGCGGAATGGGCCTGGGACTGTCGATCGCCAAGTGGATTGTCGAAGCCCATGACGGCACCATCTCCGTGTCCAGTGCGCCGGGACAAGGGAGCACTTTCACCGTCTCGATCCCGCTCACCAAAAAGAGGACGTAGCCTAATCCTTGCGAATGGCTGCGTCCTCCGTGCTATTTCCCCCTGCTATTCCTCGGCCAGCCGCTCCACGATCGCGTCGCCGCTTTCTCCTATCCGGACGTACGCATAATTCGCCGACCTTTCCACATCCAGCCCCGTTCCCTCCGGAACAAAAAAGTTCTCGATGCCGTACGCCACCCGGTCGCCGCCGACCGCCCGACCGTTGATGATGACATCATCCGGAGCCGGTTGATACGCCTGATTCCATCTTCCTTCCACTTGATGATAGCCGCTGTAGACGTACACATCATCTTCGCCTTTGCGCAGCACCACGCGCACGCGAGCGGATTGCCGTTCATCAACAACCTCGTCGATTCGCGAAATCGCATAGCTGAGCTGGACATAATCTCCCTGCAAAAGCGACCGCGGATCTACGGGAGCCAGTTCCAGCTTGACTGTTTTTCCGTGGGCGAGAATCGCTTCGCTGTTCCATACCTGATAGCCGATCATCCCAAACTGAAGCAGGATGACGAGCAGAAGAGCGATCCGGCGGCGGGAAAAAATCGCCCGCTCCTGTCTGTCCGGAAGGGATTTCTGCCTCTGGTCGAGCCAAAAACTGACGCCGAAGAAAAGCAGGCTGAGCCCGAGCAGACTGATCGACTTATGCAGCAAGCTCCAGAGCAAATCGTAATATTTGCTGACCAGAAAACCGAACCAGAACAAGAGGACGATGCCTGCCTCTCCTCTCTCTCCCCTCCCGTGCGCCCCGTACATCATCCCCGTGGCAAACAGGAAGAAGGCGATATTGGCGATGGCATAGCCTATGCCATGTGCGGTTTCGGCCAGCAGGAGAAAGGCGTACAGCCCGTATACCAGCGCGCTTCGGCGCACAAGCGTCTGCTGGCCGGGGACGAAGTACATCGCGAGCTGAAAGAGGCTGATAATCAGCCACGGCCAAAATTTTCCGGGCAGCACCGACTCCAGCCCAAAGTAAAGCACCAGCACAAATGCTAGCTGAGTCAGCAGCCGGGCCCACAGCTCCGGCAGCTTTACCCAGACGAATGCCAATACGAGCAAAAATACCGTCCAGAAAAAGGGAATCCCCGCAAAATAATCATGAGAGATCATCAGCGATGAACCGGCTCCCATCAAATAGCCCATCGTCAGAAGCGTGTACCGGACCGTATCCTGAATCTGCTTGTTAAAAACTACGGGCGCAATAAAGGCGCCAGCGGACAAGCAAAAGACTACGTAATCGACGCCCTCCCCCTCCAGCATCAGCGCCAGCAAGATCACGAGACAGACGGTACCGATCAGGGAGGCTACCACTGTCACCAGGACGACGATCGCCTCGCGAAAGGCACGCTGCCAGATACTGCCCTCCGGCTGGCCGGACTGGCGCACCCATTTGAGAGCGGCCACCGACCCCCAGACGAGACCGGCAGCCAACATTAAGCCCAGCCACAATAAGCCCTCTGAAAAATGCTCAATGAGAAACAAAAAGAACTTCCCGAGAATAAACACGGCTCCTGCTGCAGCTGTGGCGATGAGAAACCCACGATGGGGGCGCACCTTCAGAAAATAAGCAAATAGCCCCGCGAATGCCAACAGATAGAGGATCTCCGGCATCGCGCCGTAGACGTCAGCAAAGGCACTGATGAACAGGGCGAATTGGAGAACTGCAAAAGAAAGGTAGTAGACCGGACGAGACGGGAGCAATCCCCGCGCTGTCAGTCCGAAAAGAAGGGCATTGAAGCAGGCGATGCCCAGGTACATCCAGTAGGCGAATTCTTCGCCATGCGCAGCAAGGACGACCGATGGCTCCAGATAAAAATAGACGGTAAGATGAACAAGCACATAGCTGATCACATAATAAGGCTGGTACCTGGTGATAAGCGCAAACAGGAGATTGGGGAGCAGCCATACCGCGAAAAGCAGATAGCTGTCCGCATGTGAGTTGTACACCTGTCCAAGCAAGGCCACGCAAATGCCAAAAGCCAGCCCGCCCGCTGCCAGCAGCCAATTGCTTAAAAAGAGATGTCTTTTCCATAAAAGATGACCCGCGTATGATGTCAAATAAAAGAGCAGAAGCATGCCTGTACATACGCCAATCCGTTCCCCCCTGTCCATCGCCGGCCAGTTGGAGGCAAAGAAGTACAGAACGGCCGACAGGAAACAGGCGATGCCGAGCAAATAGCCCAGTCGCACCCAAGGCAGTCTCAATCCCCATTCCCCCTTTCACTCCGCATGCGGGGATCGATGGGATCGTCCCTCTTTCCCGCGAAGCGAATATTTCCTTTTCTTTGTAAAAATCGTACGCTTTCTTTGCCTCCTTGACAAGAAAATAATGCCAATTCTAGATCTCAGGCAGCGAAACCTGTTCCCCCCGGTACGCCGCAGTGAAACTGCCAGTCTTCCAAAAAAGAGGGCCACAGGTTGGGACGTCGGTTGATCGCCAGCGGGTGGTAGGAAACCGCAGTCGGGATGCCGCGGGGAGCATGCCAGGCTTTCCGCAGCCTTTTCACCTCCGCTTCCCCCTGTTCAAAAAAAGACTGTACCGCCACATTGCCCAGGCAGAAGATGAACTGCGGCGATTTGCTCTCGATTTGATCCAGGAGATGCTTCATGCAGATCGACCTGGCCACTACTTTCTCGTAGGCCTTTTTCGGCTGCCTTTTGAGCACATAGGTCACATACAGATCCTCCTGTCCCAAACCCGCCAGCTGCGCCGCTTTTTGCAGGGTCTTGCGCGTGCCGCAGACAAAGGGGCGCCCTTCCCGATCCTCCCGCGAGCCCGGGTTATCAAGCACCACCATAATCGGTGCATTCGGATTTCCTTCCCCCCATACCATCCGTGTCCCGTGCCGGATCAAGCCGCAGTCCGGGCAGCCCTCTGCCCCTGCCGGCGGCAATTCCTCCGGCCAAGCCGCGGGGCAATGCACATCCGTATTTCCATCCATCTCCATCGTAATATCCTCCCTCAATGGATCCGTTTGCCATAGCTTGGGAGCAAAAACAGATTTTCAAACAAAAAAAGCCCCAGCGGGGATTGTTTTCGAAAGTGCCTGGGGACATACATGCCCTCCTCGCTTGCGCATATATATAAATTCGCCCCCGAGATGAAGGGAGGACACTGAGGAGGCAAAAAGGAGGTAGTAGTCCCTATGAAGATCGCCATGATGATCTGTGTGCTGCTCTTCGCCGGCACAGCGCTGGCAGGTATAGCCAGTGCCGATTCCCCGTTTCCGGATACGCACAAACACTGGGCCAAATCCAGTATTCAGTGGGCTTTGGCCAAAAATATGGTAGTCGGTTACCCGGATGGCACCTTTAAACCCGACCACATCGTAACAGAAGCGGAATTCCTCGCGATGCTGCTCCGCATGTTCGAAAATACAAAGCTGGAGGTCGAAACGCTTGAGTATCTGACCCGGGCGGAAGCCGTTCAGTTTTTAAAAAATATCGCGACCAGCGGACTGCACAGCATGAAAAAACGTCCGAACCAGCCCGAGGATTATCCGAATCTCCATCCCTACAAGTAAAATTGAACATGCCCATCCCGCTTGACAATCGCCTTTGGCCAGGGTAAAGGTGAGCAGCTTGCCGGACGGGTCGACGTTCATAATGACATGCGGATACTTTTTCATGTCGGCCTGGTATAGCCGGACCTTTCCCCCTGCATTCGGGTCATTTACTTCCACCTCCATGACGGGGTAGTCCTTGAGGTAAGGAAGGATCTTCTTTGCCTTTTGCAGTTCATTTTCGATCTTTTTCATCCACTCGGCGGATACCTCGCCGCTCTCTTCGTTGATAATGGAGGCATTTTGCGCATAAGAGCTGATCGGGGCCGCCAGAACGACGCTGGCCGTCATCAGCAGGAACAGGCTTTGGGTCAGTTTTTTCATCTTTCTCCCTCGCTTGCTTTTTGAATTTGCAAATCCATGTCAATTTGGTGGTTCACCCATTATTCGTATGAACGCTGTTTTTGTTTCAAGTTTTTTGAAAAAGATCTTTCGCTGTAATGGAAATTTTCGCAAGAGTGGTATAATTGAGCCGAAACCAACTCTCTTTCAGGCTTGGAGAAGATGTCTTCTATGTGAAAATGGGTTCAGCCCGCTGCATAAAAAAATCTGCCGAGGCATCTCTTGGCAGCCAGACAAAATCCGATTGGTAATAAATTCCACACCAGAAACGGAGGAGATTCGATGAAGGACATCCTGAGCATGTTTGCGGAAATCCCGACCCCTTGCATATCCGATGCCATGCAGGGACTGAATAATTTGGATCCAAGCATTAAGCCATTGAGGGAGCACGATAAAATTGCGGGGAGAGCTTTCACGGTAAAGATGCCCGTCGGCGACAATCATGCGGTTCTTCGGGCCATTCGGGAAGCAAAACCCGGCGACGTCTTGATCATTGACGCAAAGGGAGATACCTACCGGGCGGTTGCCGGCGACTTCGTCGTGGGGATGGCAAAAACCCTGGGAATCAGCGGCATCGTAGTGGACGGAGTCATTCGAGATATACAGGGCATTTTGGATCTGCAATTCCCTGTCTTTTGCAAGGGAACCACAGTCGCTGCCAGTGCCAAAGCCGGCGGAGGGGAAGTTAACGTCCCCATTTCTTGCGGCGGAGTCGCGGTCCACCCCGGAGACATCATTGTAGGAGACGCCGATGGTGTTGTCGTGGTCCCTCAAAACCTGGAGACGGTTATCCTCTCCAAAGCATTGGAAAAGATGAAAAAGGACCAGGAACGGGCAGACCTGGTCTCTGGAAATCCGGAAGCCGTCAGAAAGTATCTCGATTCTGTTCTGGGAAAGTAAGTGCCCAAAGAAAAAACACCTTCAAGCCGCCTCCATCTCTTCCGATATGGTTGCGCCTGCTTGAAGGTGTTTTGGTTTTCATCGTCCTACTGCGTCTATGATCTGTTGCGCGCCGCTTGGATCAACGCCACATATTCCCGCGCACGCGATTCGATTCCCTCGTAATCATCCCAGGACGGCACCAAGTTCCGGCCGATCCCTACTGCGACGGCGCCCGCCGCGATAAACTCCGCTGCATTTTCAAGATTGACTCCCCCAGTGGGAATAATCGATACATGCGGCAGTGGTGCCATGACATCCTTGATAAAATTGGCCCCCACTGATGAAGCGGGAAACAATTTTACCAGTTGGGCGCCCCATTCCACAGCCTGTACGATTTCCGTGGGCGTGAATATTCCTGGCACCGGCTGTTTTCCATACCGGAGAGCTGTTTGAATCACGTCTTGTTTCAAGTTCGGGCTAAAAATAAACTCCGCTCCGTGATGAATCGCCATCCGGGCCGTTTGACCGTCCAGAACCGTGCCGGCTCCGATCACGGCCTGGTCTCCGTATTTCCTCGCCAGTCGTTGGATGATCTCAAACGACTCGGGAGAATCTACCGTAATCTCCAATGCCGTCACTCCGCCTTTAATCAAAGCGGCCAGGTCTTGCCTTCCTTTGTCCACTCATTCACCAGATGATTAATGATCCATTCATTTTCGGCATGAACCATTGCCGTCTGTTTGCTTTTTGCAATCCGCTCAAACATCGCGTACAGCTCGCCGTCATCTACAGCTCTCATCCCGTAGGAAGCAGCTCCGGAAGTCGTGCCCTCCTCACATGGAAACACCACTTCGTGAGGAAAAGTCAGATTGTCCGTCTTTGGCCTAATTGTCTGTCTTCGCTTAGCGCCGCCTTCGCGTTGCCAACTTGGCGCTCGCGCCGTTTCGGCAACGATGGCTCCCTGTCCGGCTGACGGCGTTCCTTTTCAGCTTTGCGGTTTTCTTCCCGAAGCTCGCGGAGCAGTGCGCGAATCGATTGTCGCTGCGGAACTGCGTGCCGTTCAGCTTCAGTCATAGTACCCCTTGCGGATGCCGCGCTGCGCTCGGAGATAGGCTCGATCTGATCGGCGTCGTTCGCGCGGCGGATGCGGTTGTAGAGCGTTTTGCGTTTGCCGCAAAGCTCGTTCATCTCTTGCTCCGTAACGGACGCAAACGCCAGAAGCTGCTCTTTACTGGAAATGCGGTGCTGGCAAAGCAGCTTTGTCTGTGCGGTGATAACCGTACCAGAACCGAAATCGAGCGCTTCCTCAACTTCGATCACCCCTTTCAAAAGTAGGCTTCATAAACCGAATCGCCGAAGCAATAAACAACCATCCTGCAAACTATCCGTTCATCGAAACGATATCCAGGTAATGGTGGGGTCTTAGGGGCGCAGCCCCTAAAAAGCGAATTTGGCTAGCCAAATTCAGTGCTTGCTGCAACACGAGACAGTCGTCTCGCGTCGCCTCAAAGCACCTGCCGGGAAAAAGAGGGGGCCCCCGAAACAACAAAAAGACGCCCATCCACTCAGCGTCTTCCTCAGAACATTTTTGTTATCTT
The DNA here is from genome assembly GCF_016406105.1 of Brevibacillus composti. Classification (NCBI taxonomy): domain Bacteria; kingdom Bacillati; phylum Bacillota; class Bacilli; order Caryophanales; family Paenibacillaceae; genus Brevibacillus; species Brevibacillus composti. The sequence goes on from NZ_CP066308.1 coordinate 3,844,594, forward strand.
ACCAACCAACGGTAATCCTGGCGGCAGTCTACAATGAAATCGACATACACGATTTCATCCTGAATTTGATACAATACCAGATACCATTTTTCCACGAACATCTTGTGATACTTGTTTGACGGGATAAATTCCGCTTCCAGAAAAGGATAGCGTTCCGGCAATCGCGCTAAGGAACGTATCGCATGCAGCAATTCGTTTTTCGCTTTCCGCGCCGCATCAGGACTTTTCTCCGCAAGAAATCGCACATGAGCCGCCAGCATTTGGCGGGCGCGATCGGAAACGATGATCTTATAACCGGGCATCTTTTCCATGCTGAACCTCGTCAATAATGCCCTCTAGGTAAGTGTCTAGTTCATCCGGCGTCACACCAACACGGCCCGCCAAACGATCCTCTTGCACAGCGAGCAGTTCTTCGCGCAGCTTTAACATCCTCTCGCGACGGGAGAACGTCTCCATGTCCATCACGACGAGATCTCCTTCACCGTTCTTGGTCAGATAAACCGGTTCCCCGGAAGATTTGCATAGATCGGCGATTTCATTATAGTTTTGCCGGATACTGGCGGAAGGCTTGATTATCATCTAGCTCACTCCTTGTATAGCTGTTTATTGATTTTATTATACCTATTACATGCTATGCAATCAATGGGCTGTGCTTACCCTCAATTTATCTACATCCCATCCGCATACAGTGAGAATCACATTTCCTGATACACAATAAGAAAAGACACAGACCCGATCGGCATCTACCGCTATCGGGATGTTTCTCCGCGTCTTCTTCGGGATTCCATCAAATCGTTATTTACATCCTTTCCGTACTTAGGCGGCTCATCGGATATAAGAAGGGCGGGGGAGAGGAGCCTCTGTATCGTGGCTGCCGCCATTCGCCCTGGATCATCATTGTCCAAGTGCAGGACAAGTCGATTCACCTGGGGAAGCACTGCAAGTACTGCATTAGGGCAGCCGGGGGAGTAGGGTCTTCCCCCTCTGTCTTGGGCCTATATATTCCGGCCAGCGACAGCTTATGCACCTGCCGCCAATCCCGGTCGGCGAGATGTTTTAGCGTACAGAAGGATAAAAGATCAATGACGCTCTCAAATAGATGCAGTTCCGTAGCGTTTCCCAAGGCCGGAATAGAAAACGAAAACCGCTTGTCGCTCCCAGCGGCTTCCCCCATATAACGGGTACTTGTCGTACCTCGTATCGCCGCATAGCGCGGCGTCCCTTCCTGGTCAAAACCGACGAATACCGCATTGTGGTAGCGTCTGCTTTCATACAATCGCCCCGTTTCGAGACAGTAGTCTATCAACGTGCGATGGATACCGCGTTTGCTGAGATAGGCCATGACGCGATACGAAGTATGATTCGATTTGGGAAGCTCAAACCGCACAGGAGAAAAACGTTGTTGCAAAGATTGCGTAAATGTAGGTGCGCTGCCCGAATCAACGCCATCGATTTGCAGCACCGCATCGGAAAAAGACAAGCCCCGCACTTTGATCAAATAGTCAAGCGCCGAGCGTCCGCCGATCCCCCTTGACCACCAGTACCATTTGCCGTTGGAAATTTTCAAACTGTCGTGTGTCCGGGTGGTATAGACATTGCGAGAGCAACGTACCAGTTCTGTGGGCTCCCACATATGCAAATACGTGAGCAAATCTAGACTTTTTGCACGTTCGATCTGTTCCTTGCTTACATAGCTCATTGCCGTAGCTCCTCTCCGATGGATATACCGTTCATCGTGCCTTACCCCGCTTTTTGGGATACAGATAAGCTCTGCCTTCCTTCAACTCCGTAGCACCATTCTTTTTCATGAATGCGTCAAGATCGCCTTCATAAACTTGACTGGTCATCAACTCCAATGTTGGCACGGTTTCTCCCTCCTCGGCCGGGCTAGTTCCGTAACAAAAAGGCGGTAGAATCGGGCAAAAGCATCCGCCGCTTGGGATGGCATACATCATGTTCATTCCTCCGGAAATGCGAAAAGGACCCCAAAGTCGGAGTCCTTTTCGTCTGTAATTTATTAATTTAATAGTGGGGCTATATTCGACCTGTGAAATGCGATCAAGTCCATATTTGTGTGTAAAATTGCCCTCGGTTAGAATGCCCCCTTCCGTCCCCCGAAGGGGGAGACGCAGGGAGCACACCCCCTGCACCCCGTCACTCGCCGTATGGCAGGCCCAGCAAGGGATTGCTGGGTTTTTCAAAAGTGTGTTTCATTCAGCCTGTCAAGGCTAAAAATGGAACGCTTCGCGGCCTTGACAGGCTTAGATGCGGTGTTTATTAGCCGATGCGAGTGACTTTGGTATGGGAGGAGATTGGGGATTGTCCTTGACGCCATTCAAGATATTCTGTCATGTCCAAATACTTTTTGCCGCTAGCCCATTTCTCGTCCGTTTCCATGAGCAAGGCCCCTATCAAGCGGATGGCAGACTCTCGATTCGGAAAAATCCGAATCACGCGTTCACGGCGGCGGATTTCCTCATTCAACCGCTCCATCGGATTGGTGGTGCGAAGACGCTTGCGGTACTTTTCCGGTAATGCCAAGACGGCTGTGACATCTTCGAAGCCTGCTTCCAGGACAGCCATGGCCTTCGGCGCTTTCGTTTCATACTCCTCCAGTACCTTCTCTAACAGCATCCGTGCCGTCTTTGCATCCGGTGCCTCCAGAATGGGGCGAATCCGGCTATGAATCTCGTCCTGCAAGGATTTGGGTGTGGCGTCAAGAATGTTGCGCATGAAGTGCGTCTGGCATCGCTGCCAGGTCACCCCTTGGAAGTTCCTGCGGATGGCTCGAACCAACCCTCCATGGTCATCCGACACAATCAGATCGACGCCTTTAAGCCCACGGCTTTTCAGCCAGCCAAAAAATTCGCTCCAGCTGGCCTCCGACTCGCTGTCGCCGAGCATAACGCCCAATACCTCCCGGTATCCATCGGCATTGACACCGATCCCGATGAGAGCGCCCCGTGACCGCACCCGCCCTTCTTCGCGTACTTTCAGGTACAGGGCATCGACGATGACAAAGGGGAACGAAGAATCGTGTAGCGGACGGTTGTTCCAGGCGTTCACGATAGGATCCAACCGTTTGCACAGATCGGACACGGTCGATTTGGAAAACTCCGTACCGCACAATTCTTCTGTGATCTGGGCCACCTTACGGGTAGACACACCGTTGACGACCATCTCCATGAGAGCCAGCACCAGTGCCTGTTCGCTGCGTTGATAACGGGCGAACAACTCGGTGGAGAACTTCCCGCCGCGAATGCGAGGGACACGAAGCGTGATCGTACCGACACGTGTAGTCAATTGGTGTGGGTATGTACCATTTCGATATGCTTGACGCTCATCTGTCCGTTCGTAGGGTTCCGCCCCCAACTGTTCGGTCGCCTGTGCCTGCAAGACTTGGTTCAATACGGATTCCAACAACTTGGCCACTCCCGAATCCTGTGAATTGCCGAGAAAAAGCTGATGCAAAAGTTGCGAATCTACGGTAATCTGGTATTGAGCCATTTCAAATTCCCTCTCCTTCGAATGTTGTCTAGTCAACTTCATTCTAACCGAGGGGGATTGAAAATGGCTCTCTTATTTTTAGAGAGATGCTGTTTTTACACAATTATACGGACTCAACTCATATATACCCGCTCCCGCGGGTCACAACATCTCGTAGAGCCAATTATCAAACCTTAAACTTGCTGATCAACCCATTCAGCTCGTTGGCCATCTGCGACAAGTGATCTGCAGACGAAGCCAGATTTTTCATCGAAAGCAACTGTTGTTCCGATGAAGACGCAATATTTATTGAGCTTTGCGCTGTCTTCTTCGCGATTTCAGCGGCCCCATCGATCGTAGCCGCAACTTCTTGCGTCGCAGAAGAAATCTGCTCCGAGATGGCGGATAGTTCCTGAATTTGCCCGCTGACCAAATGAATCTCCTTGAGGATCTGATTGAACGCGTCACCGGCCTGTTTTACGACTTTCATTCCGGCATTTACCTCTTCGTCTACCGATGTCATCGCGCGAACCGCATGTAGTGTTTCCTTCTGAATATCATCGATCAGAGCAGCGATTTGCCGAGCTGATTCTTCCGATTGTTCAGCTAGTTTCCGCACTTCGTCCGCAACAACCGCAAATCCTCTTCCCGCTTCTCCTGCACGCGCAGCCTCAATCGCAGCATTTAGCGCCAAGAGATTCGTTTGAGAGGAAATGCCTGTGATGACATCAATAATTCGCACAATTTCCGTTGAGCGTTCTCCTAACATTTGAACCACTGATGATGTATCGGATACGGATTGACGGATGGAATCTATTTGTGAGACCGCATTTTGAATCGCCAGATTACCTTTTTCTGCTTGTTCAGAAGTTCCGAGTGAGGCAGCGGAAACGTCTGAAGCAGTCGTCGATATTTGCTGAATGCCAAATGCCACTTCGTCCATAGCTCGGGCGCTTTCGATGGCTCCCGTCATTTGGCTGTCCGCGTCAACTGCCATTCCTTGAATAACGGAGGTATTTTCATTCACCATTTGGATATTTTGCTCGATGCTGGAAGACAGCAGCTCGGAAGATCTGGCCGCCTGCTCCGAGTGTTTTTGGATTCCCTTGATTATCTCTCTGATCTCTTGGGTCATATGATTAAAATGCTGGCTCAATTCCCCGAATTCATCATTCGTATTGATATGAAGCGAAATGTTAAAATTCCCTGTGCTTACTTCATGAATGGCTTTTTCAATCACTTTCACCGGAGACAACAGTTTCTTTAATGTGAAGAACTGTACGATTATCATTAGGATGACAAGTGCCGCGAGTGTGATGGATGACCACAGCAACAGCTCGTGCTGCCCGTCTTTCACCAGGCTTGCATCCAAATCCAATCCCAGATAGGCATAGACGTGTTCGTTTTCATCCAGAATCGGCTCCATCACCGTGACCCATGTTCCGAATGGATCCGTATAGATACCGGTAAATGTTGTCTTTTTCGTTTTCTGAAGCTGCTCTACCGCATTCAGAATGACTGGCGGTTGTTCTAGCAATTGACCAGGTGCTGCGCCCGCATCAATGACATGCTGAGGCACTGACACTACCAATAGCTTGTTGTTGTCTCTCACTTCCGTTCCCAGGATATATGCTTGGGCGATATTCGGATTTCGTTGGAGATTTTCGAATGTTTCCATGGCCTTTTTTTGTTGTTCGCTCTTCTGATCAGGATTCGTGAACACCTGTTTGAACTCGTCGGGTTGAAATAATTGAAATCCGAATTGTAATACACCACTTGCCTGCTGGAGTAAACTTTGGCGCATGACATTCTCCTGGATGAAATAACAAGCTGTAATCAGAACGATACCAATAACAAGAATACTAGAAACGGAGAAGATAAGATTCTTCTGAAAGAACGTAAAACGTGAGAACCTATACATCATTTCCACCTCAACTTTTAAGATTTATATTCTGTGATATCTTCGGAGCGTAATATTCACTCAGATGTACGGACATAACGTCACATCCCAATTAGTGCTGTGTACAGTCATCCCTTCCAACTTCAAGTAGCTGTGTTGAAAGGGACATTACGGTTGTTCATGTTGCTCTTTAGCAACTTTTCCATGTCCTGTGCGGGCATCGGCTGATGGAACAGGTACCCTTGCCCTCCCTCGCATCGGTGAGTTCGTAATACTTGTGCCTGTTCCTCCGTTTCCACTCCCTCGGCAACGACGGACATGCCCAGTTTATGAGCCATCGTAATTATCGTGGATACAATCGCTTCGTTATCGGAATCAGCCCTAAGATCCCGGACAAACGAGCGCTCAATCTTCAATTTTTGTATCGGGAATTTTTTCAAATAGCCGAACGATAAGTAGCCTGTGCCAAAATCGTCAATCGAAATGGCAATTCCCAGGTCAGACAAAGCATGTATATTCGCCACGGCTTTATCTGTGTCGTACATCGCCGCGCTCTCTGTTATCTCCAGTTCAAGCGATTGCGAATCCATCCCTGTCTCCTCCAGGATCGACTCGACCTTATGGACAAAATCGTTTTGTTGGAACTGCTTCGCCGATACGTTAACCGCTAGTTTACCGGGAGAAAGCCCCTTGTTTCTCCACTCTTTCCACTGCATACAAGCTGTGCGTAAGACCCACTCACCCAATGGAACGATCAAACCTGTTTCTTCCGCCAATTGAATGAATTCCCCCGGTCCTATCATGCCTCTATCCTGATGCTTCCATCGGACGAGTACTTCCATTCCTAATATATTTCCGTTATGCAGGGAATACTGCGGCTGATAGTAAGGCAAGAAATGCAAATCCTCCACAGCTTTTCTCAATTCTCGCACCATCACCATACGTTTTTGGGCATCCCTTTTCATCTCCATATGGTAATACTCGAAACCGGAACCGGTTTCTCTGGCTCGGCTCAAGGCAATATGGGCTTGTTTGAGCAACAGTTCAGATTGGTCCCCATTGTTTGGATAAAGGCTAACGCCAAAGGAGGTGATTATTTCCAACTCGAGTTCATTACACAGGATAGATAGAGAAAGCAAATCCCGTACCTGCAGCAGCGAGTCATAAATCCTTTTGGGGTCACCCGATATCGGCAAAGCCAGTCCAAATTCGTGTCCACCCAGCCGTGAAATGATCGCGTCCCCTTTTGTTTTCTCCATCAGGATTGTTGCAACTTTCTGAAGAAGGAGATCACCTGCTTCGTATCCCCATAGTTCGTTTATACTGTCAAGAGAGTCGATCTTTAGTACAACTACCGCAAGTACGCTTCTGCTTTGTTCCGCCCGCTTGATCGCCAGAGAAAGCAGATTGGTGAACAGGCGTCTTTTGGGCAACCCTGTCCATTCATCATAGGAGGAGTGAAACTCAAGCTGAGCGCGCATATCGCGATTCAGCTCTCTCCATTGCTCGCCAATGATTCTTACCTGGGTCTCCATTCGCTTTGCATCCGTTATATCGATTGAAGAGCCTATCACCTCTACAACTTGTCCATTTTTCCAAATGGGTGAAAGAGAAGTAAATAATATCCGCTCTCCAATGGTAAGTTCGTGGTTGCCGTTTTCTCCCGCAAACGCTTTCTGCGCATTCTTCTCAATCCATGTAGCCATGTGTGGAGGGAATACCTGGTGCGGCGTCTTGAGGTATATCTGTTCTGTGGTGAAACCGAATTCTTTAGCTAACTTTCCCTCAGAAAGGGTAAATACAACTTCTCCATTGGACATTCTTTGCAAACAAAACATTAAGTTTTGCAAATGGCTAGTTCTTTTCCGCAAACTGTTGTTCGATGTTCGTTTGGAAGGTACATGTCTCGATTCATATGTCACTTGTATGCCCCCACTGCTATGAAGGTAGATTTAGATCCTAGACATAGGGACATAGGCGTCCTTTTGTCAGTCTCTTCCATATCTGTCCGTGAACCTAACTGATAGCGGGATGCACTGAGATGACGTAATACGTTGTGAATGTCAATCTAAATGCGAACCACCGTGTCTCATCAAAAAATTAACCACCATAGCAAAATGATTACCACCCGATGGGTGGGTAACTTTTTCATGATCACGATTGCTACAGGTTTTATTTAATTAGGCAGCTGACACCGTTCATTGCAAAATGTAAGTGCAGTGGGGGAAGTCGATCCACCAACGAAGCAAGTTTCATTCTTGAACAGTTGAGTCCCGTTTTCATACTTTTTTATCACGGGTAGCACAATTGAAGAAGCAACGAACAAACCCTACCTCATCAAGAATAGCTAGATCGACTTTTAACCACTGTTTCTCCCATTGAAGCAATTGCTCAATGCTGGAGCCTCCATCAGTTCATTACACATATTTGCTACGGGCCAGAATTGAACGGTGTAACCGTGATGACAGACTGAAAAGACATATTGGTCGTTGGTATTCATTATGGATCTGACGCTCTATGGCCTCATGATCCATTCCTTACAAAATTTCTGATTGAAGGCAACCGAAGATGTACTGAAAAATCCCTGATTCTCGCAACGTAGCTTCGACCAGGAAAGGTTATTGAAGCCCCCTTACTTATTCCAGATGTACTCGTACGATGGTGGTGCCTCGATGGATACATTCAGTTCCTTTGCTGCCCTCCTCGGCCAGTAAGGATCTCTTAACAATTCTTGGCCAATAAAAATCAAATCGGAATGCCCTTGAACCAGTATCTCTTCGGCCTGGAATCCACTCGTGATCATACCAACTGCCGCTGTAGGAATTTGTACTTCTTTTTTTATCTGTGCCGCAAAGGGAACTTGATAACCTGGACCAGGTTTTTCCGGGAATTTTGGTGGTACAACCCACCCGGAACTACAATCCATTAAATGAACACCCTGTTTTTTCATCAGGTTTCCGTAAAATACATAGTCATCGATGGAACATCCTTCGGGGTGGTAATCGGTCGCTGAAATCCTGACAAATAGTGCTCCGTCCCATACTTTCTTTATTTCATGAATTATTTCTTTTAGAAACTGGTACCTTTTTTCCGGATTACCTCCGTAGTTATCCTCGCGTTTGTTAGATAACGGAGATAAAAATTGATTCAGTAAATATCCGTGTGCAGCATGGAGCTCCAATACATCAAATCCCGCTTGTTTTGCTCTTCTGGCCGATTCTTTAAACGCTAGAATCACCTCATGTATTTGCTCTTCCGTCATTTCTTCCGGGACCACGCTGCTTTCATCGTAAGGGATTGCAGAAGGGGCCATGATTTTTCCCGGTATTTTTGATTTTCTCCCTCCATGACAGAGCTGCATACCTATTTTGGCCCCTTGTTCGTGCACGATGGTTACAAGCTCTTGTAAACCGGATATTTGTCCATCTTCCCAGATCCCGAGATCATCAGGATCGGTTCGCCCATCTCGAGTTACTGCTGTTGCCTCCACCATAATGAGGCCTACCTGTCCAACAGCCCTGCTCGCGTAGTGAATTTTATGCCAATTCGTGACTTTCCCATCTTCGGCTTTGCAAGCGTTCATGCCCATTGGTGACATGACAATTCGGTTTTTTAGAGATACGCCGCCAATCGTAATTGGTGAAAAGAGGATACTCATGCTAACACCTCAATATTGAACTGAAATTTAGTTCAAAAAAATTTGAACTAAAGAATTAATAACACAGTTCGGGTAAGATTACAACTATCCTCTTATAAAAAATTCCAACTAATGAAATACATATCTTTCTAACATTTGCTTTACGTCATCAAATACTCCAGCTCGAATTCCATACTTATCCTGATTGGTAAACGGAACGTGATGGATAGATATCAAACCTGCTGTTCGCAACAAAGACAAATGATAATGCAAATTGCTTTTTGACAATTCCATGACCTCGACCAAATCCGTAAAGCTTCTATTTCCGGATGAAAGGATCTTTAAAATCCGGAGCCGCTTCTCGTCTGCTAACGCTCTCGTCATTCTCATCAAACGATCTGGAGGGAAGAGATCGTTTTCTTCCGGAGCCTCAACCGGATATAGAATGATCAGAAACCCTTTGTAATCATCAAATACGACATTCACGGGTTTTGTATGATAGACAGGAACCAAGACGACTTCTTTCAACTCTTCGTGTTCTTCAATTGCTAACCCGTTACAAAACATTTCTATCGTTTTTTGAGGGCCGAGATTACTCAAGCAGTCGTCAAAGCGATCCCTTTCCTGTGAAAGAAGTTTCTGGATCTTTAGCTCTTGATCTTTGTAGTATTTTGTATACCATTGTGTAAAAACAGAGATAACATCGTTTTTGATTGTCCCAATGTCATTTGGAACGTTCTCAAGTAAAAACGGGGAAACCTGTTCAAATACCTCACCTACAGTTAAGCTGGCTAACCAGTTTGTAACTGCATCCAAATTTGAGTTGTCTGGGCATCTCCAAATGAGAAGCGCAATCAGTGGAAATGGCAGGGATAGGCTGTCCATTTCCGCCATGAAATCTTTATCTAACTCATTCCTGACTTTTTTTACCCATTGATTGTCCAAATCAAAAGCTTTCGAACATTTGCTGTATGCCATTAAGCTTGAAAGAAGATCGTAAACGGGACTAATCTGCAGTTTTACTTGATACGACATAAATGATGCCTCCCCCTCTGATCGAGCACGCCCCTCTTTTTATTATCCTCGGGAGCCTTTTATAGATTTTTAATGGTTTACTTTTCAGATGGATCCAAAATACTTATGGTAGATTTCAGGATCACGTTTCTTTAATGATAACATTGTGCGATTGAATGCGCTTTTTACTATTTTTCTCTGATCATTTGATAAGATTTTTACTATATGAATAGAATCCTCGATGTATTTGATTCCCTCTCTGGACGAAAAAATTTTAATAATATTCCATCTCACATGTTCATTTTCTGATTTAACCCAAGTGTTTAGTCTGGTCATCAGTTGTTTGGGATAGTATTTTAATAATCCATCCCCAATGGCAAACGCTCCCAAGTTCTTTTTCACATATTCGTCTTCATCACATAATAAGGGTTCGATCAAATCAATGAGTAGCTCTGCATATCTTTCATCCATTTTCCTCGCCGCATATTTTACCGCAACTACTGCCGCTCTTCTCACATTTGGTGAATGGTTTTTCGTCCACTGGATGAGAGTCGGGTAAAAGTTCTGAAAGTGATTTGTTAAAACGATTGCACAAGCACTTGCAGCCCACTCTCTGACTTCCCAATGGGTGTTATCAGCTAGTCTTAATAAAACCGAAGATACTTCCGATGGATTGACATCGTAGTTGGTAGCTAATAGTATGGCCCCTAACTCTTCACCTGTCGGACTTTCCGAATTCGCAAATTGAAGCCCGACGCTGTAGATCGTCTCTGATTGCTGTAAACCCTGGTATATGATTTTTAAAGCCTTATCTTTGACGGATTGTTTTGGCGTGTTTGCATGTTCTGTTACTTGCATATGCAGAATATCAAGCATGACTGAAATATCCCTTTTCATAACAGCCTCTTGGAATGGTTCTTGCCACAAAATGCATCGCCTGCTCTCTATTTTCTGTATTGAGCCTTTTGCAAAATTCACTTCTTGATTAGACGCGATAAATTCGAAGGAGTCCTTGCATGAAGAATTGTTATCAAAATAAAAGAAAATCAAGGGCTAACACTGATTTTGGGCAGACCTGCAGAATTTTATCGCTCCGTTTTTTACGCAGCTTCCTTCTCGATCTTATGTATTCTTGCCACAGCCAGTGCGGAAACCAAAAGGACGATGGCATTCAGATATACATGCGTCTTGACTTTCTCGATGCCCCATACATGCAGGGAATTGGCTGTCAAATACGATTTGAGGCGAGAGTTGCAACGCTCTACACTGGTTCGTTCGTTGTAAAGTTCTTTCCAGCGTTTGGTATCTCGATGTGGATGGCTGTATCGACGAAGATCATCCTTGATGTCGACTTTCACCACCATGCCGTAATTCGATGCAGAACAAGCCGCCATGCCGAGAGGACAGTCCACTTTTCCTGTTGCATGGGGGCAGCGGAACTTGAGTTGGTCGCCATCGGCTCCCCAATACGTCATCTCGTACCCCATGGAGCAGCAGGGAGTCCCATTTGACGTCATGCCAGCGGGAGGCTCTTTCTCATTGCGTAGATTTAGTGGGATAATCGCTTGCGCCCCGATTCTACGAGCAGCTATGTAATTCTTCAACTGATCGTATCCGGCATCCATCATGACGAAGTCCACTTTTGTTAGCCGACGAGCCGCTACCTGCTCCATCAGCACAGGACCCATATCTCCGTCATTTATATGGGCGGGAGTGACCTTAAGAGCCATGGGCAATTCGCTTTTTGTATCCACCGCAAGGTGAATCTTGTACCCAAACCACGAAAGCTTATTTCCGAACGAGTCGAATTTGGCTCCCCAATTGGCATTGCCTGTCTGCTCACTGCGAGACTTCGGTTGCTTCTTTTCATACGCTTCAATGGCTGCGCTGTCGATGGCCAGATGGTTCCCCTTGATGATTCCTTCACTTTGGCAGAAGCGAACGAGATCCAGAAATAGTTGCTCTGCCAACCCCTTCCTGGTCAGTTCGGCAAATACTCGGCTAATCGTAGCGATTGATGGAGCTGAGCGGTCTAAAGGGAAACCGCATTGATATCTGAAACGCAAATCCAACTCAAGACGACGCTGCAATGTGGTAAATGTTGAGATTCCTTCCAACGGTGCGACCAGGAGTGCCCGAAGAATCGCTTGGCGGCAGTGCCCTTCAGCACCACGGGGTGAAGTACTTCTTAGCTGTTGGGCGTAGGGACGTAAATCAAGCACGCTGAAGAAAATAGGCAATCGCTCCCGCGATTCTAACTTTTGCAGTTCCTCAAAGGAAAACAGACTTTCTTGGAGAATATACAAAGTGACTTCCCTCCTCTGGGGTTTGTGGTTTGGTCACCGAAAAACTTCTCCAGGTCGGGGTGAAGTCCTTTTTTTATGCTCAGAAAACCTTGTTGCTCAAGGGTTTAGATTTATGCAAAAGGCTCGTATTAGATGAAAGGTGCACTTGAATATCATTTTGCACTTTTTGTTAGATTTTGAAAACTATAAAACTGTTCAAAAATTATCGAACTTAACTTTCACCTTTATCTCACCTGTATCTTTGCTACTTGTTGACTAAGTCCGAATATAAATAAAAAACTTTAGAGCAAATGTTTGCCTAAAGTTTTTGAAGTATTGCCGATGCGGCCGTCCATCGAATTCTCATAAATCCGTGCAAACCCCAGCTCTCTGGCATTAGGCTTCGGCATCGTGCACTTCAGGTTTATTGTTGGATAGGGCCGCTCCATGCCGAGATTCCCCCGTTCAAGTTGGCAAGATTGGTGTATCCGTTTCGACTCAGCAGTTTTGCAGCTTGCTTGCTCCGCATACCGCTCTGGCAATAAAGAAACACTTTCTTGTCTTTTGGAATCTCCCCCATGCGCTGCGACAGTTGACTTAACGGGATATTCACGGCACCTGCAATATGTCCCCGTTTATATTCATGAACTTCCCGGACATCAATGACCTTATTCCCCTTGGATTCTTCCTGAAACTGCTTTGCGGATAAATTACGCACTCCTTTTACAGGAGCAAATTGTTTATACAGCATCCAGATGACAAATAAAGCCAAAACGATATAAAAGATATAATCCATAGCTTACACCTACCTGCTTTTCACTAAGAGTTCCACCGCTTCTTGCACTACTTTTTTTGTATTTCCGCCGTTCGCTTGTTCGTCCAGAATACATTGCTCCAAATTCACCGCTACAACAAGCGCCATCGTTTTATCAATCGCACTTCGCACGGCTCAATCGTCTTTTCATGCTTTCATCATATTTCATCTTAGCAACCCCCTATACATGTATAGGTATATTTTAACCCTTAATGGGGGGAACTCGTCATTAATAAATCAATTCAGTTCGCGTCAGCTGCATCCCCAAATAAGCAGGGACCCCTGCATAGACGATTCCATCGATAAGTTCTTCTTTTTGCAGTCCTAGTAAATTACATGGTCATGGTACAAGCATCTAGCTTCACGCCTTGCTCTTGATCCTTGTATTCTGCCTTGTAAAAATCGGGTGGTGCAAGCCACCCGATCCGTCAGTGACATTACCCTTTCTTCACAAGGAACGTAAATACGCCGTTCTCTTCCTTCACATCAACCAGTTCATGATTCGTTTGATTCACCCACGCTTGGAAGTCGTTTATAGAGCCCTTATCGGTAGTTTGCAGCTCCATGATTTGACCTGTCTGAATCGAGTCGATTCCTCTCTTTGCTTTCACAATCGGCATTGGGCATGATAGCCCCTTTGCGTCAATCACGATATCGGCCATTTCGTTCTCCCCCTCTTTTGTATTAGAAATCAATAGCGTTGCATAAACATTGCTTTTCTATCGTTTATAGAATTTTCTGAAAACGGACCTGCCGCCGTATAGGCTAAAAAGTTAAGGGGGCTATGCATGCAAGGCAGTCATTGTCCATTTGGTAATATATAGGATTTCAAGGTGCTGATTACCTTTTCTTGCTTTGCGTTGCCTTAGCTCTTCACGACCTTCTGCCGACCTTTCGAAGTGCGTGCTGGTTTTCGAAATACAGCCGCTTTAAAAACTTCCCACGACTTGGTGAGATTCGATTTTAGTAGTCGGCTTAGATCAAGCAGCGACTTAGTTGTCGAGAGCTCCAGTTTCATCAGGAGCAGAAGGCAGTAACTAATCAGGCAAATCAGGATCTGGTTCCATACGGCGTTTTCATCTTCACCGTAGAATCGCGTCAACTTCAGATGCTGCTTCAACCATCGGAAGAAGGTTTCAATCTTCCAGCGATTGCGGTACAAGTCGCCGATTTCTTCAGCGGTCAGATCGAATCGGTTCGTTATGATTCGGATGGGATTTCCTTTTAAATCGACGGTTTCGATGAGGCGAAGAACATGCTTCATCTGTTTGGCCCCTTTGCCGATCTTCACCATGCGATCCCGAGTCATGACCGAGCCTTCCGCTGTTGGAAATTCATCCATCACTTCGACAATAGCATTGTCTTTCAACCGAGTAACGAAGAAGACTCCATCCCAGCAGTACTGGTCGTATTTCTCGTAGTCCACGTAGCCGCGGTCAAATACATAAGTAGCGCCGGTTTCATCGATGAGCGCATCCATTTGGGTGCGATCTGACGGCTTGGCCGGAGTGAGCACGGCCTTCTCCGGATAGACCGTATCCGGATCACAGAAGGTCACGCGTAAGTGGAGTTTCACGCCGGCTTTCGTTTTCCGGTACGTTGCCCACTTGTACTTGCTAAGACACAGACTCATGGTCGTGGAATCCAGCAGTTTAACCGTACCGACTCGCCCAGCGGCAGGCGTGCGAATGCGAGTGACCTGAGCGACCAGATCGACAAATAGCTGCTGTAAAAGTTCCGGCGACAGCTTGTTGTTCTTCCTGGAAAGCTGCGAAATACTGATGGAGGTGATGCCGAGTTCTTTCTGGAAGGCTTCGTTATTCTCAATTTCGGTGACAATGTCCCGCAAAGCCTTGCGCTGATTCAGCTGAGCGTCCATGAAGATGAGAAGGTACGCTAGAGTGGTAAGCTTCTTCACATACTTGTCTTCGCCGGTTTCTGTGGTCCAGTCGGAAATTATTTTTGCATTTAAGGGTGCAACCCATTTACCAAATGACGAAAGTAGTGTATCCTTGTCCATGCGTGATCTCCTATGATTAGGGATTTGGACAGGACTACCTGCTACCCTAATTATGGAGATTTTTTCTTGCAATGGACGTCTTTAATTTAACATTTTTAGCACAATTTAGAATAACAGAGAAGGGTTCGAATTTAATGCAACGCTATTGATTAGAAATGTAATGTGACTTGCGCATCAAAGGCATAATCGAGATAAGCCGCCGCTCCTCCAAGTTCAATGCCATCGATGAAATCTTCCTTGTCGAGTCCCATGACATCAACCGTCATCTGGCAAGCGATCATGCGCACGCCGGATTCCTTTGCAATCTCAAGCAGTTGGCCGATGGTCGGAACATTCGCCTTCTTAAAGCCCTCCGTTAAACCCGCATTTTCCGGCTTAAGTTGAAGCATCTGCTCTGAATTCTTATGAATGATCGACAAACCTTCAAAGGTGAAGAAAATCCCTACTTCTGCGTCTAATGCTGCTGCGGCTGTTGCGATGTTCAACACCTTATACGCGGTTTCCAAACCTGCGGACGATGCAATAATTGCCACTCTTTTGTTTGCCATGTTTTGTTGGCCTCCTTATAGGTATATAAATTTACTCGTCTCGTTCTGTCGCGCCTTGCCACCCGGACATACCGGGAACTACGTTCTTTACCTTGGAAAACCCGCGTTCTGAAAGCAATTGGCATGCCATATCACTTCGGGTACCCGTTCTGCAGACAACATAGTATTCTTGATCGGGCTGCAGCTGCTTTAGCTTCTCCTCCAGCTCTCCCATTGGTACGGAGATCGCTCCAGGAATCCGCTCAAAGCTGTATTCCGCAGGCTCCCGCACATCCAGTACGTTGATCTTCTCCCCGGAAGCAAGTTTATCTGCCAATTCCTCATTACTTACAACATGCGGGTACTTTGTTTCGCGTTTCGTCTCATGCTCCGACGCTTTCCTTAGGAAGTGACGGAACACTCCGTCCTCCTCCTTCAACCCGATATACTGGTGGCCTGTGCGGTTCGCCCAGCTTTGCAGATCGGCTACGGAGCCTTTGTCCGTGGCGCGTACCTCCAACACTTCACCAGACTGAATTTCTTCCATGGCTTTCTTGGTTTTCACGACAGGCATCGGGCAAGCCAAGCCTTCACAATCGACAACACGATTCGTTTGGATTACGGCTGTCATTCTACATACCTCCCAACCTTAGTCATGTGAAACATCCCCGTCCCACTCCAACAACCGACGTTTTACTTCATGAGGAAGAATATCCTTTGAAGATTTGCCTGCCAGATGATTCACCTTCCTTACATCAAGATATCAAACCAAATTTTAACAACGGTAGCTGTAATCAGCCCTGCAAGGATCCATTGAAGTACTTTCACATTCATCGTCTTCCCTGCTTTTGCACCCAGGGGTGAAGCAATAATGCTGGCCACTACCATGACGATCGACGGGATCCAAAGCAGATGTCCACCCATCACCTTCCCGACCGTCGTCCCGATGGAGGAAATGAAGGTGATGGCCAGGGAAGAAGCAATTGCTATCCTTGTCGGGATCTTGAGCAGTACGAGCATAATCGGCACCGTGATAAAGGCTCCGGCTGCACCGACAATTCCTGACAAAATTCCAACGAGTCCCGCAGAGACGGATGCCAATCCCTTATTGAACTGCAAATTCGACAGGTCCGTGGCATCGTCGCCTTTCTTCGGCATAAACATCATCATCGCGGCAATCAACGCAAGCACGGCATAGGTCAAGTTAATCGCGCTGTCTGGGAGAAACTTGGAGCCGTAACCTCCAAGAAAACTTCCGATAATAATGGGAATGCCCATGTAAAACACAAGATTTTTATTGATAAAATTCCCTTTCCGGTAAGCGAAGATGCCGGCTAGCGTTGCGAAGAACACCTGAACCGCGCTCACCGCCGCAACTTCCTGTGCCGTAAAAGCAACGAAGCCAAGCGCAGGCGGAATGTACATCAGCATCGGGTATTTGATGATGGATCCGCCAATCCCGACCATTCCGGAAATGAAGGACCCAACGAAGCCTATTGCAAACAAAGTGAGAATCCACACTACATCGAGTTCCATTGAAAGTCCTTCTTTCAATATTTCATATACTGGTATGGGTATATATTGTGGCTATCTGTGTTGTCAATTTCCTTCTGGGAAGTGTAACCACTTCTTATTTGTCGTGAACTGCGCAACGATTCGGTCCCAGCTCCATCTCACGTTGCTCTTCCTCATTCGGCGTCATTTTGCCCATGTTCGTTTGGCGGATTTCCTGATAAGCGTTCGGCTGCGGCGGAAGATGCTCCGTGACCATCACTCTGAATTCTTGATCGTCTTGAATGTTCAGCCCTGGGTTGGAACGGTACAAATCGCCCAATCTTGCGGACACCTTCCCGCCTTCCCCAAGCTCCGTCACTTGGCCGAAATGCGCTGGGAGAACAATCAGATCCTCAGACAGATTCTTGTACGTTTGATACAGCGTTTTCCGCAGATCGCTGACCCAATCCTCCGCTTTCCCCGCAAGATCGGGTCGGCCGATCGAAGCAACAAACAAGATGTCTCCGGTAAGCAAGTACTGATCATCCACAAGAAAGGATGTGCTGCCGACCGTGTGCCCCGGGGAATAGAGGGCTTTCATTCTGATTTCCGTGTTCCCAACGGTAATTACGTCCCCGTCCTCAAGCGGTTCATATGGGAAGGTCACCTCTGTCGCATCCTTCGGCGGCAGCCAGTACTTGGCATTCATTTTCTCGGCTAACCGTCTTCCTCCGGAAATATGGTCTGCGTGCAGGTGTGTATCAAGCGTATGCTTGATTTGAACGCCGTGCTCCTTAGCAAACTGCTCG
Organism: Brevibacillus composti; assembly: GCF_016406105.1. Lineage (NCBI taxonomy): Bacteria > Bacillati > Bacillota > Bacilli > Caryophanales > Paenibacillaceae > Brevibacillus > Brevibacillus composti. The sequence goes on from NZ_CP066308.1 coordinate 3,862,580, forward strand.
AATACATCGGTCATCCGTACGGCATCAATCACGGCTGCGTCTTTGCCGGAGATCACCATGTAAGACAAACAGCCTTTCCCGATTCGGACGAATTGATACAGCTCTCCGCCGTTTTTCAAATCGCCCACCTTAACAGGCTCCAAATATTCGCTCCAAGCCTTCATGCCGCCCTCTAAGTAGTAGATGTTTGTTCTGCCGGCTTCGACCAGCTGCTCAGCCACAAACTTAGAAGAGCCCTCTTTCGCGCAAACCACCAAGATGTCTTTCCCGTTTGGGATTTTATCCAGTGCAGGATCCACCCCATCCAGCAGATCAAAGTAAGGGATGTTGATGATATCAATCTTCCCGCCTTCAATTCTCCAATTGTCATACTCCGATGTATTGCGAACGTCGAGTATGAACAACTCTTCGTTCTTCAGCAGCTTCTTTGTCAGCTGTTCCGAAGTCATCGCCTTCATTGTGGCAGTAACCATTTTTACTGACCTCCTCCATGTTTGGTTTTATTATGTTCTTTTTGGTGTTGATAACCCCAAACAAATACGTATGGGGGTATATATGACTCCAAAAATTAATACCCATGGGGGTATGTGTATATACTACTTGATCTTTACGAATGTGTCAACCATCACAACGACATAGATCATGGGAATTAAACTGGTAGTGTTTCAAGAATGGCTAACTCTATTCTGCAAAGAAGAAACCACCCGGATGAGGTGGTTTTCTTGCATTATGGCACTTTCGATGATCGACCGGCGACAATTGCTTGTACATAATAATTTCCCACTTATAAAATAAAAAGTCACCCGTAGGCGACTTTTATTTTCTGTTATGCATGCATTTATAGTGAAAAAATCAGAGGTCTTCATCGAAATTATTCATGCATAAGTTTGCCACAGCGGGAAAGTTTTGATCAACACACAATAAAAAGCCGCCATGAAGGCGGCTAATCTTATGTATTGGTGGAGGCAGGGGGATTCGAACCCCCGTCCGACCTTAGTGCCCCGCAGGGGTAAAACAGCGATACATAAGCATCTCCGAGCGCAGTCACTCATTTACGTTTCACCTTGCGCGTGATTGCCTGCACTCGCACAGACGACCCCTTTTGTCATCTACTCTGGAGATAGCATGCGAATCAAATGGTAGGCTCCACGAATCCTATTTTCCGATCCAACTCATCATGGCTCGCAGTTTTCCACCGATTTCTTCAATAGGGTGGTTCGCATCCATTTGCTTCATTGCATGATAAAGAGGGCGACCGGCTTGATTTTCCAAAATCCACTTCTTGGCGAATTCCCCACGCTGAATTTCGGTTAATACTTGGCGCATTTCTTTTTTCGTATCCCCCGTAACGATGCGTGATCCCGTGACGTAATCTCCATATTCGGCTGTATCAGAAATAGAGTGACGCATACGGGATAAACCGCCTTCATACATCAAGTCTACGATTAGCTTTAGCTCGTGCAGACATTCAAAGTAGGCGATCTCCGGACGATAGCCTGCTTCTACCAACGTCTCGAATCCTGCCTTTACCAATGCTGTCATGCCACCGCATAAAACAGCTTGCTCCCCAAACAGATCCGTTTCCGTCTCTTCACGAAAGCTTGTTTCGAATACCCCTGCGCGAGTACAACCAATTGCTTTTGCATAAGCGAGTGATATCTCCTTCGCTTGCCCTGTTGCATCTTGGTGAACGGCAAGCAATCCTGGAACTCCACCGCCTTGGGAGTACACCCGACGCACCAAATGACCTGGGCTTTTTGGTGCGACCATGGCTACATCAACCTCCTCCGGCGGTACGATTTGGCCAAAATGAATATTGAAGCCATGTGAAAACAATAACATTTGTCCAGCACGAAGCTCTGGTGCCACTTCTTCCCGGTATACCCGAGCCTGTTGTTCATCCGGAAGTAACATCTGCACGACGTCAGAGCGGCGAACCGCTTCTTTTACGCTGACGACTTCAAAGCCGTCTTTTTCGGCTTGCTGCCAGGAGCGGCCAGTACGCAGCCCAATCAATACAGTGATACCAGAATCACGCAGGTTTTGTGCCTGAGCATGTCCCTGAGAGCCATAGCCTACCACCGCAACCACTTTATTTTTTAGAAGTTCCATGTTTACATCATGGTCATAGTACAACTTCATTATCGCTCACTCTTTCGTTTGGTTGTTATTTTTAGAAGCAATGTTACGGTCCGAGCATTTAAAAACGTTGATCACGTCTATTTGCTTTGCTAACTGCTTGATGAGCTGATCGATCATGCTGGAATCGCATTGGACGGTAATCCTTACGTTGGATAGATGCTGTTGATCTGCTCTATTTATGGACATACGATCAATCCGAATTCCTCGACGAGAATATACACCAAGGATTCGAATAAAAGTTGCCGGGTGATTGACCACCATCATTTGGATCGTTTGTTCGTTCACTCTTCCCACCCTTTCACGATTAATTCGCTATTCGCTCTGCCTGGTGGTACCATGGGAAAGACATTCTCGCTCTCTTCTACCAAGAAATCCACGACGACAGGGCCCGGGTGAGCTAGGGCTTCTTTAATGACAAGCTCCGCATCAGCCACTGTTGCGGCACGTAATCCTTTCACGCAAAACGCCTCAGCTACCTTGACAAAATCTGGACCACCAATCTGTGACTCTGACAAACGATTTTCATAAAACATCTCCTGCCACTGCCTTACCATTCCAAGGAAGCGATTATTGATAATAAACACCTTCACAGGGATGTTTAGTTCGGCAATTGTCTGCAATTCCTGGATATTCATCTGAAAAGAGGCGTCTCCAGCGATACAAACAACGGTTGATTCAGGCATGGCAATTTGAGCGCCTATCGCGGCAGGAAAACCAAATCCCATCGTACCGAGTCCTCCAGATGTGAGAAACGTTCGAGGCTTCTTGGCACGGTAATAGTGTGCCGCCCACATCTGGTGCTGTCCTACTTCCGTTGTGACGATTGCATTTCCATCCGTGATGTTACTCAACAAATCAATGACAAATTGTGGCTTCAATGCACGAGCCTGAACCTGGTCATACGAAAGTGGATACTCATGCGTCCACTGCTGCACCTGCGTTCTCCAATTCTCACAATCAGGTATTGGAGAAGGAAGTGACAAAGCTTGTAGGGCTGTTTTCACATCGCATACCAGTGAATAGTCAACAGGAACGATTTTACCCAGTTCAGACGGGTCGATATCAATGTGAATTTTTGTGGACTGTGGAGAAAATCGCTCTAGTTTCCCTGTAACCCGGTCATCAAAGCGGACACCACATGCCAACAAGAGATCACAATGATACACAGCCATATTGGCAGCATACGTTCCATGCATACCCAGCATCCCAAGAAACAGGGAGTCATCAGGAGGATACGCTCCCAATCCCATCAATGTCGAACAGACTGGAATACCCGTTTCCTTGGCAAATCGGCGTAATTCCTCGGAAGCGTTCCCACTTATAATCCCTCCACCGATGTAAAGAAGTGGTCGTTTCGCCTGTGAGATTGCCTGACGGATTGCTTCCATTTGATCCCTATCGATTTCAGATATCGTTTGCTTGATCCGTTTCGTAGCAGGTAAGGCAGTTTGGTATATGCAATGGGTACTCGCGATGTCCTTCGGGATATCAATAAGGACCGGACCTGGTCTACCCGTTGAGGCAATCTGGTACGCTTCCGCAAGCAAGCTTGGCAGTTCTTCCGGTGTACGTGCCTGAAAGCTGTATTTTGTCACTGGTGCCGTGATTCCGATCACATCCACCTCTTGAAATGCGTCTGTACCGATGAATGAGGAGGCAACCTGGCCTGTTATGACGACAAGGGGAACCGAATCCATATAGGCGTCTGCAATACCTGTTACCAGATTCGTGGCTCCTGGACCTGAGGTGGCAATGACTGTCCCGACTCTCCCGGTGGCCTTGGCATACCCTTCTGCTGCGTGGATTGCTGCTTGTTCGTGCCTGGTTAAAATGTGTCGAATCCCGCTTTGATACAGGGCATCATAAATCGGCAATATCGCTCCGCCCGGGTAGCCAAATACAGTATCTACCCCTAATTGCTTTAATGTCTCAATTACTTTCTTGGCACCAGTCATATCCACGGTGGCATCGTTTTTTGGTTGTTCCATACTTTGTCATCATCTCCTTAATCGAGTGTACACTCGGAAAGTCCTTGCACCTTGCTTCCATACAACTTGGTCAGCTTTCGGAATTCCTGCATGATCTGGTTCGTTACTTACCATGATCAAACATGGAAACAGTTGCTTGGCTCTTCGGTACCCATTTTCCATGCATGAACACCAATGATTCTTGTTTTGCTCACATCCAAAACACCACCTTTCAAATATTCAGTCTGAGATAAAATAAAAAAACTCCCGCCTCACACAACCATGCGGTGACATTGAATTTCATCCAATGTTCGGACCGATTGGTTGCTGAGGCGAGAGTCTCGCGGTACCACTCAGCTTCTCCACCCATTTTACAACAGGCAGACTTAAGAAGATCGTCCCTGACAGATCGCCAGTTCAGACTTCGGTTCAGTAACGAGAACCATGTCGTTGCCCACTACTGCTACACAATTGTGTCGTTCGCAGACAAAGCTCAGAGGTGATATTCGAATAAGGGTGATGACCGTCCTTCCAGCCACGGGACGGCCCTCTGGCATCAGAGCCTGATTCTACTTGTCCTCTTCCACACTATTTTTTCTTTTATGGGTTTTGGTTTTATGGGTTTTGGTATGATAATCGCAATTTCTCCGTCAATCATGAACCGTCATCCTTTCCAATAAAAAACTCCCGCCTCACACAACCATGCGGTGACATTGAATTTCATCCAATGTTCGGACCGATTGGTTGCTGAGGCGAGAGTCTCGCGGTACCACTCAGCTTCTCCGCCCCTTTTACAAAAGGCAGACTTAAGAAGATCGTCCCTGACAGATCGCCAGTTCAGACTTCGGTTCAGTAACGAGAACCATGTCGTTGCCCACTACTGCTACACAATTGTGTCGTTCGCAGACAAAGCTCAGAGGTGATATTCGAATAAGGGTGATGACCGTCCTTCCAGCCACGGGACGGCTCTCTGGCATCAGAGCCTGATTCTACTCGTCCTCTTCCACGCCATCTATTGGTAAATAATCGTATGTAAATGTTTGAACTGATTATAAATATAAAAAATATTTTTTGTCAAGCGAGTAAATAAAGTTACTTTGATTAAACTTGGGATCGCAACCCTGACTCATGGGGTGCCATCAACATTTCGAAATAAGCTTCGCCAGCGGTTCGCTTTCGATATTGATGACGGAAAAAAACTCCGCCGAATGCTACAAGTGTTAAGATAATGACGACCATCGAAAGGTCATTTAACCAGATCATGGTGATGATGTTAAATAACACTAAACGGTTATTCATCTTTTGTTCATTTTCCTGCACTACACTCATAAGCGTAATCAAAAATGTAACACAGGAGATGATCTAAGTTGTTAGCGTTCGCAGTTATTTTTATCAATCTTGCACTACTCTCATATACGATTGGTGTATGGAGTGAAAAGCGTTCCGGCCAGCTCCAAATGAAACACCTTGCTTATTTTGGCCTTGGGCTACTATTTGATACAGTAGGAACTACCTTTATGAAGCTGCTCGCAGAAAGTACAGTTTTAAATTTACATGGCATTACTGGGTTGATAGCATTGGTTCTGATGTTTTTCCACACTGTATGGGCCAGCTTCGTCTTATGGAGGAAGAAGGAGAACCAGATCAAGCAATTCCATAAATTCAGTCTGTTAGTATGGATTTTATGGCTAGTTCCTTATTCGTGTTGCGGCTCAAACATAATGTCCAGTTGCTGACGGAATTGCCTGTCCAATCGTTGCTGAATATAATGACCTTATCATTGAAAAGGAAAAAGGATGCCTCCCATGATGTGAGCCTGCTGGAACAGGTCCACGGGATGCATCCCCAAAAAACACCATGATCATTGTATCAAATTATGAGCTGATTGAGAAGGTACCCGGCGTTTTTCGTTAGATGTGCAGAGGTGGTTCCCTCTCCTTGCTGTGGAGAAGAGATGAATGTTATTGGTAGCCGGAGGAGGAAGATCGTGAGTGAGGGTGGGGAAGACCGCCTGCTTGTCATCCGACGGTTGCGTTGTTCGCACTGCCAGAAAATTCACCATGAGCTTCCAGATTGTATCGTGCCATACAAACGGTATGAATCATCATGTATCGAGCAAGTGATTTCAGAACCGGATACGCTATCTTCCGTAGCGTCTGACGACGCTACCCTGTTGCGTTGGAAGAACTGGTTTCATGAGCAGTGCTCATACTGGCTGGGGTGTTTGGTATCGATCACCATTCGCTTTCATCAGGACCCTGTGGGGAAATCGTCCGTATCTTCACAGTCTGCACATCACAGTATCGGACACTACGTTGGGGACGCCCCCGGCTGGCTGGCGAGAATTGTCCGCCCCATCGTCAATTCAAATTTGTGGGTACATACCCGTTCTGCATTCTTGTCCACTTAGCCCTGCGGTAGACTCATCTCGAAGTCTACCAAGTGAGGTGCTAAGAACATGAAAGATCAAAAGAAAGCTGAGGCCATTGCGGCGGAGCGTGTACAACTGCTGTCTCCGCTCTTGGCAGAAGGACTCGATCCTGCCAAGGCCCGTGAGATCAAGGCCAGGATCTGCGAGCAGACAGGTATCTCCGAACGGACGCTGCGCCGGTATTTGGCAAAGTATCGCCAAGAGGGGTTTGGAGGGCTAAAGCCGAAAGGCAAAGGGCGGCAACCGTCAGATGCAACCATTCCACCAGAGGTATTGGAACAGGCCATTCTGCTACGCCGTGAGGTACCCAGCAGAAGCGTGGCCCAGCTCATTCAAATCCTCGAATGGGAAGGACGAATCCAGCCTGGTGAAATCAAACGCAGTACGCTCCAGGAGAAGCTTGCGCAGCGCGGCTACAGCACACGCCACATGCGCATGTATGCGGAATCAGGAGTGGCCGCAAGGCGTTTTCAACAGCGCTATCGCAATCGTCTCTGGCATTCAGACATCAAATACGGCCCGTATCTGCCCATCGGTCCGGCTGGCTCGATGAAGCAAGTGTTCCTTGTCACGTTCATCGACGATGCGACGCGGTTTGTGTTGCATGGTGAGTTCTATCCAGTCATGGACAAATCCATCGTGGAGAACTGCTTCCGCCGGGCGATCCAGAAGTTCGGCGTGCCTGAATCGGTCTATTTTGACAACGGCAAGCAATACCGCACGAAGTGGATGACCCGCGCATGCTCCAAGCTCGGTATTCGACTTCTGTTCGCGAAGCCTTATTCGCCGGAGGCCACAGGGAAGGTCGAGCGTTTCAATCGCGTCGTCGACGCGTTCCTGAGTGAGGTGGCGCTTGAAAAACCGAAGACACTGGAACGGCTGAATGAGCTTTTTGCCGTGTGGTTGTCAGAGTGCTACCAGAACAAGCCGCACTCAGCGCTTGAGAACAAACGAAGTCCAGAAAGTGCCTTCCGCAGCGACAAGAAGGCCCTACGTTTCGTGGATCCAGATGAGCTCGCGAATGCCTTCTTACACTGTGAAACACGTAAGGTCGACAAGTCAGGTTGCATCAGTTTCATGGATCGCAAGTACGAGGTTGGCCTTCCATTCATCGGCTGCACAGTGGATGTCGTCTACGACCCTGCGGATATCACCGAGCTCACGATCGAGTATGAGGGGCATACGCCATGGCGTGTACGGGAACTCGTCATCGGCGAACGTGCAGGAAAGCGTCCGCCGTTGCCGGAACACCTAAACAGATTGCCAGCTAATACGTCAAGGTTGCTTGCTGCCGCAGAAGATCGCAGCCGGGACCGTAAGGTCAACCAGGCACCTGCCGTAGCCTATCGCCGGGTGAGCAAGGAGGACAGCCATGTTTGAATCCTTTTATGGCCTCCATTGTTCTCCATTTTCGAGGGATATTCCGACAAACGAATTGTACGAGTCAGACATACTGGAAGAAACCCTCGGGCGTCTTACGTACGCAGCCGAACGGCAGTGGTTTGCCGTTGTTACCGGCGACTGCGGAACAGGCAAGACAACGACGATACGTCGGTTTACCGAGGTGCTCGATCCTGCTACGTACAAGGTGCTCTACCTGTCGGACTCCAAGCTGACGCCGAGACACTTCTACAAAGGGTTGCTCGAGCAACTCGGTTGCGAGTCAAAGTTCTACCGAGGTGACGCCAAACGCCAGCTTCATCGCGAGATCGAGCTCATGCGCGGCATTCATCGGCTTCAGCCGGTCGTTGTCATTGATGAGGCCCATCTTCTCGACCGCGAAATGCTGGAGGAGGTACGTTTCCTGCTGAATTTCAAGATGGACGCCCAGAGCCCGATGGCACTCATTCTCGTAGGCCAAAGCGAACTATGGGATCGCCTGAATCTTCAGGCATATGCTGCCATTCGTCAGCGCATCGATTTGCAGCGGAAGCTGCCGCATTACGATCGGGCCCAGACCGGTGCATATATTCAGCGGCATTTAACTTATGCTGGAGCGGAGCATGACATATTTACCGAAGGTGCGATCGACGACATTTACCGTTTCTCCAGTGGAGCCGCTCGCATGATCAACAAAGCCTGCACGCACTGCCTGATCTACGGCTCACAGAACAAACATCGGATCATCGATGATCATATGGTCAAGCGTGTTATACAGGGAGAATTATCATGATTCTCCCCCTTTTTTTCATCAATTCAGTCGGACAGTTTGTCCGTCATCAGCAGGACAACTTATGCCGTCAACTGGAGGACATTATGTATTAGCAGTAACACTAAAGTTTTCTGAAGCATAATCTTGCCGATTCGGCAAATATATGGTTCAAGTCACAGCCATGAAGGTGACTTATATTTTATGTAAGGTGGAGGCGGGGGGATTCGAACCCCCGTCCGAAAACGGCGATACATAAGCATCTCCGAGCGCAGTCACTCATTTGGAGTTCGGTACCGGATTCGCGGAGTGACGCGCTGACCCGTTACCTAGCCTGATTGATCTTCTTCCTTTGGCCCCAGGCGGAGACCTCCGGCGTATCCCGCTAGAAGTGAGCGCTAGTCACGCCACACGGGCGATGGAGTGGTAGCGCCTCGCTGGTTATTAGGCAGCGAGAGAAAGTTGTTTGTTGCCAGTTAATGGCTTTCCGCGTTGTTAACGAAAAGGGGCTGTCCAATAAGTCCCCAAAATAAAAAGTTGGGCGGAAAAACGTAATGTTTTCCGTCCAACTTTTTTGTGCGGCTGCTTTTGCAGGAAAGTAGCGAGGCGGATGCCTGCCACTTTCAATAGATTGTGGGCCAATGCCACAATCCCAAACTCGACGTGAACCTTGTCCAGCCCCCGTAAGGAGAACCGTCGGAACGACCGGTTGCCCTTGAGGTGACCGAACACGCTTTCTACCTCCACTTTACGCCGAGCATAGATCGCGGACTTCTCGTCATCCTCAAGGGCTCTTTTGGCCTTTGCCTTTAACTCTTCCCATATCGTGTTCCAGTGTACCTGGCGATTCCCTTTTGCTTTGGTGCACGAGAGCTTGAGCGGGCAATCGCTACAATCCTCACATTCATAGATCTTGAAGCTTTGCTCCAGGCCAGAAGCGTTTTTTTTCGTCTGGTATTTCTTAAAGCGAACGTATCGACCATTCGGGCAAACAAAGCGATCATCCTGCTCTTCATACGTCCAGTTGGAAGCGTGCCGGATGTCCTTCTGGTATCGTCGGGTTTTCTCCTTCAAATAGTTGCCGTAGGGTATGAGAAACTCAAATCGCGGCTGTTTTTCTTCGCCCATCGCATACAAGTAGTTTTCCTCGCTGCCATAGCCAGCGTCGGCAATCACGGTTTTGGGCATCGGCAACGAAGACGCCGCCAATCGCTCCATATGCGGAATAAAGCATCGTGTATCCGTAGGACGCTGATGGATGCTGTAGAACAAAACAAACTGGTTTTCCGTGGCCATTTGCACATTGTAGCCTGGCTTCAGTTGGCCATTTTTCATGTGATCTTCCTTCATGCGCATAAACGTGGCGTCCGGATCGGTTTTCGAGTAGCTGTTGCGATCGCCAAAGCAGGCTTTCTGCTGCTCATACTTGGCGAAGCGAGGAAGGAAATCCTTCCGAATCTGTTTCAGCGGCCTCTTCAAGGCACTGCGCGCTTTGCGCAAGGCTTTCCGCTCTTCGCTGCCGCTGGTCTGCGTGAGCTGTTCGGTTAAGCCTTCGACTCTTTCCTCCAGCACGGCCGCTGCTTCTTCGAGCTTGGCAGGGAGCTCTTCCGGGTCTGCCGCTGCATATTCGCCAGCTTCTTGCTGCGTGAGCGTATGAATATGCGCAAGGGTGGCCTGCACCTTTTCCTTGAGCTTTTCCTCGAAGCGAAGCGTGGATTTTTTCCACACAAAAGAGTACTTGTTCGCATCGGCTTCAATCTTTGTGCCATCCAAAAAGTACTGCTCCATCGAAATGTAGTTGTCCGCGATGAGCTTGCGGATCATCGTTTCAAACAGTTCGTCCATGAACGCTTTCATGCGCACGCCGCGAAAATCGTTCAAGGTACGGAAGTCAGGCTGCTGCATCGCCGCCAGCCACATGGCCGGGAGGTTCTCACGCAACAGCTTTTCAATACCGCGGCAGGAATAAACCTTTTGTGAGTAGCCGTAAAGGATCACCTTAAGCATCATTTTGGGATGGTAGGAACTGCGGCCTCCGCCCGTGTAATGAGCAAACAACTGCTGATCCGGAATGGCTTCGATCATTTCATCAATGACACGAGCCACATGATGGGTGGGAACATACATCTCCAAATCCAGAATCATCTGAGCCTGCTTGTTGTCGTACGGTTTGAAGGTAGGGGCAAGATGTCGCGTGGGCATCATTTTTTCTTCCACATCCTGTAGAGGAAGAGCCAGTTGCATGGTATAATCATGATTAGTAGTCGTCCGATTACGCAAGAAAATCGTCCTTTCTTGAATTGGTAGTGTGGTAACTTCCATTTTACAAGAAAAGACGGTTTTTTTGTGCTTATTTTTTACATTCAACAAAAACGGGGCGCCCAGAAGTCAGTTTATGCTGACTTTCTGGACAGCCCCAAGTGTGTTTATTCTTCAAATGACTCTTCCTCAATAGTTATCTCATCAATTTCCAAACGCAATGGCTGGTTGTTTGCTCCAAAAATCAGAAACCCACTTACAGTTACAAACTTGCCTAAGAGATTTTGTAGTTCAGAAGCATATTGTGACGAAAAAACACATCTGACTTCAGAATATTGTTTATTATCATCTAGAACTAATGGCCTTGCAGTAAGGATTTGAGCGTCCATATCTTGCTGTCTTATTAGGGCTCTGCCCTCAACATATTGCATATCTTTCTTTAGTCCTTTTGATCTCTCGGATAACAGTTTTCTTGTCTGCTTATTGACGACGATAACTTTCTCTTCTTTTGGTACTGCTGGCCCTTCGAAAGAAATTTGTTCAATAGATGATCGGATACTTGGTGTTATCTCTTTAGCATAATGCAAAAGTTTTAATAGATCATTTTGATTCTGTAGTTCCATTTGTAATTCATTCATTGAGTTTTCATTTTCAATATCCAACGCCCTAATAAGTAATTGAAGACTTTTAATTGCTTTTTCATTTTGCTGATTTATTATTTTAAATTCTTCCCAAGGATCTTCTACTCCAATATGAAGTTGACCATTGCTTTCTTCATGTAAATTAGATCTGCTTATACCTAGTTTTAGACTGCCTTCTGCTGTTGCTACAAGATTAAAGAAGGATGGAGCAAACCTTGTATTATCTCCCTGGAGTAATTTTATCACTTTGTGGCTTGCTTGGTTTAGCTTATGAAGGAAAGTCCCAACCGCATCTATCGGCCCCATTCCTTGATTAAACTTCTCTCCTTGAAGCCTAATCCACATCTCAACATCCTTGGTTTTCTGGTCAAACTGTAGATCAAAACCAGCTTCTTGCTCAAGTGCATATTTAAGACGGGCTTCATATTGCCTAACGATTTCCTTTGCCGATGGCTCATAAAAGCCTAAAAGCTCCGGATCATCTTTGAATTCTTCTTGAATACTCTTTAAATACTCCTTCGCTTCTTTTAAATCATTCAATGCCTCAATTATCAGGGGAGTATTTGGGCTCATCATATTTATACACCCATTTCAATTATAAATTCACTCTAAGTATACCCTTTTCTTTAGGAATTATTACCCAGTCGGGATCCCTTTTTGGATCTCGATCTCTAAGTTTACCGAACTGGTCTCCCCCTGTTCTGAATAACTTCGAAATTTGACGTAACCCAAACTCATTGGGAGCAACCAGCATATGGGCACCAAATAAATTTCTAATTACAATTTGATTATTTGGATTATTAAACATCATTATTGCTTCTTTATCATGCGAATCCTGGACATTACTGAGGGCTTGTTTAACCACACTTGGGGGAAATAATGCTCCGAAATCAACATCTCCTGGCTGTTCTCTTCCCGTCACAAAACTCCCATCAATCAATACTGACTTAGGATTAAGGCCAAGGGAACTTAAACGGTCATACAATCGCTTATAATCCGACCATACTTTCTGCCTTTGCGGATTATTAACAAACCTTTGTTCTATTTCGTCAAATGAACATTCATGTTCTCCAGGTGGTAAATGATAACCATCAATAAAATCTGGAATTGGAGACACTGGTAAATCTCCCTTCTAGGACTAAAATTTGCGACTCCAAAGAGCTCCTTTTTATTCCATAATACATCAACATCTGGGGAATGGCTATTTCATCTTCCCCTTTTTTCACTACTTAGCACATCCATCATTATGCCCCATAGGATATATACCTTGAAAGAATCCTTCGTCAGCAATGTGAGCTTATCCTCATGAAATATTACTGTAAATAGGCGAAGGCAAAGTTGGGTACGCATAGAAAACATGCTGGAATACACGATGGCTCATTTCGGTCACTTCGTCATCGGTAAAGCTGTCCACTGGCAATCCAGTTGTATCGTCCCAAAGGAAGTCACGTATAGTACTGAAAACAGCATCACGTGTTGATTCTTTTTCTTTCCAACGTTCCGTTTTCAATTTACCTTCCTTTAACGTCTGCAACAATTGTACCGCTACATTTTTTATTCTATTAGTTTCTTTTTTACTCAGATCTGGTTTCTTTAGAAGGTCGAAAATGGCGAGACTTTCCTCATCCAAACCCTCGCGCACTGCTCGGATTTCTTCTTCACCCAGTTCTTGAACTAGCTTCAACAAAGCCTCAAACGTTTTCTCAATCGTACTACGGTCTTTTTCACGGTTGTACTCTTCAACAATTTTTTCATAGTGTTGCTGAAAGTTTGTACGGAGTGGATTCTGCTTTAGTAGGCGAGCCAACCTGTTTTCAATTGCATTCTTAAGATTTTGAACAGTTGTATTCTTTGCAGGGCTCTTTTCAAACTCCTTGCGTAGGCGTTCAAAATCGATATTAGCAATATTGTATGGTGTACTTTCTTCTTTGACTTGTGCTGGAGCAGTTACAATTGCTTCGTCTACAATTTCATGTAGTTGCCGGATAATATCACTTATATCTGCTTGTTGACGATCTTTTTCTAAGCTCCGGTAAATGATGTTGATTGCATCATAATCCCTGCGATAATCGTTTACCCTCTCCTCATTTAGGCAAGCCTTAAATTTCTTAAAAACTGCACGGCACATGATCTCAAAACGTTTGCGTGTCTCATCATTTTGATTTGCTACGTCTTTTGCCGCCACAATCGCCGCATTTCGTTCAAACCCGGTCTTCTCAATAATATCATCTAGTGAAGCCCCGCCTTCTTTTAAGAACGCACGGACGAAAGAAATAGCTTCTTCCAAATCCGGTATCAATTCGGTTGCCGGTTTTGTAGGATCAACATCGCCACTTGTAAAATCTCGTCCACTATCCCCTTGCCCAGCATAAGTAGCTAATGCTTGCCGCAGGTTTTTGAAAATACCGCAGTAGTCAACGATCATTCCGTTATTTTTGCCTTCACTCACACGATTTGCACGAGCGATCGTCTGCATCAGAGTATGCGCCTTCAACGGCTTGTCGAGATAAAGCGTGGATAAACTCGGAACATCAAATCCTGTAAGCCACATAGCACATACAATCGCTACACGAAATGGGTGCTCCGCTTTTTTGAAAGCAGACTCAAGATCGATGCGTTCACCATTACTATTTTCGAATCCCTCTTTAATCAGTTTACGGTGTGGTCTAATGTCCAAATCCCATTTTTGGAACTTGGCTACTTCGCCTTGCTCTTCACTTACTACAACTGCTATTTGTGTTTCCTTCATCCAATTGACCTGTCGTTGCCGATAAATCATGTCTTGTTCATTGAGGCTATTTCGCACATCTAATTCCAATTGCTGTGTTCGTTCTTTCCAGTATTTCTGAATATAATTGTACATACGAACACACGTAATCTTGTCTATACAAACCAGCATTGCCTTACCCGTTTCCCAAGCAGTTGAATAGTGTTCCACAAAATCTTTGGCTATCTGCTCCAAACGTTCACCTGCTGTAAAGACATGATAATCTCGTTTTAATTCCCTTTCCAGCCGTTGCTCTACATCAATGTCTTCAAATTCGAACTGTTCCAGTTTCTCTGCAATACGCTCGTTTAACTCGTTCTTTGCAACTCCCAGTTTGTCACCACGTGCATCGTAATAAAGCGGGACAGTCGCCTTGTCTTCTACGGCCCTTTGGAAGTCATAAGTAGAGATATAATCACCAAATGTTTGACGGGTGATTTCGTCATTACTGAACAGAGGTGTACCAGTAAATCCAATGTAGCTAGCGTTCGGCAAAGCGTTGCGTCTATTCAATGACAATCGTCCGTATTGTGTTCGATGTGCCTCGTCACTAATTACAATGATATCGTCTCGGGTTGAATAAGGCTGGTTGGGGTCAACATCTTGGTTAAACTTCTGAATCAGTGTAAAAATGTAGGGTTTATGCTGAGTAAACAACGCTCTTAAATGCTCACCAGAAGAAGCTCTGCAAGGATCGCGATCGCTGACGAGTCCACAACCTGCAAAACTCTTATAAATCTGCGAGTCCAGGTCTTCTCGGTCGGTACAAATTAAAAAAGTGAAGTTTCCACCAAGTTTGCGATGAACTTTTCGAGTAAAAAAGATGATGGAATAACTCTTTCCAGAGCCTTGTGTATGCCAATATACCCCTAGTTTTCCTTGTCGTTCATGACGTTCGGTAACCGTCTTTACCGCTCGATTTACGCCAAGAAACTGATGGTTTTGAGCAAGAATCTTTACGATTCCCCCTGAAGACTCGTCAAACAGGATGAAGTTTTCAAACAAGTCCATGAAGTTGTCCTTGTCACAAATACCTTTCAGGAGCGTTTCCATGTCTACTACTCCCTTATCCTCTTCCGCAAGGCGCTTCCATTCATGAAAATGCTCATAACGGCTGGAAAGCGATCCTATTTTCGCTTCGATCCCATTTCCCAGCACAATAAATGCGTTGTGATGAAACAAATGTGGTACGGTGTCTTTGTAGTCGCTCAGGTTTTGATCGTAAGCAATACGAATATCTCGATTGACATTCTTTAATTCCATAAACAATAAGGGGATGCCGTTAACGAAGCCAACTATATCCGCACGGCGTGTGTAGATATCACCCTTTACCCAAAATTCACGGACGCATAGAAAATGATTGCGATCCGCTCTATTAAAATCGAATACTCTCAACCGATCTTTTTGGAGTTCGTTGTTACTGTCGTGATACGTAACCAGTACACCGTCTTTCAAAAGTGAATATTTTTCACGGTTAATAGTCAGCATGTTGTGACTCGTGCTATATTCCTTAAGCTGTCGTACTGCGTCCTCGTAGGCAGAGGAAGGTAATCCAGGGTTAAGTTCCTCTAACTTCTCCCGAAGGTAACGAACAAGAACAACTTCTTTAGAAGAGGTTCTTCCCAGTAAACCATCTGTACCATACGTTTCCGAAATAGCATTTACGCTCTCCCAGCCAAGTACATTATGCATATACTCGGCCGTAGTTTCTTGTACTAGCGTATCTTCGTTCATACGAGTCACAATTGAATCTCCCCTTTCATCAGGCGTGGAAGTAGGATGTCGCGGGCCTTTCTAAGGCTATCAGTTGACTTGTGTAGGATTTCTATTTGTTTATCAATAGGCAAGACATACCTCTGAAATGCCTCTATAAGTTGAACCGGTGGTGTCAATAGATTTACTTCTTGTAGAGCTTTCTTTGTTATTGACGCAAAAATAGTTCCACCGCCAATAATATCTTCTTTAAAGAAATGGTTTTTGAGTTGGTAAAACAGAAAAGATTGATACCCACTTTTTTCCCTAATTGCGCTTAGACCTCGACCGATTACAAGCAACTCAGGTGCGATATTGATTCTTCCCACCGGAGCTCGAACACTAAACAGGATATCACCTGGTTCAGCTGTCCGATTTTTTATTGTGCAATAAATTGAATTGCTAGGAAACCTTACGCCAAAATCACTTACCCCTTGATGAAAAGGAAGTCCATCTCCGGTTTCATTGTAATATTTTGATTCTGGGCTTTGTCCCATAACAATCTCTGCTATTTGATCTAGAGTACTTCTTCTCCATCCCTCTGGTACTCCATCAATAATTTTCACATGCTCATGCCCGGGAAAACGAAAATGAACAAACCATTCCTTGTAGAGTAGTCGAGCTGACTCTTCCAAGAGAGCAATACGGCGTTTATTATTCTCAATTAAGTCGTCGTATGAGGATAGGATATCCGCTATGCGTTTCTGTAGGGAATAGGGAAAATCAGGAATCAATAAGCCTTCAACGTCAGATGGACTAATATTCGCTTGATTAGCAGAACCTTTAGCATTGACCGCTAAAGTATAGCGAACGTCATCTTGAAGTAAGAAATAATAGATATAGGTGTCTACATATTTGCTTGTATCCTTCACTATTATCTTCCCAACGCGTTGGTTAAGGAGAGAATCAAAAGGATGTCTATATCTAGCAATCCTACCAACTACAGAATTGGGTTGAGAAAGATGTGAGCCCGTCAAGGAAATTAAAATATCTCCATTACTAACATGATACTTTTTATCAATAGAAAGAAATTCTTCATTCAAGTACTGACAATTCTCAAAAGTTATAGATTCTTGTTTAATGTTACTTATCTTGATTACAGGAACACCTGATTCCTGGAAATCCTGAGACTTAAAGGCATAACCTGATATTACATGAGCTATTTTCCCTAATAAAATATACCGTTGCTTCATAAGCCTAGTTCCTTAAAGTTTTTCATAATATTTTTTGCAAGTTCAACCGCTTCTGCGTTCAATCCTTCAAGTTCAATATGAATATCCCTCAATGCCTCTTCAAAATCGAAATCCTCGTCTACTTCTTCAGGTGCCACACCCACATAACGTCCCGGTGTAAGACTCCAGTCCTTTTCTTCCAATTCCGTTCTATCAACCAGTTTAACAAGGCCTTCCACATCATTGTAAACGCCATTTGGAAAACGTTCAGTTAACCAAAATGCCTGTTTATGGAAGTAGCGTACTTTTTTCAGTTGCTCAACAGCTTCTTGACGAGCTATATCAGCTTCCTTCCGTGCCTTCGTTACTTCACGATTAACCCAGAGTTTGCTTTCTCTGGCATTTAACTCGTTTTCGCAGACTTCAATCAAACGGATAGCTAACTTATAAAGCATGTCAGCTTGTTTTACGAGAACGCGACTCTGATCAGTTAACGATACAAGTCGCTCAGTTTCGTCCTTAATTCCAGAGAAACTCTTTGTGTGACTCTCCCAGTCTATTCTTTCCTTTTCAAGAATGACGCAGAAATCTTCCACATCATCTGAAAAGACCCGCAATCCCTGTTTTAGTTCTTTAAGTACGGTGGAATGTACTTCCTCTTCCTCAACAGTTTGCAGAAATGGTTTTAAAACTTGTAGCAGTTGATTGATTGCGTCTATATAGCCTTTCAACAGGTTAATGTTATTCCCTCTATCATCCACCTGATTAAAACAACGTTTAGCCTCTTCAAATGTCCGTTCCAAATAATTTTCAACAAGCTTGGAAAATCTCTCATTTTCTCCTCGATATAACCAGATAATTGAGAGTAGATTTTGTAATTGTTCTGGACTAAAGTCGTAAATTTTGCGGGTTACTTTACGGTAGATATTTCGTGCATCCAGCATCAATACTTTATCCTTCTGATGCTCTGGTTTTGCTCGATTTAGGAACCACAGCTCACATGGAACAGATCGCGTGTAAAAGAAGTTGGAGCGAATGGCTACCATGATATCGACCGCTCCCGTTTCGATAAGCTTCCGACGAACAATTGCCTCATCTCGGCCAGCACTGGAAGCCTGAGACGACATAACAAAACCTGCTCTACCTGTATCATTAAGGTAGCTGTAGAAGTAGCTTATCCATAAGTAATTTCCGTTTGGTACTTTGCCGTTTTTATTGATTCCGGGCAGACCAAAAGGTAATCTGGGATCTTGCTTTATCTTGTCCGCATCTACTTCATCCACGTTAAAAGGGGGATTAGCCATAACAAAATCCACTTCGCCTCTCAACCCCAACGGATCTTCATAGTAGGTAATAGCTTTTTGTATATTCCCCTCTAATCCATGAACAGCCAGATTCATCTTTGCCAAACGAATAGTTGTAGGGTTTTTTTCCATTCCATAAAACGTCAGCCGTTCTGTTGGGTTCTCTTGGAGACGCTCGACAAAATGAGCACTTTGAACAAACATCCCCCCCGACCCACATGCTGGATCGAGAATGGTACCTTTCTTTGGTTCAAGCACGTTAGCAATAAACGATACTAAGGAAACAGGTGTAAAAAACTCTCCACCGTCGTGTGCCTTTTGGTCAGCAAATTGGGTAAGGAAGTATTCATAAATACGGCCAAAAATATCCCCCGTTGCATTCTTTAATTCTTCAGGGTTCAGTGTACGTAAGAGTTGGCCCAATACATCATTGTCCAATTCTTGATATTCTGATTTAGGTAAAACGCCTCGCAGAGTCTCGTAATCCTCTTCAATGGATTCCATCGCTTCGATGATTGCTTTTGCTCTATCCTCACTGTCAGGGAGAGCAACGAGGTAATCAAACTGAGCCTTTTCTCTTAAGAAAATTGCCCCTTTTTGTGAGAAGTCTTCTTTAGTCAACTCACGTGTTTTCCCACCGCGTTTTGGCAAGTTCGCCACAATCTCATCTTTTACTGATAAATATCGGCTATAGGCATGCCGTAAGAAGATCAGGCCCATTACGGGCATAAAGTATTCATTACTGGCATAGTTGGAGTTTGCCCGCAGTGTATCTGCCGCTTCCCACAGCTTTTTCTCAATCGCTTCGATGTTTTCCAGTTGAGCCATAATAATTTCCTCCTACTTCAAATCAACGATGTATTAAATGCATTTACACTGGCACATATATTTTTCTAAGAGGAATCAACGCTTTTCTTTCAACTGTCATTTTTTCATACCACTCACTCACTAACTCAACCAATTCTGTTAGGTCGAGCAGTTTCACTCCATTTTGTTGAGCCACGTTTTTTGCTGACGGTGTAAAGCCACCAGTTGAAACAAACAAGCTATTTGCATTGATTGGGTTAGCCCCTAAAAGTTGTTGAATTTCGGGGCCACCCACAGCAGTTTTACGATGCTTTACTTGTACTTTTATAACTGGCTTTTCGAATCCGAAAGCATCTCGATGGGCTATGATATCCACACCGCCGTCAGGGCCTTTAGGGCTTATTCGAACCTGATACCCCATAGCCTCTAATAGACCACCGACTAAGTCTTGCATCTGCCAGGCATCAAGTTTATCAAAAGCGTCCTCAAGCATAGTTAACGCTTGTTGGATAATCATTTCATTCTCTTCACTGTTGTCATTACCATCGTGTGTAATCGCTGTTGTTGTATATCCTTGTCCCTGCAGTAAACTCTCAAATTCTTGTGCCCAACTGTCTACGCGAAATACTGTTGAAATACCCCCAAGTGTGTTTTTGGCACCTTGTGAAAGATCATCGCGTGAGATTCGCTTAGAATCCCATTGCACACCGATTACGTTTGGGTAGTAATCACTGATAATAGCAGGATTATGAGAAAATGGTTTTGTTACCGTACCAACCAGATATTCGCGTGTTTCCTTAGAGTATGTAATGATTTTATCTTCCATTTGTATTTCCCGGCTAAACTTCCAAACCTGACTTGCCCATTGAATTCGGGTTCCGGGCCTTTCATTCGTAAAAACTGCATGCGCTTTCTCAACCAGTTTCTCTCTGGTTTGATAAGATAACGGGTTCCCCAATTTACTGTTTATGGCATGATTTAAATGTACTAAATGGCAGCTAATTTATGCTCATATTAAAAAGAGCCACTTGCCAACATCTATTAAAAAACATACACTCCCCTTGGGCATAACGTTCATGGGAGGTATATAGGAGATGTTAGCAATGGCTGAAGTCAATTATATCAGACATGAAACAAACACAAAAGGTCGCTCCTACTCTTCTGTTGCAAGACAGATGAATATGGATCGCAGGACAATCAAGAAGTATTCGGAGATGGAGGATTTCAATCAGGAGGTGAAGTCTGTACAGATAAGGAAAGCCAATGTAATGGATCCGGTTAAACCAATCGTTGATCAATGGCTACTTGAAGATATGGGGAAGAAAAAGAAGTTCAGAAGAACCGCAAAGCGAATCTATACTCTTCTCGTTTCGGAACATGGATTCCAAGGCTCTGACCGTACGATTCGTGCCTATGTGGCGAAAAGGAAAGCCGCCTTATTGGACGAGAGCAATGACACTGCCTTACCGTTAGAGGCGAAGGCCGGCACAGCACAGGTAGATTTTGGGGAAGCTCCTTTTAAGCACAGGGGAAAAGAGGTCATCTTGCCCTTCCTCGTCCTCTCATTCCCTTACAGCAATTCATTCCTGTTTCAAGTGTTCCCTTCCCAAAACCGGGAGTGTTTTCTACAAGGACTGACGAACATGTTCGCCTTTCTAGAAGGCGTGCCGCATACGATCCGTTTCGATAACCTGTCACCTGCGGTGAAGAAAGTGCTGCCAAACGGGGAACGGCAAGTAACAGAGGAATTCGCTCGTTTTGTTGCCCATTATGGCTTCCAATATGAATTCTGCAATCCGGGAAGCGGAAACGAGAAAGGGCACGTGGAAGCGATGGTCAAATACATACGAAACAACTATCTGTTGCCGGAAATCCACTATGAAGACCTGTCGGTCTTGAATGAGAAGACCCTGAATTGGAGCCTGGGGGATCGGAAACGTTGCCACTATGAAAAGGATACCCTGATTGCCGAACTATATTTGGAAGACAAGGAGCGCTTCCTCCAACTGCCCGGTAAAGCGTACGAATGCGTTCGGTTCGAGCAGGTCAAAGCGGATAAATACGGAATCGTCCGTATTGACCAAAAGCAATATTCCACTTCGCCACGCTTTGCGGGACAAGCGGTCTTGGCGAAGATCTCATTTGATACGATCTCGCTTCTGAACGAGGAAAATGAAGTGATCGTACGCCACCCCAGATTATATGGGGAGACAAAGAAGTCGATGGACTGGCAACCTTATCTGACCTTGATGGCAAAGAGGCCAACCGCTTTGAAATACAGCTCATTCTACGATCAATTGCCGGAGGAATGGAAAGCCTTTTTCGGTGAATGTACAGTCGAGGAGAAACGGAATGCTCTCCAACTTTTATCCGTCATATTAAAGGAACAGGATTTCGACATATCTCTACAAGCCCTACGGATTGCATCCGAACATGGACATCCTACCACGGAATCCATCAAGCACGTCTATTATCAGCTTGTGAATGGACGAGGCATTCGAGAAACACTGTCGCTTCCGCCTTCAGTGCCATCAACTAGAAATTCAAGCAGAGGCCTCTCTCATTATGATCGGTTGATGATTATGCCAGGAGGTGAGCAGCGGTGAGAAGCCTCATTGAAGAGCATGCCAAGCGTTTGAAATTAAGTTGGATACGGGAGAATTATCACGCGGTGGAAGCTGAAACACATGAAGAATTTCTGCTCTGCTTATTCGAAAGGGAAATACAGCAACGAGAGGAACGGAAGCTCAATCTCCTTCTCAGTCAATCCTGTTTGCCGGATATATCTGGCAAGCAGCTAGAATGGCACGGTATTCATATGAATGGAAACATTACAAAGGAAGAAATCTTGCAAGGCAGGTTCATAGAGAGAAAAGAGAATTTAATCCTATATGGAGGCGTCGGGGTCGGGAAAACGCTTATGGCAGCCTTGGCAGGCTGGAACTGCATCCAAAAAAGCCAAAAACGGGTGCGCTTCTATACAGTCGCTCAACTCGTGAACAGCCTGTTAGAGGTTAACGAGAAGGGAACTCTTGGTAGGCTGTTTAAACAAATAGAGAGCCTGGATCTATTAATTCTTGATGAATTAGGCTATGTACCCCTTCACAAGCA
Source organism: Brevibacillus composti (assembly GCF_016406105.1). NCBI lineage: Bacteria > Bacillati > Bacillota > Bacilli > Caryophanales > Paenibacillaceae > Brevibacillus > Brevibacillus composti. The sequence goes on from NZ_CP066308.1 coordinate 3,885,082, forward strand.
AGGAGCAGAATTACTGTTTCAAGTGATCAATCTGTGTTATGAAAAGCGTAGTGTCATCATAACCACGAACTTACAGTTCGGCCAATGGAATCACGTTTTGGGCGATCCAATACTGACGGAAGCATTCATTGATCGTCTCATTCACTATTCGCATTTGATTGTTTTTAATCGTGATAGTTTTCGTCATAAGGATTCACTGATGAATCGATGATACCCTGGTTGGCAAGTGTGCATTTTTAATTGCCAAACGGTACATTTTCTACTTGCCAAATACAACAACCCATAGTAAGTTTTAAGAGCGTCCCACTGCATGTTGTACCTAAAGCAACCCCTCATCTGATGGATTGGGAGAACACACTTCTATTGCCTTTAAACACTGAGTTTTACCAAGATGATATTGCGGCGGCCCTTTCTCAAGATGGCTTGAAGATCGCGGGCGCGGGCCCCTATCAAGTTAGCATGACCTTCACCGGAGTATCCGCATTAAGCAAGGACGTCGATAACATGGCAAGAGCGTATCTCCCAATTCTGAAGCAACTCGGACTAAACAACAACGATATACACAACATTCGATTGTGCAAAAACGGTTTAACCCCTTAAAATTTGAGTTTTTCACCCTTATTTTCGCATTTTCATATGCTTCTTCCCTCCTTCAACCACCTAGGAGTCTAGGAAGGAAAACGCCTAGCGTCAAGGAGATCACTTGACCCCAGACGTTTTCCTTCCTGCTTGTCAGCTAGGTTGAAGTAGGGATCATTCTGCAATCCTTTGCCATACTACACTTTCACAACAAATGGTGTAATGAGTTGCAAGGCAAAGGCTTTACCAAATTCTACAGGTGATAAATCGTACAAGCTTCCATGAATCCGTCGCTGATTATAAAAGAGCAGATAGTTTGTCACGATTTCATAGGCTTCTTGATAGCTCTGAAATTCATTCCGCTGCAAACATTCTTTCTCCAAAACACTGTGAAATGACTCAATGTGAGCGTTTTTATTGGGTGTCTTTGGAGGAATTCGCTCATGCACCGTTTGGAAATGCTGACAGGCTTCTTCAAAGGCATGGCTAATAAACTGTGGACCGTTATCCGTACGGATAACAGGGCGATCATCACAATTGAATTGCTGCCGTTTCCACAAAGCACGTTGGAGAATCTGAGCAGCATGTTTTCCTTCGCAGGTCAGTCCGAAATGGTAGTCCACGATCGCTCGATCATAGACATCAATGAGACTCATCAGGAAAAAGAAACGCTGTTCTCCTACGATAAATCCGTATTTTACGTCCATCTCCCACAATTGATTCGGAGCGGTAATCTCTCGGTTGTTTGCCAACTTTCGAGGATGTTTCCTTTTCTTTTGTCGTTGTGGTTGCAGGAGTTCTTCTTCTTTCAGCAAGCGGTAAACCTTTTTCTTGTTGATGACCAGTTGGTGGTCTCGCCGTAGGCAGACGGTAAGCTTTCGATATCCATAAGCAGATTCTTCATCGGCAATCAGCTCGGATAGCCATTCTTTGATTTGTTCGTCACTGACAGGTTGTCCGTCTTTTGACAACGAATAACCGGGTATAGGTCTTCCTCCGTGATAAACGCGAGGTTTTTGGGAGGCTTTGTTTTTTCGGTAATAGTAGGTTGCTTCCAGGATGCCGACAATACGTAGCACTAGTTTGGCTGTGTACCCCAGCTGTATCCACTTGTCGGCTATTTCCATTTTGTCCGATAAGCTGGGTTCACCTTTTTTACAAGATCACGAAGGATCGCGATTTCCAAGTCCTTTTCTCCCAGTAATTTCTTCAGTTTATCATTCTCCGTTTCCAGTTCCCGAAACTCTCCTGGACTTGGTGTATAGCTTGTTACAGCTTTAGCTTCGGAAGACGTATTCTGCCAATCTGCGTGTTTGGAGTCACGTATCCATCGATACAGCATTTTAGGGTCTATCCCATGCCGTCTGGCTACTTGGCTAGCGTTTCCTACTTCGTGGGCTTCCTGGATCAATTGTTGTTTGAACTCGATTGAATAGCGTCTCCGTTGCATAAAAATATCCCCCTCTGTTCTTCTGATATCAGCTTAACAAGATAAGGGGGTATGACTCAAATCCAATTTTGGGGCTTAAAAGAAAAGAGTGCCGATCATCATGAACAGAGTATACGCTCATCGTCGTACAATAAGTGTATGCCTGTCCAACAGCGGATAATCCCTAGAGCATCAAGGGTTTAACCGCTGTTTTCGGGGTACTCATCTGCAGACATTAATAGAGATGAGCCGGTTATCGTTTCATCTGCATATTCGTTGTCCTATGGGGCTGTCCAATAAGTCCCCAAAATAAAAAGTTGGGCGGAAAAACGTAATGTTTTCCGTCCAACTTTTTTGTGCGGCTGCTTTTGCAGGAAAGTAGCGAGGCGGATGCCTGCCACTTTCAATAGATTGTGGGCCAATGCCACAATCCCAAACTCGACGTGAACCTTGTCCAGCCCCCGTAAGGAGAACCGTCGGAACGACCGGTTGCCCTTGAGGTGACCGAACACGCTTTCTACCTCCACTTTACGCCGAGCATAGATCGCGGACTTCTCGTCATCCTCAAGGGCTCTTTTGGCCTTTGCCTTTAACTCTTCCCATATCGTGTTCCAGTGTACCTGGCGATTCCCTTTTGCTTTGGTGCACGAGAGCTTGAGCGGGCAATCGCTACAATCCTCACATTCATAGATCTTGAAGCTTTGCTCCAGGCCAGAAGCGTTTTTTTTCGTCTGGTATTTCTTAAAGCGAACGTATCGACCATTCGGGCAAACAAAGCGATCATCCTGCTCTTCATACGTCCAGTTGGAAGCGTGCCGGATGTCCTTCTGGTATCGTCGGGTTTTCTCCTTCAAATAGTTGCCGTAGGGTATGAGAAACTCAAATCGCGGCTGTTTTTCTTCGCCCATCGCATACAAGTAGTTTTCCTCGCTGCCATAGCCAGCGTCGGCAATCACGGTTTTGGGCATCGGCAACGAAGACGCCGCCAATCGCTCCATATGCGGAATAAAGCATCGTGTATCCGTAGGACGCTGATGGATGCTGTAGAACAAAACAAACTGGTTTTCCGTGGCCATTTGCACATTGTAGCCTGGCTTCAGTTGGCCATTTTTCATGTGATCTTCCTTCATGCGCATAAACGTGGCGTCCGGATCGGTTTTCGAGTAGCTGTTGCGATCGCCAAAGCAGGCTTTCTGCTGCTCATACTTGGCGAAGCGAGGAAGGAAATCCTTCCGAATCTGTTTCAGCGGCCTCTTCAAGGCACTGCGCGCTTTGCGCAAGGCTTTCCGCTCTTCGCTGCCGCTGGTCTGCGTGAGCTGTTCGGTTAAGCCTTCGACTCTTTCCTCCAGCACGGCCGCTGCTTCTTCGAGCTTGGCAGGGAGCTCTTCCGGGTCTGCCGCTGCATATTCGCCAGCTTCTTGCTGCGTGAGCGTATGAATATGCGCAAGGGTGGCCTGCACCTTTTCCTTGAGCTTTTCCTCGAAGCGAAGCGTGGATTTTTTCCACACAAAAGAGTACTTGTTCGCATCGGCTTCAATCTTTGTGCCATCCAAAAAGTACTGCTCCATCGAAATGTAGTTGTCCGCGATGAGCTTGCGGATCATCGTTTCAAACAGTTCGTCCATGAACGCTTTCATGCGCACGCCGCGAAAATCGTTCAAGGTACGGAAGTCAGGCTGCTGCATCGCCGCCAGCCACATGGCCGGGAGGTTCTCACGCAACAGCTTTTCAATACCGCGGCAGGAATAAACCTTTTGTGAGTAGCCGTAAAGGATCACCTTAAGCATCATTTTGGGATGGTAGGAACTGCGGCCTCCGCCCGTGTAATGAGCAAACAACTGCTGATCCGGAATGGCTTCGATCATTTCATCAATGACACGAGCCACATGATGGGTGGGAACATACATCTCCAAATCCAGAATCATCTGAGCCTGCTTGTTGTCGTACGGTTTGAAGGTAGGGGCAAGATGTCGCGTGGGCATCATTTTTTCTTCCACATCCTGTAGAGGAAGAGCCAGTTGCATGGTATAATCATGATTAGTAGTCGTCCGATTACGCAAGAAAATCGTCCTTTCTTGAATTGGTAGTGTGGTAACTTCCATTTTACAAGAAAAGACGGTTTTTTTGTGCTTATTTTTTACATTCAACAAAAACGGGGCGCCCAGAAGTCAGTTTATGCTGACTTTCTGGACAGCCCCTTTTTTATTTTTACGCAACGACAAAGGCGGGTTGAACCATGGAGGTGAAGAAATAATCATCCACGAGATATGCATTAGTAACTCTATCTTCAAGTTTAACAAATGGAGGTAACCTTTATGAACGTCGTCACCTATCTGCGCGTATCTTCAAAACAGCAATCCGAACGTGAGTTGTCCATCCCGGCACAACGAGAAGCCATTCAACGATATGCAGATCAGAAAGGATGGACCATCGTCGAAGAGTTCGTCGATGAAAGCAAATCTGCAAAGACCGCAGATCGCCCAGCCTTCCAGCAGATGATCGCCAAAGCAAAGCAACCTCAGAAGAACTTCCAAGCCATCCTTGTCCACAAATTCGATCGTTTCAGCCGTAGTCGTGAAGATCATATCATCTACAAAGCCCTGCTCAGGAAGCAGGGTATTTTTGTGTACTCCGCGACAGAACAAACAGAACCCGACACTCCACACGGCATGTTGCTGGAAGGCATGCTGGAGGTTATCTCTGAATTCTACAACCTGAATCTGAAGAACGAGACGTTGAAGGGAATGAAGGAAAACGCATCGCGGGGATTTCACTGCGGAGGACGCATTCCATACGGGTATCGCACCATCGTCGTCGACGGACACGTTACGCTGATCCCCGGCGAACGTCATGAAGTAGAGGCCATCCACCTCATCTTCCAGCTTGCGGCAGATGGGATGGGTGGCAAAAAGATCGCACACATCCTGAATGAATACAGCCTAGCACATGCAGATGATCGTCGCTGGAGTCCATCGTCCGTCCTCTCCATTCTGGGCAACCAAGTGTACCTCGGCCACCGCATCTGGAACAAGCGCACCAAAGGTATGACGCAGTTCAAGGATGAAGATGAATGGATCATCACACCAAACAGTCACCCTCCCCTCATCAGTCAACAGCAATGGGACTCCGCCCATACAGAATTACAACGACGCAAGAAAAGTAAATAGCTTCATCCTCACTCGTTTTCAAGAGTCAGGTATCGCTCACATCGGGCATACCTGCCTTTTTTGTTTTTCAGCACTTACACCATAACCCCAAAGGAGATGTATCCAAATGAAAGTTATTATCTACGCTCGCGTATCATCCGACCATCAAGCAGAAAAAGAACTGTCTATTCCCGCTCAACTGAAGGCAATCCATAAGTTCTGCCAAGAGAAAGGATGGATAGTCGTCGGCGAATATCTCGAAAAAGGCAAATCTGCAAAGTCGGACGACCGCCCAGAGTTCCAGAAGATGATTGCGATGGCAAAGCGCCCAAATCGTCATTTCGATGCCATCGTCGTCCACAAGTTCGACCGCTTCTCTCGCAAACGTGAAGATCACATCATCTACAAAGCATTACTTCAAAAGCACGGCGTAAAGGTCATATCAGCAACGGAACAGACCGACCCAGAAACACCACACGGCATGTTGCTCGAAGTCATGCTAGAAGTCATCTCAGAGTTCTACAACGTCAATCTCGCCGCTGAAGTGAAGAAAGGCATGTCCCAGAACGCCAAACAAGGCTACAGCAACGGCGGTAATGCTCCCTATGGTTATCGCACAGAACATATCGCACTCAGCGCCAACAAAACGAAAACTGTATGGGTGCTCGGCCCTCGTGAAGAAGTAGATACGATCAAATGGATTTTCAACCAGTATGCTCAGGAGGGATTGGGTTACAAGGCAATCGCTACCCTGCTCAACCAGAAAGGCGTTCCTACGCTGAAAGGCGGCAAATGGTCTGCAAGTACGATCCGCGCCATCATCTTCAATGAATCCTACATCGGACGCCGAGTATGGAACAAGCAGGACTACCAGACAAAGGGCAAGAAGTGGAAAGATCGCTCTGAATGGATCATCACGGAGAACGCCCATCCGTCGATCATCACCAAGGAACTGTTCGACAGATGCCAAGAGATGGCGAAGAAGCGTCACAATGGCGGCGGACAAGTGCATAATCCGTTCCAGATCAAACCACACTCCCCTTTCTGGTTGCGCGGCATCATGTACTGCGACAGATGCGGAAGCAAAATGGTCGGCAACTCCAATTCTTCTCGTCAGAAAGGCGGTGGACAGCGCTACTACACTTGCGGAGGTTATCAGCGCCATGGGAAGGATTATTGCACTTACGTCGGATGGCGAAAAGAACGTGTGGAAGAGATCGTATCGGCCAAACTGAGGAATGCTCTGCTCCGTCTGTCCCTTGAAGACAATCATCTGGAGGAAGAAATCAGACGATACCATGCAGATCAAAACAAAAATGTCTTCATGCAGATATCTTCACTGGAAACGGAGATCAACTTCTTGCAAAAACGTATCGAAACGATGGAACAAGACATCCGTACAGGAAAAGGCAAACCATACTACGCCGATATGATCTTTGAGATGCAACAGGAGCTTACGGACAACCAGAATGAGTACTCGGCTCTTTCCGGTTCCGTGCAGTCCTTAATCCTCCCTGAGCAGTACATTGACTCCGTGAAGTACGATGTGCAGACGCTGATCGCTCTGTTGGACAAAGTATCCAATCCTGAGAGCATCCATCAACTGGTCGCCAAATACGTCAGCAGGGTTTTCATCCAGCGAGAAACCAAGGTGATCCACATCATCATGCAGTTCAAATCAGGCGATGCCATACTATATGAAAAAACCGTCGTAGCTGAATACACAGCGTAACCATTGCGCTAACCGACTCGAAGAGAACACGAGGTTCCTCGCTATACATCGACAGCTCATCGAAAAACCATTCATATCAAGACATCAAAAGCCGTCCTGTATAGCGAGGACGTCAAAAGCACAAAAAAACCACCCTCATCAGGTGGTATCCTCGCATATGTATGGTGGAGGCGGGGGGATTCGAACCCCCGTCCGAAAACAGCGATACATAAGCATCTCCGAGCGCAGTCACTCATTTACATTTCGGTACTGGATTCGCGGAGTGACGCGCTGACCCAGCACCTAGCCTGATTGGTCTTCTTCCTTTGGCCCCAGACGGAGGCCTCCGGCGTAGCCCGTTAAAGTTGAGCCCTATCCACGGCACACGGGCCGATGCAGTGGGAGAGCCTCACTGGTTATTAAGCAGCGAGAGAAAGTTGTTTGTTGCCAGTTAATGGCGTTTGCGTTGATGACGAGGTCCGCAACCCCCCGGCTCGCTTCTTATGCTCTACCATCCCCGTCGAATCCAGAACGCCCCCAGGATGGAAAAGATCGCGTCACCGATTAGGTGAACGGCGATGTTGGTTCAAAAACACCCACCAGATAAAAAAAGCCCAGGCGAAATCGAGAATCGGTTCCACACCCGGACGTATTGACTCACATCATCACTCATTGCTTCTTTACTATAGCATATGGATGATGTGTTTCTCAACGTAGGTTTGTGGCAGCCTTGCCAGAGTACGCCAACTGGTGTTTTCAGCTACACCTTCTGCCGCTCCCGCAGCGCGCGCTCCACTTCCCGCGCGGCATCCTTTTTCTTCAGATCCTCGCGCTTGTCGTAGTTCTTCTTCCCTTTGACCAGCGCCAGCTCCACCTTGGCCCAGCCGCCCTTGAGGTAGATGCTGAGCGGGACGAGCGAATAGCCGCGCTCCCGGGTGAGGCTGTTCAGCTTCAGGATCTCCAGACGATGCAGCAGCAGCTTGCGCGTCCGCTCCGGCTCGTGATTGAAGCGGTTCCCCTGGTCATACGGGCTGATGTGCACATTGTAGAGCAGCATTTCGCCATTTTGTATGCGGGCAAAGCTGTCCTTGAGCTGCACGCGTCCGGCCCGCACCGATTTGATCTCCGTCCCCGTCAGGGCAATGCCTGCTTCGTAGACTTCCTCGATGTGGTAATCGTGGCGAGCTTTCCGGTTTTGCGCCAGCGTTTTGACACCTGTTTTGGGTTTTGACATGGAGATCACCTCGCTTCTGGCATAGCTTGAATTAAAAAATATGGTAACAGTTAGTCTAGCAAAAAAACGAATGAGAGGCAAGAGAAAATTCAGGGGATACAGTGGAGTCAGCGGGCGACGAGACCGCGAAGAAGTTCGACCTCCCGGCCACAGTGATACCAGTTGGAATGCTTGACCACCCCTCGTTTGCTTACCCACATGGAAACGAACAGACGGCGGTGTCTCTCGCTCCGGCACCGGCTCTCCCATCTCAGGCTGCCCGTTCCGTTTTCACCGCCGTCATTCCAACCTTTTCCGCCTTCTCTTTTACGTTAAACTGTTTGAGCGCTCCAAATTACCGCCGTTTCCTCTTCGCCTGCCCGGCCACGTTCTTCCGCTTTTTCTTTTTGGAGCGAACCAGGTCCTCCCAGAAAGCCTTCTCGCGCGGTGCGGCCTGTTCTGCTTCCCCGATCGGGATGACGGATTCTCCGTGGGTTCCCGCTCCGGTTGCGGCCGGGTTGTCGTTGACCCGGTAGGTCTTGGCTCCGCTCTCCTTTTGCTTTTTGCGGAAAGCAGCCGGATGCAGCTCGCGTCTCGCTGCCGGCTCCTTTATGGCGGTGCGCTCCTGCTTGGTGCGGCGGCCCGGCCGCTCTTTGCCGTTGCGTTTGCCCCGGCCTTCGATCACCTTGGGGCCGCGTTCCCGGCCGCGGAAGCCTCCTGACTTTTTCATCCCGACGATTTCAAAGTCGATGGCGCGCTCGTCTACGTTTACATTGGAGACGCGCACCTGCACGACATCCCCGATGCGGAACTGCTTGCCGGTCCGCTCCCCGATCAGGGCGTAGGCTTTTTCGTGGTAATGGTAATAGTCGTCCGTCAAAAAGCTGACGTGCACGAGGCCCTCAATCGTATTGGGCAGCTCGACGAAAATCCCAAACGACGTGACACCGGAGATGACCCCTTCGAATTCCTCGCCGATCCGCTCCAGCATGAATTCCGCTTTCTTGAGATCATCCGTCTCCCGCTCCGCGTCGACGGCCAGACGCTCGCGCTGGGAGCAGTGATCCGCGATGACGGGCATCTGTTCCTGCCAGTGGGCCAGCCGCTTCTCCGACAGATCGCCTTCCAGCGACTCGCGAATGCGGCGATGCACGATCAGGTCGGGGTAGCGGCGAATGGGAGACGTAAAGTGCGTGTAAAACTCCGTGGCCAGCCCGTAGTGGCCGAGGCTTTCCGCGTCATAACGCGCCTGCTTCATCGAGCGCAGCATCACCGTGCTGATAATGATTTCTTCCGGCGTCCCTTTTACTTCCTCCAAAAGCTGCTGCAGGGCGCGGGGATGAACGGTATTGCCCTTCCCCCGGATGCTGTAGCCAAAGTTGGTGATGAACTCCATGAATGCCTGCAGTTTTTCCTCTTTGGGATCTTCGTGCACCCGGTAAATAAACGGCTGCTTCATCCAGTGGAAATGCTCGGCCACGGTCTCATTGGCGGCCAGCATAAATTCCTCAATGATGCTCTCGGCAATCGAGCGTTCCCGGAAGCCGATATCGGTCGGGGTGCCCTCTTCGTTGACGTAAATCTTGGCTTCCCGGAAATCGAAATCGATGGCTCCGCGTCTCATCCGTCTGGTGCGCAGCTTGCGGGCCAGCTCCTCCATTTTGCGGAACATCGGGACCAGCTCTTCGTACTTGGCGATGAGCTCTTCGTCATTGTCTTCGAGGATTTTGCGGATATCCGCATAGGTCATCCGCTCATTCGTGCGAATCACGCTGAGGAAAATATCGTATTTCACGACATTGGCCTCGGCATCCATCTCCATGTCGCAGCTGATCGTCAGGCGGTCCACCTTGGGATTGAGACTGCAGATCCCGTTGGACAAGCGATGCGGCAGCATGGGGATGACCCGGTCCACGAGGTAGACGCTCGTGCCGCGCCGGTAGGCTTCCTGATCCAGCGGCGAATTTTCCCGGACGTAATAGCTGACGTCGGCGATGTGGACGCCGAGCCGGTAATGGCCGTTGGGCAATACCTCTACGGACACGGCATCGTCCAGGTCTTTGGCATCTGCGCCGTCGATGGTGACCATCATGCGGTCGCGCAGATCGCGCCTGCCCCTGATCTCTTCTTCGGAGATCTCATCCGGTGCCGCCTCCGCCTCCGCCAGCACATCCGCAGGGAAAGCCTCCGGCAGACCGAATTTGCGAATGATCGAGAGGATGTCGACGCCCGGATCGTTTTTATGACCCAGGATCTCGACTACTTCCCCCTCGGGATTGACGCGCCCTTCCGGATAGCGGACGATTTTCACCACGACTTTATGGCCGTCCACCGCTCCGTTATAGGCCTCTTTGGGGATAAAGATATCTTTGCCGATGCGCTTTTCATCCGGGATGACAAAAGCGTAATGGGTCTCATCCTTAAACGTTCCCACAACTTCGGTGATGCCCCGTTGTACGACGCGAATGATCCGGCCCTCCGAATGATTCCCGCCGCTGATTTTTTCCAGCCTGACCAGGACGGTATCGCCGTGCAGGGCGCCATTCATGTCGTTGGCATGCACGTAGATGTCTTCCTGGTCGGGGTTTTCCGTGATCACGAAGCCAAATCCTTTGGGGTGGTTTTGCAGCCGCCCCCGAATCAAGTTCATTTTTTCCGGAATGCCATAACGGTTCGTCCTCGTCCGGACGATCTCGCCGCTGTCTTCCAGTTGATTTAAGGTCTTGACCAATTCCTTGAACGCATCCGCATCCTGGATGCCGAACGCCTGCTCCAGCTCCTGCACCGTCATCGGGTGATAAGCCTGCTCGCGCATAAACGCGAGTATTTCTTGTTCTTTCATACGACCCCTCCTCTGCCGCGAATACATATCTCGCCAGCTTCTCTTCCTATGTAGTATTCGCCGCTCGGGCCCACGGCAAACCAAATAATCGGGTAGGGGGCTACCCATTAGTTGAGTAGCCGACCTCCCACACCACCGTACGTACCGTTCGGTATACGGCGGTTCCTTAGTTCACGCAGTCACTTGTCGATAATAATCTGAGAAGAAAAGAAATCCGAGGCCTTTAATGGTGTTGTTATCGAGGGCTTTCGCGAGGATGGGGCTATTGGAGATTCTCCAGTAGCTCTTTCTTGTATTTGCGTATTCCCATGCCTTGAACTTTGGGATTCCAAACGAGATCAGCTTTTCGAATTTTGTCCTTATTCGTTTCCATTGTTTCCAGTAGATCATTCGAATCCTTCTTCTCATCCATTCATCCGTTGTTTGGAGCAGGTTCTTCATATCCGCAATCTTGAAGTAGTTGACCCATCCCATGATATAGCGTCTGAGCCTTTCGGCTCTCTCTTCATTTCCCATGCCATTGCTTCTTGCGGTTAGTTCCTTCACTCTTGTTTTCATTTTGGCGATGGATTTGGGATGGATGCGGACTTTCACTTGCCCTCGTTGGTTGTAGAATGAGAATCCCAGAAACTTCACTCGAATGGCTAGGTCCACCACGGTTTTCTCCCGATTTACTTTTAGGAACAGCTTCTTTTCAATGTAGGGGAGAATGTTGGTTAGTGTCCGTTCGGCACTTCGTCTGCTCTTGCAGAAGATGAGTAAATCATCTGCGTATCGCACAAACTTGTGTCCTCTCTTCTCCAGCTCCTTGTCCAACTCATTCAGCATGATATTACTGAGAATTGGACTCAGATTCCCGCCCTGCGGTACGCCGACTTCTGTTTCCTCAAACTTGTGCTTCACGACAACTCCTGCCCGAAGATATTTATGAATTAGTGAAATGACTCGTCCGTCCTTAATCGTTCTTGAGAGTACTTCAATGAGCTTGCTTTGGTTGACGGTGTCAAAGTATTTCTCTAGATCCATATCCACAACATAGCGGTAGCCTTCCTGAATATATTGCTGGCTGCGCCTTATGGCTTGGTGGGCACTTCGTTTGGGTCGGAACCCGAAGCTGTTGTCCGAGAACTGTTGCTCATAGATCGGCGTGAGCATTTGTGCAATTGCCTGCTGGATTACTCGATCAACCACCGTTGGGATGCCCAGGTTTCTTTTCTTTCCGTTCTCTTTTGGGATTTCTACCCTTCGAACGGGATTTGGGCGATATCTGCCCGCCAGGATTTGTTCCTTGATGGTTTCACCGTTTTCTTTGAGATATTGTAGAAGTTCATCTACGCCCATCCCGTCGATTCCGTGTGAACCTTTATTCGCTTTGACTCTTTTGAACGCTTCGTTCAAATTGTCTCTGCTTATGATTTTCTCAAGTAACCTTTCCTTCGACTCGTTTGCGTTGGTGTCGTCGGTTTCAGCTATCCTCTCAGGAACGTGCACTCCCGCATATCCTTCGTGTTCCGCACTATTCTTTTGCGGTGAGCCTTCCGTTGGAAGTTGGCTGCCCTTATCTCCTGTTTCGGTAACATTCATTGACGACCACCTCCTAAGGTTCAGCCCTTCCCTCAAGCCGTCGACTGCTCGAGGTACTATGGCGTCTGCTGACTTCTCATGATAAATCTTGTTTCAACCGTGATTCGAATGTCATCTTCTCACGTCCATGAGACCTCCCACGGTAAGACGACTCACTTTCCTCCCATATACCCGCATCATTTACACCGGAATGTCCGTGTAGTGTATTGGACTTTGCTTTGTCTCGCAAGCTTGTCCCATTCCATATGCCTGATGATGTTCGTGTTCCTCGGGCCGGGATTTTGCCTCCAGCTTCCTTCAGATTCCACCTCACGGTGGACACCCTTGCTCTTGGCTAGTGGTTGGCCACTACCAGCCCCCACAGCGGACTTTCACCGCCTAGTTAGTCGCCATGCGTGGCGCACGAGAAAAAGACAGCAAGGAACCCTTGCTGTCTCACGAGAATCGAGCCTTACGCTCCGCTTTTTAAGAAATAACCCAACAAGATTGAGAAAATCATAAACAAGGTAGCGAAGACAACAGTCAGCTTGTTCAGCAGCGCGTCGATCCCGCGTGCTTTTTGCTTGCCCATCAATTGTTCCGCACCGCCGCCAATCGCACCGGAGAGACCGGCACTTTTTCCAGATTGGAGCAACACGACGATAATCAATCCGATACTCGCGATGATCAGTAGAATTTTCGCAGCCAATGCCATTTTTATTCACCTCAAGACGTATTTCCAAGGCGTAAGAAACCCAATTCATGAACACTCTATGGATGAGTGTCTCCATGCCTTTTTTCGTAAGCGTGTCCAGCCTGTATCCATCATATGCTCTCGACTGAGCACAAAAACACTACAAACTAGCATACCTACTTTACCATAAATGGCCGTCTTCTTCAACCCGCTTTGCGCAAACAGATGCCCCCATTGTCTCCGATGTACGGAAATATGCCAAAACCTTGGTCATTTGATGGTAATTGTGTACTTTCTTTGTCGGTTTTCCCGTTTCCTTGCAACCGTCACGGTTTTGCCGTAAAATTGCTTGTATATTGCTATACTCGCCCAGGGAGGTCTTTGTCAGATGGCTGGTTCCAATAACAAAAAGAATATGAATCAAAACGACGTAATTGATTCCGCGAAGGCCTTTTTTACTTCGTTTGGTATCTTGTTCCTTGTTTTCCTCATCGCACTTGTAGGTTCTGCTATCTTCCCACCGCAACAGGGCGGTCAGGCTACCGGTGAAGGCGGCGCAACTGCCAATATCGATCCTGCCAACGTGTTTGCACAAAACTGCGCTTCCTGCCACGGCCAAAACCTCGAAGGTATCGCAGCACCGGCTCTGACCAACGTAGGAAGCACGTACAGCGCCGAAGACATCGCCAAAATCATCAAAGAAGGAAAAGGCGGCATGCCTCCTGGCCTTCTGAAGAAGCAGCCTGAAATTCAAGCCGTTGCACAATGGCTGGCAGAGCATAAATAAGTACATAGTCATCGTGCAAAGAAAAACACCGGAGCGCTCGCGGCTTCGGTGTTTTTTCTGTCTCGTGGGCCTCCTCCCTCGGCCGTGCATGACGAGCCGGGGGAATCCCTCGCGTGTTTCTTTTATTCTTCCTTTGTCTCCCCATGCTCTTCTTTGTTCTTCTTCCAGTGCGTATACAAGCCGTGTATGCCCAGCGTCAGGAAGCAGCCCGCAGAAATCAGGTGCAAGCCAAACTGAAACCATACCCGGCGATAGTCCGGCCCATTTCCGATCGGCCCCACTTTCGGCTGGTAGGCCGACCACACGGCCCACACGGCAAATACCAGCATGAGGCTCGCCGAGCAGACCAACAAAATCGCTCGCCGCTTTGACATGGCACGCGCCCCCTGTCCTCCCCTGTTCCTGCTCCGATTCCATCCTTCACGTTTCAGTCCCTGCCATTTTACCATCTGGCTCCCGATGTGTCGCTTCTTCATTTCCATAAAAAAAGCTGCCAGAATGAAATTCTGACAGCCGCAGCTTGTATCCTGACGGCAAGCATCGCTCTCCGTTATTTGTTGAACCGTGCCTTACTGGCCGATAATGTATTTCTCCAGCTCATCCAGCACCAGGTTGGCGCAGATGACCCCGCCCGAGGTATTCCATACGACGTCATCCACTTTAAAGGCCTTGTTGTTTTTCACGACATTCAGGTTTTTCCACAGAGAGTCGTTGGTCCATTCCTGTTCCAGCTTGCTCGCTTGTCCGTCGCCGGTCTCGTAGGAGAAGTAGAACATGATGTCGCCGTCCATTTCCGGAATGCGCTCTTTGGTGACCTCAGCGGCAAATTCATCTTTATCCTGCGCAGCCGGACGAGCGACGCCCAGGTCTTTCAAAATCGTGCCCAGGAAGGTGTCTTTGTAGTAAATGCGCACACGTCCCGGCATAAAGCGTACGATCGATACTTGTGTGTTCAGCTTGTCGCCTGCTTTTACTTTGAAGTCTTCGACGCGCTTGTTCCAATCGGCAATGACCTGCTCGCCTTCCGCTTTTTTGTTGACCGCTTCGGCATAGAGCATAAAGTTTTCTTTCCAGTCACCACGCGGCTCTTCCACGAATACGGTAGGGGCGATCGCCTTCAGCTGTTCGTAGATTTTCTCGTGACGGAATTTCATCCCCAGGATCAGGTCCGGTTTCAAAGCCATGATCGCTTCCAGGTTAGGCTGGGACTCGGAGCCCACCAGTTGAGTACCTTCGAGGAACGGTTTGACTGGCTCGTAGAACTGTGTCGGATCGGTAAAGGAACCGACGGCTCCGACCGGTTTTACGCCCAGTTTCACCAGTGTCTCGACTCCTTGCGCTGTCAGCATCACGACACGCTGCGGCGTGCCCTTGATTTCGGTCTCGCCCATCGCGTGCTTGACTACATAAGACTCGGAAGCGCCGCCCGCAGCATTGCCTGCCGGCTGTTCAGCTGGCTTTTGTTCAGCCGGCTTTTGTTCAGCCGGCTTTTGCTCGGCCTGTTGACCGCCGCAGCCGGTGACGATCAAGAGGAGGGCCATGATCAGCGAAAAGAACATCTTCCCCCGCGTATGTTTGTATGTACGTTGAAACATGATAAATGACTCCCTTCAGCTCGTAAATGAGAATGCGTATCACTGTCACTGTTTATCCTACAACCTGTTGCCCGAACAAGTCAACAAGAAAATGATAATGAATCTCAAAATCATTGACAAGATTTTTCCCTGCCCCTACACTTATGTTGATACAGACTGATTATCACGCTAAGGATGAAAGATTATATGAAAGCTATCCTATCGGCTACTTCCGCCAAATGGCTTGGCGTTGCCCTCTTCCTCCTGCTGCTGGCGTATCTAGGGTTCGCCAGCCTGGTCTTCGGGATCGTGGAAACGAGCTGGCATACCGTCATCGACGCTTATACCCAATTTGACGGCTCCAATGAACATATCATTATTAAGGAAGTGCGTGTCCCTCGCGTGCTGAATGCGCTGGCCGTCGGCATCTGCCTCGGGATCGCCGGGACGCTCCTGCAATCCCTGACCCGCAATCCCATCGCCGATGTCGAGCTGTTCGGGCTGAATGCCGGGGCTGCCTTCTTCGTCGTCGTCGCGATTACCTTTTTCGGCATCAGCTCCCTGACGCAGTTTACCTGGATCGCCTTTCTCGGCTCCGCCGTGAGCGGTGCGATCGTCTACCTCTTGGGCTCGCTGGGACGAGACGGAATGACCCCCGTCAAGCTCACTTTGGCCGGGGCCGCCATCACTGCGTTGGCCGCTTCCGCCCGTCACGGGATGATGGTGCTGAACGAAAAATCGGTTGACGAGGTGCTGTTCTGGCTGTCCGGTTCCGTCGGCGGCCGGAAGCTGGAGTTTTTGGAATCGGTCTTTCCCTACATGCTGTTCGCCTGGGTACTGGCCTTTTTGCTGGTGCGGCCGATTCAAACCCTGCTGATGGGCGATGACGTGGCCAAAGGTCTCGGTCAGCGCACCGTCCTGGTCAAACTGGCGGCTGGTGCAGCCATCGTGCTGCTCTCCGGCAGCTCCGTAGCCGTCGCCGGACCGATCGGCTTCGTCGGGCTGGTCACGCCCCATCTCGCCCGTTTTCTCGTCGGGATCGAGACGCGCTGGGTGATGCTCTACAGCGGCCTTTTGGGGGCAGCCCTTCTGCTCGCCGCAGATATCGCCGCCCGCTTCATCGCCAAGCCAGCCGAGGTGCCCATCGGCGTCATGACCGCCCTGATCGGCATTCCCTTCTTCATTTACGTCGCACGAAAGGGGCTGGACAAAGGATGAGAGGCTACCTGACTTTGCGCCCCGGCAAGCGCTTTTCGTCTTTTCATTTGCATAAAAAAACAATCTGGGTGACAGCGGCCGCCGCTCTCCTCACCTTCGCCGCGGCTGTCATCAGTCTGGGCATGGGAGAGATCAAGCTCTCCCCCCTCGATGTCCTGAAGGTGCTGATCGGCATCGGCGACGAGCAGTCTTCTCTGGTCGTGTGGCAGTTCCGCATGCCGCGCATCTTCGTCGGCTTTCTGGTCGGAGCGGCTCTGGCCGCAGCCGGTGCCATCATGCAAGGGGTCGTGCGCAATCCCCTGGCCGCTCCGGACATCCTCGGCGTCTCCGGCGGCGCATCGGTAGCCGCTGTTGCCTTCCTGTTGTTCTTTGAAACGGTCAGTATCAAATGGCTGCCTCCCGTCGCTTTTCTGGGCGCTACCCTGATCATGTTCCTGCTGTACGCACTGGCTTGGAAAAAGGGAGTCACCCCGCTGCGGCTGGTGCTGATCGGTGTCGGTCTCAAGATCGCGGCCAGCGCTGTCGTGACCATGCTGATCACATTCAGTCCGTTCCTGCTGCAAAACAAGGCCATTCTCTGGCTGACCGGGAGCATCTACGGGGTGTCCTGGTCCGACGCGCGCATGATCCTGCCCTGGACGGTCGGTCTGATCCTCCTCGCCGCGCTAATGGCCAGACGGGTCAACATCCAGCAGCTCGGGGACGACATCTCCAAGAGCCTGGGAAGCGCCGTCCAGCGCGACCGCTTTTTCCTGCTTCTGATCTGCGCAGCGCTGACCGGGACAGCCGTCTCCGTGGGTGGAGAGATCAGCTTCGTCGCTCTCCTGGCGCCGCATATCGCCAAACAGCTGGTCGGCCCGTCCTTTGGCCATGCGCTGCCCTTGTCCGCGCTGATTGGCGCCATGATCGTGCTCTTGGCAGATTTGGTTGCCCGCGTGGCTTTTTCGCCGATTGACGTGCCTGTCGGTGTCTTTACATCCGCTGTCGGCGCACCGTTTTTCATCTTTTTGCTGTACAGAAACCGCCATCGGTAATCGGATCGTTACACAGAAACCAAAGGAGCCCGTGATGATCGTGCATGCCCTGGAGACCCGAGAACTCACGCTGTCTTACGGAGAGCGGAATATTATTGAATCGCTCAATCTGGCCGTCCCCCGCGGCAAAATCACCGTCTTTATCGGCAGCAACGGCTGCGGGAAATCGACGCTGCTCCGCTCCCTCGCCCGTCTGCTGAAGCCCAAGGAAGGGGCGATTCTGCTGGACGGCGAAGCCATAGCCAAGCGTCCGACCAAGGAAGTAGCCAAACGGCTGGCGATCCTTCCCCAAGGGCCGGTCGCGCCGGAAGGCTTGACCGTGCTGCAGCTGGTCAAACAAGGACGCTATCCCCATCAAAGCTGGCTGCAGCAATGGTCGGAAGAGGACGAAAAGATGGTGAAAAAAGCGCTGGAGGCCACCCAGCTCACCTCCCTGGCCGACCGCGAAGTGGATTCGCTCTCCGGCGGCCAACGTCAGCGGGCTTGGATCGCCATGACCTTAGCCCAGGGGACGGAGACCATCCTGCTGGACGAACCGACTACCTACCTGGACATGTCGCACCAGATCGAGATTCTCGACCTGCTCTACGAATTGAACCAGACGGAGCAGCGGACGATTGTGATGGTGCTGCACGACCTGAACCTCGCCTGCCGCTACGCCGACCACATCGTCGCCGTACATGACCGCAGCGTGGTGGCGGAAGGACATCCGCATGCCATCATGACCGAGGAGCTCGTCCGCCGGGTCTTCCAGATGGACTGCCAGATTACCCGCGACCCCATTTACGGCACGCCGATGTGCATCCCGTTCAGCAAAAGCCGGTTGGCTGCAAAGACATCGGCCGCACCGCAAGAAGAGCAGAAAATCGCCGTGCATGTATAGATCACCCCATATACGGATTAGAAGGCCCAGAGCGAAAACTCCGGGCCTTTTTGCGTAAGCGGATGGCTGCCGTTCCCCGCAATAACTGCCGTTCCCCAGGCGATGTCAGGTGCAATCGCTTGCGTTTGCACCAGCATGATCGAAAAAAAGCCCGCCCCGCTGCTTTCGCAAGCGGGAACGGACTTCTCGGATCCCCGTGATACACTTATCTTTATTTCTTCAGGTTGTAGAATGCAGCCTGGCCGCCAAAGCGCCCGGTATCGCCCAGCTCATCCTCAATGCGCAGGAGCTGGTTGTACTTCGCGACACGGTCGGTGCGGGAAGGTGCGCCTGTCTTGATTTGACCTGCATTGGTCGCCACCGCGATATCGGAGATGGTGGAGTCCTCCGTCTCGCCGGAACGGTGGGAGATGACAGCCGTATAGCCGGCGCGTTTGGCCATCTCGATCGCGTCGAAAGTCTCGGTCAGCGTCCCGATCTGGTTTACTTTCACCAGAATGGAGTTGCCTGTCGAGGTCTTGATGCCTTGTGCCAGACGCTCGGTGTTGGTTACGAACAGGTCGTCGCCGACGAGCTGCACTTTGCTACCCAGTCGATCCGTCAGCTTCTTCCAGCCGTCCCAGTCGTCTTCGGAGAGGCCGTCTTCGATGGAGATGATCGGGTACTTGCTGACGAGCGCCTCGTAGAAGGCGATCATTTCATCGGTGCTCTTCACGACGCCTTCGCCTTCGAAGTGGTAGCTGCCGTCCTTGTACATTTCCGTAGCGGCCACGTCGAGGGCCAGGAATACGTCTTTGCCCGGCTCGTAGCCTGCATTTTTGATCGCTTCCAGAATCGTGGTGATCGCTTCTTCGTTGGACTTCAGGTTAGGCGCGAAGCCGCCCTCATCGCCGACAGCCGTGCTCAAGCCTTTGTCGTGCAATACTTTTTTCAGCGCATGGAAAATTTCCGCTCCGGTGCGCAGCGCTTCTTTGAACGAAGCCGCTCCCACAGGCATGACCATGAATTCCTGGATGTCCACGGTGTTGTCTGCGTGCTTGCCGCCGTTCAGGATGTTCATCATCGGAACAGGGAGCGTTTTTGCATTGAAGCCGCCCAGGTAGTTGTACAGGGAAACGCCCGCAGACTCAGCCGCCGCGCGAGCGACAGCCATCGAGACGCCGAGGATCGCGTTTGCCCCCAGCTTTGCTTTGTTTGGCGTGCCGTCCAGTTGGATCATCGCCATGTCGACGCCTACTTGATCCATGGCATCCATGCCGATCAGCTCAGGTGCGATGATTTCGTTTACATTTTCTACTGCCTTCAGTACGCCTTTGCCCAGGTAGCGGGACTTGTCGCCGTCGCGAAGCTCCACCGCTTCATATGCACCGGTAGAGGCGCCCGACGGAACCGCCGCACGGCCCATCGAACCGTCCTCGAGATACACTTCCACCTCGACAGTGGGATTTCCGCGGGAGTCCATGATTTCGCGTGCGTATACATCCGTGATCATTGCCA
This sequence comes from Brevibacillus composti, assembly GCF_016406105.1. Classification (NCBI taxonomy): domain Bacteria; kingdom Bacillati; phylum Bacillota; class Bacilli; order Caryophanales; family Paenibacillaceae; genus Brevibacillus; species Brevibacillus composti. The sequence goes on from NZ_CP066308.1 coordinate 3,905,252, forward strand.
TTAGCCATCCATCTCCTTATGCTCGGTTCTCGATCATGACGAATCTGTTGTACACATACATTCATACCTATATCCAAGCCATTTGGTCAAGCCATTGTTTCGGAAAATGATTTTTTACCGCCGGGCTTGGAGCGGCTTGGCCGGACGCGGCCCTTCTCACTGCTTGCCTTCTCCCGCGATCAGCGTCCGTCCGGTCATCTCCGCCGGCTGCGCTACGCCCAGCAGATGGAGAACGGTCGGAGACAAGTCAGCCAGCACGCCGTCTTCCCGCAGGGTGACGCCTTCGCGGGTGACGATCACCGGCACCGGATACGTGCTGTGCGAGGTAATCGGGCGTCCCGCCTCGTCCAGCATCAGATCGGCATTGCCGTGGTCCGCTGTGATAATGGCCGCGCCGCCTTTGGCGAGGATGGCGTCCACCACTTTGCCCAAGCATGCGTCCACCGTCTCCACTGCCTGGATCGTCGGCTCCATTTTACCCGAGTGACCGACCATGTCGCAGTTGGCAAAATTGAGGATGATCGCATCAAAATGGTCGGCCTCGATCTCTCTCAGCACGGCTTCGGTTACCCCCGGCGCGCTCATCTCCGGCTGCAAATCATAGGTCGCTACCTTGGGGGACGGGATCAGGATGCGGGTCTCACCCGGGAATTCCTGCTCGCGGCCGCCGCTGAAAAAGAAGGTGACATGCGGGTATTTCTCCGTCTCGGCGATTCGCAGCTGGCGCAGGCCGTTTTGCGAGAGCACTTCGCCCAGTGTATTGTCCAGGTTGCTCGGCTTGTAGGCCACATAGCCGTCGACCGTTTCTGAAAAATGGGTGAGACAGACGAAATAGAGATCGCGCGGACGGGCTTCGCCCCGGTCGAAACCGCGGAAATCCTCATTGGTAAACGCCTGGGAGATCTGGATCGCGCGGTCCGGGCGGAAGTTGAAAAAGATGATCGAATCGCCGCTCTGGATCGTCGATACCGGCTGCCCCTGTTCGTCCACGATAACGGTCGGCATTACGAATTCGTCCATAATCGACTTTTCGTACGATTCCTTGACCGCCTGGATCGGATCCGTGTAGGCAGGAGCGTCCCCGTATACCATCGCCCGGTATGCCTTTTCGATCCGCTCCCAGCGCTTGTCCCGGTCCATCGCGTAATAGCGGCCTTGGACGGTGGCGATCCGGCCGACGCCGAGCTCGGCGATTTTCGCCTGCAGCTCCTCGATATAGCCGACGGCGCTGTCCGGCGCGACGTCGCGCCCGTCCAGGAAGCCGTGGATAAAGACGCGGCTGACTCCCTGCCGTTTGGCCAGATCGAGAATCGCAAACAGGTGCTGGATATGGCTGTGCACGCCGCCATCGGACAGAAGTCCGAACAGATGCACCTGCTTGTCATTCGCCTTGGCATGCTGGAAGGCGCCGACGAGCGTCTCGTTCTCGAAAAAGTCGCCTTCCCGGATCGATTTCGTGATCCGGGTCAAATCCTGATAAACCACACGCCCCGCGCCGATATTCAGGTGGCCCACCTCGGAATTGCCCATCTGCCCCTCCGGCAGCCCGACCGCCAGTCCGCTCGCCTCCAGCGTCGCATGAGGGTACTGATTCCAATAGCGGTCGAAATGGGGCTTTTTCGCCTGTGCCACCGCATTTCCATACTGCTCATCCCGCAGCGCAAACCCATCCAGAATGATGAGCGCCACCGGTTTTGGACGTTGTGTCATGATGTTTCCTCCCTATCGAGCGCCTAGGACCAGCCCGCGAAAGCTGTCCGCCGTCAGGCTGGCACCGCCGACCAGCGCACCGTCAATGTCCGGCTCGGCCATAAAACTGGCGATGTTATCCGGCTTTACGCTGCCCCCGTACTGAATCCGCACCACCGACGCCGCCGCTTCTCCGAAGTCCTCGGCGATCACGCGGCGGATCACTGCGATCGTCTCGTTGGCATCCGCTGCGGTAGAGGACTTGCCAGTCCCGATCGCCCAGATGGGTTCGTAAGCGATGACGACATCGGCGAGCTGCGCTGTATCTGCGCCGGCGAGCGCCGCTTTTGTCTGCTTGCCGACGACTGCTGCCGTCTCGCCCGCTTCCCTCTCCTCCAGGCTTTCTCCGACGCAGACGATCGGCCGAAGACCGTGCTTGAGGGCAGCCCGTGTCTTTTTATTGACGCTCTCATCCGTTTCATGGAAATACTGGCGCCGCTCCGAGTGGCCGATGATCACGTACTTCACGCCCAGCTCCTTCAGCATCAGCGGACTGATCTCGCCGGTAAATGCGCCTTGCTCTTCAAAATGCATGTTCTGCGCGCCCAGGGCTATTCCTGTGCCCTGCAGCGCCTCGGCCAAAGCAGGCAGGGCAGTGAACGGCGCACAGACGACCTGCTCGACGCCTTCCACCTCTTCCTGCTGCTTCACGGCTTCCGCAAATTGCTTGGCTTCCGCAATGGTTTTAAACATTTTCCAGTTTCCTGCCACGATTGGGGTTCTCAGAGGAATCGCCCTCCCTATTCGTTATCCTGCAGTACAGCGACGCCCGGCAGTTCCTTGCCTTCCATGAACTCCAGGGATGCGCCGCCGCCTGTCGAAATATGCGTCATCTTCTCGGCCACGCCTGCTTTCTCCACAGCCGCGACGGAATCGCCGCCGCCGATGATCGTCGTACCCTGGCAGGCTTCCATCGCTTTGGCTACCCCGATCGTGCCGGCCGCAAAGGCATCCATCTCGAATACGCCCATCGGTCCGTTCCAGACGACGGTCTTGGAATCGACGATTACCTGATGATACAGCTCCACCGTTTTCGGGCCGATGTCGAGCGCCATCCAGCCATCCGGGATCGCATCCACGGCGACGGTCTTTTTCTCCGCATCTGCCGCGAAGCGGTCCGCCACGACCACGTCAACCGGCATCAGGAGTTGCACGCCCCGCTCTTTGGCCTGGGCCATCAGCTCACGGGCCAGATCCAGCTTGTCGTCCTCGCAGAGGGAAGCGCCGATGGCATAGCCCTGCGCCTTGAGGAAGGTATTGGCCATTCCTCCCCCGATGATCAGGTGGTCCACTTTGGTCAAAAGGTTTTCGATGACCGCGATTTTATCCTTTACCTTGGCGCCGCCGACGATGGCCGTAAAGGGGCGCTCCGGGCTGGACAGAGCGCCGCCGAGGAAGCGAATTTCCTTTTCCATCAAAAGGCCGGCCACAGCCGGTATGTATTCGGCGATGCCTGCCGTCGACGCATGCGCCCGGTGTGCCGCGCCAAACGCGTCGTTGACAAACAGATCCGCCAGATTGGCAAAGCTTTTTGCGAGTGCAGGATCGTTCTTTTCTTCGCCTGCGTGGAAACGAACGTTTTCGAGCAGAATCACATCGCCGTTCTGCATCGCAGAAACAGCCGCCTCCACTTCGGGGCCGACCGAATCATCCAGTTTTTTGACCTCCTTGCCCAGTAAACCGGAGAGATGCTCCGCCGCCGGCGTCAGCCTCATTTCCTCGACCACTTGTCCTTTGGGACGGCCGAAGTGGCTGGCCAAAATCACTTTGGCCCCTGCCTCCAGCAAAAACCGAATGGTCGGCACAGCTGCACGAATCCGTGTATCGTCCGTAATTACGCCGTCCTGCATCGGCACATTAAAATCGACGCGGCAAAATACCCGTTTGCCTGCCAGATCGATATCGCGGATAGACTTCTTGTTCATGAACGATCCTCCCCAACAAAATAGCTCATATTCGGAAAATACCATATTCGGCATGCTCGCAAAAGAGGACAAACAGCTAGAGACGTCCTGGACTTTTTGAACATCCTCATATGGGAAAAGGGAGAGGCTGCTCTCCCTTTTACACAACAGTTCTATTTTACGTGTTACAAGCCGCGCTGTGCAACATAATGGCACAAGTCTACGACGCGATTCGAATATCCCCACTCGTTGTCGTACCAGGAAACGACTTTTACCATGTTTCCTTCGAGCACCATCGTGGACAGGGCGTCGATGGTGGAGGAGTCCGGATTGCCGTTGTAGTCGGAGGAGACGAGCGGCAGTTCCGAGTAGCCGAGAATTCCTTTCAGCGGGCCTTCCGCCGCTTCTTTCAGCGCGCCGTTTACTTCCTCGACAGTCACGTCCTGTTTCAGTTCGGCCACCAGGTCGACCACCGAAACGTTCGGCGTCGGCACGCGCATCGCAAAGCCGTTCAGCTTGCCCTTCAGCTCCGGCAGGACCAAAGCGACGGCTTTTGCCGCACCGGTCGATGTCGGGATGATGTTTTCCGCCGCTGCGCGCGCACGGCGCAAATCTTTATGCGGCAAGTCGAGGATTTGCTGGTCATTGGTGTAAGAGTGTACCGTCGTCATCAGTCCGCGGACGATGCCGAATTTATCATTCAGCACCTTGGCGAACGGCGCCAGACAGTTGGTGGTGCAGGAGGCATTGGAGATGACGGTGTGCTTGTCGGCGTCGTATTTGTCCTCGTTTACACCCATGACGATCGTGATGTCCTCGTTGGTCGCCGGTGCGGAGATGATCACCTTTTTCGCGCCGCCCTCCAGGTGTTTGGCTGCATCCTCGCGCTTGGTGAAGCGGCCTGTGGATTCCACGACGATCTCTACGCCATAGTCCGCCCATTTCAGGTTGGCCGGGTCGCGCTCAGCCAGCACCTTGACTTCCTTGCCGTCCACAATCAATGTATTCTCTCTGGCTTCGACTTCCACCGGAAGCACGCCGTGAACCGAGTCGTATTTCAAAAGATGCGCCAGTGTAGCTGCATCCGTCAGGTCATTGACCGCCACAATTTCCACATGGGGGTTGTTCAGTGCTGCGCGGAATACATTGCGGCCAATCCGTCCAAATCCGTTAATCCCTACTTTTACCATAAGAATACCTCCTGCTTGTTACATGGCTTTTTTATGTGTGAATGGACTTCCCGCCGCTTGAAATCGCCGGGCTGTCGCGATCGTAAGTACAGGCAAAACAAAAGCGAAAAAGAGATAAGGAAGACTTTCCAATGTGGGGATGCCGAGCGTCACCGCCATCACCATCGCCAGCCCGTTCCAGGGAATCAGGACCGGTATGACCAGCGTGGAGTCGAGCATCGTCCGTCCGAGAAATACATGCCCTCGCTCCATCTGGCCAAAGCGGGGAAGCAAGGTGGAGCCCATCACCAGAATCGGGATCGTCTGATTGCAGCTGATGATGACGACCAAAAGCGACAGCAGTACGGCTTTGGCCGCCAGGATGACGGTGTTTTGCGTCCTGCCCAGAAGCCCCTCGACGAGCGGCGCCAGCAGATTGGCCCGATTCAGGATGCCATTGAGAAAGCCGGCCAGCGAAATCAGCACCAGCACGCTCAGGATGGCCATCATCCCGCCTCCGCGGACGAGCTGATCAAGAGCCGTCCCCGTGTGCAGCTCATAGCCGTGGAGGATCGAGCGACCCATCTGCGCCAGCTCTATTGGCACCGTGCCGATCACCAGTACAGCCGCTGCGAGCAGCCCGTAGAGCAGAGCCGGGACTGCCTTTACCCGAAAGGCGAATGATCCGATGAGGACCAGCAGCGGCATCAGCGGCAGCCAGCCGATGGCAAAGTGCTCACGTAGCAGCCCCTGGTAATGCGCAATCATCCCGCTGTCTCCGGACTGTGCCCGCAGCAGATCCAGCACGGCGAACAGCAGCGCCGTGACGACCACCGCCGCGAGAGCCGTCCGACTGTTCCCGCGGTCCTCCCGCTCTGTCATTCCGATACTGCTGAGGATCAACAGCCTGCTGCTGGAGATGGGAGAAAAACGCTCGCCCACCATCGCTCCGCTGATGAGCGCTCCCGCTACCATCTCGGCGGGTACGCCCGCGGTATGGGAGATGCCCATCAGCGCCAGTCCGACCGTGCTCAGCGTCCCTACTGAGGTGCCGAGCAGATAGGAGGTTCCGGCGGCCAATAAGAAGGAAAGGATCAGCATGAATTTCACATCGACGACTGACAGTCCGTAATAGATGATCGCCGGGATCGTCCCGCCCATCATCAAGAGCGGAATCAAGAGCCCGACCAAAAACAGGATCATCAGGACGGGCTTGGTCTGTTTGACCCCTTCCAGGCCATATTCCCACTGCTTCCGCCAGGAATACCCAAGTCTTTTTACACTTACCAGTGTGACCAAGATTGCCAAAACAATCCCTAAAAACAGCGGGAAACCAAACGTCAGACTAAGGGCGATGCCGGCTATCAGCGAGAGGATGGGGAGAAGCGAATACATATTCATCTGGCGTACTTCCTTCCGTTACAGTCGAGTAGCGGACAAGATCGCCCGTGCGGCTCCTTCGTCCGTGATAAGTACATTCTGGCACGACTGTTTGGCAAAGGAAAGGATCGCTTTTGCCTTGCTTTCTCCTCCGGCGATGGAGAGTACGGTCTCCGCCCGCTGGACATCCTCCAGCTGCAGCCCAATCGTCGGCAGCCTGTGAACGATCTGGCCGGCAGCGTCGAAGTAGTAGCCGAATGCCTCGGACACTGCTCCGGAGGCCCGCAGCTCCTGCAGCTCCGCTTCCGTATAGGAACGCCGCTTCGCCATCGTGAGCGCATCGCCGATCCCGTGCACCACGATCCGCGTCTGCTGCAAAAGCGAGAGCACATCCTGCACCTGCGGCTCTTCCATCAGCGTCTGCAGGGCATCGGGACGCAGGCGGTCAGGGACGTGCAGCAGGCGATACGAGCTGCCTGTTTTGGCTGCCATGGCGGAGGCCAGCGTATTGGCCTGAAGCTCTACCCGCTCGCCCAGTCCGCCCCTCGCCGGCACGAACTGTACGCCGCGAAACGAAGGGGCTGGCGCCAGATGATGAGCCACGCTGGCGACGGAGGTCCCGCCCGTCACCGCGACGATGTCTCCCTCGCGGATGTACTGCTTCAGCAGCCGCGCTCCGACTCGTCCCAGCTCCTCGAGCACCCAGGCGGAGTGATCCGCATTTCCCTGCACGACGACCACCTGAGGGATCCCCAGCACCTGCTGAAGCTGCTCGGCCAGTTCGCTCAGCCCAAACAGGTCACTGGCGAGCGGCTCCATCTCTTCGAGGACTTGCGCGCCCTCTTCCGTCAGAGACATCCCGGCCGCAGTAACGTAGAGCAGGCCGGTCTCCTTCAGCAGTTCCACCTCTGCACGCAAGATCCGCTCCGTGGTCTGCATAGCCTGAGCCAGCGCCCGCCTGCCGATCGGCTGTTGGTGAGAAATCGACCGAAGCAGCATATAGCGATCCCGCATGACGGGGACCAGATCCGGAAGCAGTTTTTGTTGCATCTCGATAAAACGCTGCATCATGTGTACTTCCTTTTCCCCCAGGATTTGATTTTTCCAGACATGTTAAACCGGGACATTTTTTGTCCATGTATATACATTTTACGTCCCACTTAAACCAAAAAAAGAAACGCTTTTCGCACTTAGACTGTATCACAGTTGTCAAAAACATGCAAGATCCCTCCGCCCGGTTTTGGTTCTTTCCGGGATGCGCAGGGATCTCGCCGCTTCTCACTCTTTGCTTTTGGAGCGCCTGGCCAGCTCTGCCTGGAGCTCCTCCAGGGTCACGACATGGGTCACTGACGGGAACACTTCCTCCCCGTCAATCTCCACCACCGGGATGACAAACAGGTACCGCTCGAGCAGCTCCGTGTCTTGCTCAATATTGACCAACCGCAGCTCCAGAGGGTATTCCTCCCGAAGCCCCTGCAGCATCACCTCTACCTGATCGCAGAGATGACACCCCGGTCGGCCGTACAGAACGATTTGAAATGGCTCATTTTTCACCGATCAAAACCTCTTTCGCTTGGCGGAGGATGGAATCATCATCTCTTCCCGGTACTTGGCCACGGTCCGCCGGGAAATCTCGATCCCTTCTTCCAGCAGCATCTCCGAGAGCTTCTGGTCGGACAGCGGCTGTTTGCGATCCTCCTGGTCGATCAACAGCTTGATCCGCCGCTTCACGCTCTCCGAGGAGGTCGCTTCTCCGCCCGCCGTCGAGAGCGCGGAGGTGAAGAAATACTTGAGTTCAAACAGCCCTCTCGGCGTTTGCACGTATTTGTTGCTGGTCGCCCGGCTGATCGTGGACTCGTGCAGCCCTACCTGTTCGGCGATTTCCTTTTGCGTCATCGGCTTCAGATAGTGAACGCCACGGTCAAAGAAATCCCGCTGCATATCGACGATCGCCTGTGTCACCCGCATCAGGGTAAGCCGGCGCTGCTCCAGGCTTTTTGCCAGCCACATGGCTGCATTCAGCTTTTCATGAATAAATTGTTTGGCCTCGTCCTGACTCTTCTGCTGGTTCAGCATCTTTTCATAAAAGCTGTTGATCTTCAGACGAGGAGTCGCCACGTCATTCACCAGGACGAGGTATTCCTCGCCTACCTTTTCCACGGTTACATCCGGGATGACATACCGGGTGTCGACGTGCGAAAAAGCGGCGCCCGGACGGGGGTTGAGCGTGCGCAGGAGATCGGCCATCGCCTGAACCTCCTGCACCGTACAGCCTACTTTGTCGGCGATGCGCTGAAAGCGGCAATCTGCCAGATCCTGAAGATGATGGGTCACGACCTGAACGATCGCCTCATCGTCCAGCGCCAGATGTCTCAATTGGAGCAGCAGACACTCTTCCAGGCTTCTTGCTGCCACGCCTGCGGGATCAAAATGCTGGATCACCACCAGGACATCCTCGGCTTCATTTAGTTCGACGCCCATGCGCTCAGCCGCTTCCTCCAGCGTAATCTCTAGATATCCTTTTTCATCGAGATTGCCTATCAAAAATTGCGCAATTCGCCTTTGTGCCGGGGTAAAGCTTTTGATATAGCCAAGCTGGCTCTCCAAATGCTCATACAACGTCATGTTTCCCTGATGGACAAAATCGAGCGGATTGTAAGTGCTTTCATTTTTTCCGGAAGAATACTCCCCTGTGGCACGATTGCCAATGACTTCTTTCCAGTCGATCTCGGGCTGCTGCTTCTCCATCTTGGCAGGCGCTGCCTCCATCGCTGCTTCCTGCAGCTCGAAGACTGGATTCTCATTTGCCTGCTCCTGCAAATACGACACAAGATCCACGGCCGAAAACTGCAGAATCGTGATCGCCTGTCTCAACTCCGGCGTCATGACCAGCTTCAATGTCTGTTCCTGATATAGTCCAAGGCCCATGTTCACCGGTGTTCGCCCCCCTTCAAGCAGTTCTGCGCAGTATTCTCCATCGTTCATTCTCACTTTTATCTATTTTCATTATATTCGCTTTCCCATGCAATTTTCCTGCCAATATCTGAAATGCGTTCTGGAAGAAATGCGCGGGTTGCAACTGGCTACAATTTCTTTTATAATGAAATCTGTCACATTACCATGCGCCCGTAGCTCAGTGGATAGAGCAGCGGTCTCCGGAACCGCGTGCGGAGGTTCGACTCCTCTCGGGCGTACCATCTTGTTTATCTACAGTGAATACATGAACCTCCGTTTGCTATGCGAACGGAGGTTTTTCCTTTCGTCTTTTTTTCCGTGGAGTAAACTTCTCCATTTCGGTCATAGTAAAAAAGCGCGATGCCAACAGAGGGAGGTGCGACAATGGATTTTACCCGGATGAGCACGAAAGAGTTCGTCGATAAAGTTCATGAAGCCCAGGCCCACGCTCGGGAGAACAAGGAGCACAACGGTTACGGCCGTCCGGCCAAACGTCTTCCCAGCAAGCAAGGCATCCGCTAGCAGAAACGCCCTGGAGATCGCTTCTCTCCAGGGCGTTTCCTCTGGCTCGCCTGCTTTACTTGGCTTCGCCTACATATACTTTTTGGCCGTTTTCGTACTTGTACACGTAAACCGATGCGAATTCGTTGTCGCCTTTTTCGTTGAAGGTGACTTTTACGAATTGACCTTGGAAGTCTTTGGTATCATGGACCGCCTCCATCACTTGCTGACGGCTTGGCTTCTTGCCGTCATTTGCCTTGATGGCTTTTTCCAGACCGTTCAGCAATACATTCATGGAGTCGTAGCCAAAGGAGGTAAAGATACCGACTTTGTTGTTGGTTGCGGCTTCGAAGTCAGCAATCCACTTCTTGCCTTCTTCGGTCGCAGTCAGATCGCCGACTGTGGACGTAAAGATCACGTTGTTTGCATTTTCAGCTCCAGCGATTTTCACCAGGTCAGCAGAGTCGTAACCGTCTCCGCCCATGAATACGCCTTTGAAGCCTTTTTCACGGGCTTGCTTGATCAGGATCCCTGCGTCGGAGTAGTATCCGCCGAAGTAGATCATTTCCGGATTAGCAGCCAGGATTTGGTTGATGACCGCGCTGTAATCCTTCTCCCCAGCAGTGATGCCCTCGTAACCTGCGATGGTTACGCCGTCTTTTTCGAATTGCTTTTTCACTTCATCAGCCAGACCTTGGCCGTATGCTTGCTTGTCATGAACGATGTACGCAGTTTTAACATTAAGCTGGTTCTTGGCAAAGATAGCTGCCTTGGAGCCTTGTTGGTCGTCACGCGCACAAATGCGGTGAACGATTTTTTTGCCTTCTTCTGTCAGGTTGGAACCTGTCGCGGACGGAGAAACCATTACCAGATTATCCGTCTCATATTGAGCAGATGCGGTAATCGATGCCCCTGTGGTAGCGTGACCGACGACACCGAGAACGTCTGCGTTGGAGATCAGCATTTGAGCGACCGCCACGGCTTGCTTTGGATCGGCCTGGTCGTCCTGTGCCAGCAACTGGACATCAAAGCCCAGCTCCTTAAACTTGTCCTTTTGTTGCTTCAGAGCGTATTCAGCACCCGCTTTTGCCGTGCTGCCGTAGTCGGAGTATTGACCGGACATCGGACCTACCGTCGCGATCACGATTTTTTCCAGTGCGCCGCCAGTGCTGCCGCCGCCGCTATTGTTTGCCGACTCCGGAGCTGCCTGTCCGCCACCGCCCGCATTGCCACCTGCATTACCTCCGCCGCCGCATCCTGCGAGAACTGCGCCCAGCGCGAATACAGTAGTGAGAAGAGTAATGCTTTTCTGTTTTTTCATTGTGAAAAAACCCCCTTTTACTTTACGGACAAACAATGAGTCACCTTCTCTCATTGTAAAATAAATAAGAAAATTTGCAACATATAAATTCGTAACATATCAAAAATATTGTCAATTCCGACTCCGCTGCCCGCTTTTCTACGAACGGCTCGGACAAGAAGCCGCTCCCCTTGGCGGAGAGCGGCTTGAGATCCCGTTTTTCTATTGATCATCGTTATTGTAGTATTTCCGAGAATAGGCTTTTCTGGTGACAAAGAGTGTCAGACCGATAATCACAATAAACAATATGACACTCGCGATGATCACTGCCGCTTCCACTGGACATTCCCCTCTCCCTCATCTTGTACCTTATTATATCGGAAGAGGCGATTCTCGTACAACGTCGGAAGAGGCGATTCTCGTACAACGGAGGAATCAACCAGTCTCGCTTACTTCTCGACAGGAACGCTCAGGTTGTACGTCAGGGTGTTGGCATCATAGGATACCGTGGCACCCAGTTCCTGCGCGATATAGACGAGCGGAACCAGTACAGCGCCTGTCGTTACGCGCGGCGGATGGGCCACGTGGATTTCCTTGCCGTTTTTGTAGGCAAAATGGCTGTTTTTGTACATCCGCAGGGCGTATTGATTGTTTTTGGAGATCAATAGGGATTCGATCATGGTATCCCACGCAGCGCTTGCGTCAAGCGCATGCGCCAGTGTGCTGGCGTTCACGTAGGCCACGCCGTTCTCCGTCACGACATCTTGCGGGAATGGGAGCTCGTTTCCGTTCAATTTTACGGTGATTTTTTGCTGAACGGCCGTCTCCTGGGCGAGCGCTGCGGTAGCGGCAACACTTCCGGTCAGGAGAGCTGCCGTAAGCAGCATAGCTGGAACTTTGCGAAGCATGGTACACACCCTCCAATAAAATTATGTAATACATTCCATTTTTGAGACTTCGACACGTTTTACCCTTTTCCTTCTTTTTCTTGCCATAACTTTCCTATGCGTCATCCTGTCATATGATGCCACACTATTTCTAAGGAGAGATGGTCGCGGGATCCCTCCTTTTATTCCGCGAACAAACGTTTTTGTGCACAACCTGTTGATAACTTTGTGGATAACCCGGTGAGGAGGAATGCCGCATGCCGCCCGAACGCTACTATCTCATCTATCAGGAAGCCAGCGACGAAGAATGTCTGCTCACCATCCAGCCCTATGATGACGAAGAGCTGCTGGCCGAAGCGATCAACCGGCTGCAAACCAGGGAGGTAGACGAATACACGATCATCAAAGGGAGAAAGATGAAAGCCAAGCTGCGGCTGGCCGTCGAGCTGAGCGAAGCCGAAGACAAAGCGGCGGCACCCCCTCCACAACTTGCGGACGAATCGGACGTCTAAATGAGACGGATCAATCGGCAGTGAAATTTTCCCTGCCGATTCTTCGTATCTAAAGGTGGGAGGAGGGGATGCGAGTATGGATCCGGAATTGGCACGGGCAAATCGGGAGGCGGCCCAGTATGTACAGCAGTTTCTCAAAGGACAGTCTCGGGCGTTTCCCGCACTCGTCGCGCTGTTTGCTCCCCGGGTGATGAGCATCATCAGAAGGATGGTCTCCGGCTATCACGACGCCGAAGACCTGCATAATGAAATCTGGCTGAAAGTGGCGCAGCATTTGCACAAATACGATGCCGACCTGCCGTTTCACTCCTGGCTCTACCGCATCGCCTCCAATGCCTGTATCGACTTTTTGCGAAAAAAACGGGAGATCGTGCTGGAAGCGGAACAGCTTCATCAGCAGGTCCACAAATCCCCCTCCGAACGGGTAAAAAGTCCGGAGCTGTTCCTCTTGGAAAAAGAGAGTTGTTCTGAATTGACCGCCCTGCTGGACCGCCTGAATGAGACGGATCGCCTGATTCTCACCCTCCGCTTTGTTCAGGATATGAGTTACGAAGAGATTGGCAGCATCGTGGGCATGAGCAAAAACACAATCGGGACCCGGCTGTTCCGGGCAAGAAAGCAGTTGAAAGAGCTGCTCGTTCAACACAGGGAGGAAAGGAGAGAATCCGATGCCGCATATTGATGCGCTTACCTTGATGATGTACGTGGACGGGGAACTGTCAGATATGGAAGCGGCCGCTGTACGAGACCATGTCAACGCCTGTGCCGGTTGCCGCCGGGCACTGGAGATGCAGCAGGCGGAGGAAAAGTGGGTGGCGGAGCGTTTTTTCGCTGCTGATCTCCCTCCCCTCCCGATGGAGCTGGATCCCCTGACAATCGCGCAGGTAGAAGGCATAGCCCTCTTGCACAAGCGAAACCGCCGCCGTTTCTGGTGGCGAATCCTCCTGGTGGCCGGAAGCATGTTGATCTCGCTCGCCTGCTATCTCCTTTTCTGGCAGAAAATCTGGGCCGAGTGGGCTCTGCCGATCTGGACCGCCTGGCGCAGCCAGCTTTTCTGGAGTTCCGCCTTTTGGCTGAATGACAGTGCCCGCGACCTTTTCCATGCGCCCGCCGCCTACCTGATCGCGCTTCCGCTGCCGTTTTTGCTGCTGGCCGGTTTGCTTCTGGTGTTGAATCTGCGCTTTTCGCCCCTTTCTACATCGCGCTTTGACAAACAGGAGGTGAAGTAGCTTGAGAAGGATGTTTGCTTTGATCCTGCTGACGAGTCTCTTGCTCGTCTCCTCTGTCGCCTACGCCTTTTCCGGCGTTGCCGAGGAGCGATACTACTTGGCGCAGGAGAGCGTCCATCGGGGGGATTTGGCCGTAAGCGCCGCCAGGACGGTAATCGAAGGCGTCGTCGACGGCGACTTATACGTGTTCAGTGAAAATGTACAGATAAAGGGGAAAATTACAGGGGATCTGTTCAGCTTCGCGGCAACCACGATCGTCTCCGGCAAAGTCGAGGGGGATATCCGCTCGGTGACGGACACGCTGTTGCTGAATGGCGAGGTGGGAGGAAGCGTAGCCAGCATCTCCAATCACCTCCTGCTGGAGCCGAACGGACGGATTGGGAAGAACCTGCTCATGCTGGCAGCCAACGCCGATCTGCTGGGAGAGGTGAGCCGGGAAGCAAACGGGATGGCCGACAGCATCCGCATTTCCGGGAAAGTCGGCGAAGGCATCTCCATGCTGCATGCGCGAACCATCCGGCTCGACGCGCCTGCCGAAATCGGCGGCGACCTGGTCTACACCAGCCCCGGGGAGGCAATGATTGCGCCTGGTGTGACCATCGCGGGCAAGGTCTCTTTCACCCCGATGGAGCCTGTGCAGAAAACCGAACGCTTCTCCTACTTTCCGCTCCTGCTGGGCCTCGCCTCCCTGCTTTGCACGCTTTTGATGTGGCTGGCTGTCCGCTATTTGTTCCCCGCTGGACTGGCGGGGATCTCCCGGCAGCTGGATCAGGGTGGACGCAGCCTGTATCTGTGGGGACTTATTCTGATGCTGGGCATTCCGCTTTTGTCGCTCATCCTGCTCATCACCATGGTGGGAATTCCGGTGGCGGTCCTTCTGATGGCGGCCTATTCGATCCTCGTTTGGGCAGCCAAGGTATTCGTCGGGGCCTGGCTGGGCATCCGGCTGGCGGAACGCTTTCACTGGCGCCTCTCTCCGCTGCTGGCTGAGCTCGTCGGCGTATTTCTCCTTCAGTGCCTGATGACCATTCCGCTGATCGGCTGGCTGCTCGCTCTGCCGGTCTGGGCCGCCTTTTTGGGAGCACTCGCGGGAGTCGTGGTTCGGGCCAACAAAACTTTTCTGCGCTGATCACGTTTAGCTTCCGGTTTTTTGGTCAAGATGGTGTAAGAGACGTGCAGTTTTCATGTTTGACCTTCATTGACCTTCGTTGACCTTTTGTGTATGATATTCTTACAAAGAGAGGAGGAAGACCTGAATGCACATGAACTTGATTCCGACTGTAATTGAACAGACCAACCGCGGTGAGCGTGCTTACGATATCTATTCCCGTCTGCTGAAGGATCGCATCATCTTTCTCGGTACGCCGATCAACGACACCGTAGCCAATATCGTCGTGGCACAGATGCTGTTCCTGCAAGCAGAAGACCCGGAAAAAGACATTCACTTGTATATTAACAGCCCGGGCGGATCGATTACCGCCGGTATGGCTATATACGATACGATGCAGTTTATCAAACCGGATGTATCCACGATCTGTATCGGGATGGCGGCATCCATGGGCGCCTTCCTGCTGGCAGCGGGCACCAAGGGCAAGCGCTACGCCCTCCCCAACAGCGAAGTGATGATCCACCAGCCTCTCGGAGGAGCACAAGGGCAGGCCAGCGATATCGAAATCGCCGCCAAACGCATCCTGCGAATGCGCGAGCACCTGAACAAAATCCTCTCGGAACGCACGGGTCAACCCTTGGAGCGCATCCAGAAGGATACGGACCGCGACAACTTCCTGTCCGCGCAAGAGGCGATGGAATACGGCCTGATCGACAAGGTCATCTCGTCCGAAGCTGCAGCCAAATAAACAGACACGCGAATCGTGTCCTGCGTGTGGAAACCCTGCCATCACCGGCAGGGTTTCTTTGCGTATGCCGGAATTTCCATTGACTCCTCTGTCGCACAAGCGATAACATATGTCTTTGGGATCTTTTTATGCCCACGTGGTTCGAAACCATCCCACGATAAAAAACTAAGGAGCTAACTGAATATGAACGTAAAAACACTTGTCGTCAACGGCATTGTGGCTGCTCTGTACATTGCGGTCTCAATGCTCATCCAGCCTTTTGGCTTTACCAATGTACAATTTCGGGTATCCGAAATGTTCAATCATCTCATCGTCTTCAACAAGAAGTATTTCTTCGGCATTATCCTGGGGGTCTTTCTGACCAACCTGCTTTTCTCGCCGATGGCGGCATACGACCTGGTATTCGGCGTCGGCCAATCCGTGCTGGCTCTGCTGATTACGATGTTCACGATGCGGTTCATCAAAGACGTCTGGGCCCGCATGATGGTGAATACCGCCGTCTTCACCTTTACCATGTTTTTGATCGCGTATGAGCTGAAGCTGGTTTTCGATATGCCGTTCTACTTCACGTGGCTTACGACAGCGGCTGGCGAATTGGCGGTGATGCTGGTCGGGGCGCCGATCATGTATTTGATGAACAAGCGGCTGAATCTGGAAAAACGGGTCTAGTCCCGTTTGCCAAGGCCGTGCTTTTTGATATGGTATTGCAGGCTTTGCCTGGTAATCCCCAGCTTTTTGGCGGTTTTGGAGATATTCCAGCCCGTCTCTTCCAATGTCTGTTGAATATAGTGCACATGAGAGGCCGAGAAGATCGATGTCAGCGGCCTCTTTTTTGTTTCCTTCTGCTTCTGCTCGATTGCCCGGTAGCCGGGATCCGCAAAAATCTTCCTTCTCATATAAGCCGGCAGGTGATCCACCTCGATCGCCTCGTCCGTCTCGCTCGCCCGGATCACCACATTTTCGATCAGATGCTCCAATTCCCGCGTATTGCCGGGCCATGGATACGCCAGGAATACCTCGAGCAGCTCCTCGGAAAACGGCGGTACGTACTTGGAGAACTTTTTGCTGTAGTAGGCGAGGAAATAGTCGGTGAAGAACCGGATGTCCTCCTTGCGCTCACGCAGAGGAGGGATGTAGATGCTGGTGTGGGCGATCCGGTAGAACAAGTCCAGCCGCATCTTCCCTTCTTCGATCAGCTTCTCGGGATCCTCGTTGGAGGCGCTGATAACCGTGCACTCCACCGGCGTCACTTCGTTGGACCCCACACGCCGCACCAGCCGCTCCTGCAAGACGCGCATCAGCTTGGACTGCAGCGTCATCGGCATGGAGTTGATCTCATCGAGAAACAGCGTGCCGTCCTTGGCATACTCAAACAAACCGATCTGATCCGTCGCCCCGGTAAAGGCCCCTTTTACGGTGCCGAACAGCGTGCTCTCCAGCAGATTTTCCGGAATCGCTGCACAGTTGATCGCGACGAAGGGGCTTTTGGCGCGCGGGCTGTGGTTGTGCATGCTTTGGGCAAACAGCTCCTTCCCGGTACCGGTTTCCCCGACGATCAGCACATCGGCATTGTGGAGCGCAATCGCTTGCGCCTCCTTGATCAGCCCTTTGATCGCGAGACTTTTTCCTTTGATGTCCGGGAAAGAAAAGGTCGTGCCGTTACGCTCGTTGCGCTGGTTTTTCTCCTTTTCCAACGCCTGTCGCTTGATCTCGATGGTCTGGTGGAGCCAGTCCTTGAGCTTGGATTCATTGGTGCTGAGCGAAAACACGGCGATCGTCTCCCCGTCCCGCTGAATCGGAAACGTACTGTAGTTGACGTATTTGGGCACACCGTTGACCGTCGAATGGGCCCGGTACCGGGAAAAATCCAGGCGGCCCGCACTGGGGATGAGCTCGGAAATCGGAAGCCCTGCCTTGGCGGCCAGGGAGATCTCTTCGCTCAAGTCATGCCATATGATTTCATGCCGGTCATTAAGCACGATCACTCCGTCTACGAAGCTCCGCAAAATCGATCCGACCGATGCGGCGATCATATTCCTTCCCTCCTGCCCTGTCACTCGTTGTACAAATGAAATATATCATTAATTCGGAATTTACGAAATAGTCTGCATGCAGAGATCATCTGCATCCTGTTTTTTCAAGGCCGATCAAGGGTTTTTCCCGCCTCCTCTCTTTTCTCGCCGAAAAGGTGCAAAGAGTATCTGTGCATCCCGCCCTGTCTGCATCCCGTACTTTCCGGAAATATCGCGGTTTTCCCCAAACAGAAGACGTTGGCACGCCGCTTGCAATTTCCTTTAGGCGAGAACACCAACTACCACATTCGAGGAGGAATGATTCATGTCAAAACCAGAGATTCTCTACTCCGTAAAAGCGCAAAGAGGTCCCGTACTCCGCTGCAAGGGCTGGAGACAGGAAGCCATTCTGCGCATGCTCGAGAACAATATGGAAAATGCAGAAAAACCGGAAGAGCTGGTCATCTACGGCGGGATCGGCAAGGCTGCCCGCAACTGGGAATCCTACCATGCCATCGTCAAAACCCTAAAAGAGCTGGAAGATGACGAAACGCTGGTCGTCCAATCCGGAATGCCAGTGGCGGTTTTCAAAACGCATAAGTACGCGCCAACCGTCGTCATGGCGACGACCAATATCATGAAGGCGGACTGGCCCACCTTCTACGACCTGCAGGACAAAAACCTGACGATGTACGCCAACTACACGGCCGCTCCTTGGGAGTATATCGGGACACAGGGCGTGATCCAGGGAACCTTCGAGACGCTGTCCGCGATCGCCCGCCTGCATTACAACGACTCGCTCGTCGGCAAAATCCTCCTGACCGCTGGCGCCGGCGGCATGGGCGGCAACCAAACCCGGGCGATGACCATGCACGGCGGCGTCGCGATCCTCTGCGACTCCAACGTCAACATCATTCAAAGACGAATTGACAAAGGCTTCATCGACCTGATGGTAGGCTCGCTGGACGAAGCGATCGAGCTGGCCAAATCCCACGCGGCCCAAGGGAAGCCGCTCGGCGTGGCGGTCGTGGGCAACGCGGCTGACATTTTTGAGGAAGCGCTGGAAAAAGGCTTCCTGCCGGACATCGCGACCTCGATGACGCCCGCGCATGACCCGATTTCCTACCTGCCGTCCGGATACACTGTCGAAGAAGCCGAGCAGCTGCGCGATACCAACCGCGCGCTGTACCTGGAAAAGGCGCGCGCCACGATGATCCGCGAGCTGAAAGCGCTGATCCGCTTCATGGATCTGGGCGTGCACGCCTTCGAATACGGCACCAGCATCCGCAAAGAGTGCATCGACGCGGGCATGGATGAAAAAGAAGCAAAACGTCTGCCCGGCTTCGTCGCCGAGTACATCCGTCCTCTCTTCTGCGAAGGCCGCGGACCTTTCCGCTGGGTATGCCTCTCCGGCGACCCGGAAGACCTGCGCAAGATCGACGACATGGTGCTGGAGAAATTTAGCGATGACCTGCTCGTGACCCGCTGGATCTCCCTGGCGAAAAAGCACATCCCGATCGAAGCTCTGCCTGCGCGGATCTGCTACATGGGCTTTGGCCAGCGCAAAGCCTTTGCCCTGGAGGTAAACGACATGGTCCGCCGCGGCGAGCTCTCCGGTCCGGTCGCCTTCTCCCGGGACAATCTCGACTCCGGTATTGGGGTCGTCCGTCACGCGCAGGCCGGCTACGAGATCGCCCGCGATGTCGCCAACGGCAAAGGAAAGCTGACCAAAGAAAGCATCAAGATCCCGCTCTGGTGGACCCCGAAAGCGACGTTTGGGCCAAAAGATTTGGAGACCGAAGAAGCAAAAGCCTGATCGTTCCCCCGGAAAAGCAGTGGGTAGAGATCCGATCCCCGAGGATCTCTACCGCTCTTTTCTGCCAATCTGGTCGAGGAGGTATCGTCACGATGTCTGATAGAAGCGCAAAGGCCGCAGCCGATCTCATCATCAGCAATGCGGCCGAAGCTGTAACGTGCGTAGGCGATGGCATGGGAGATATCGGCGTCATCCGCCATGCCTGGATTGCGATTAAAGACGGCCTTATCGCCGGTGTCGGCTCCGAAGCGGAGATCGTCAGCCACTATGCTGGAGAAGACACGGAGGTGCTGGATGCTTCCGGCAAGGTCGTCGCGCCCGGCTTCGTCGATTCTCACACGCACCTGGTTTTCTGCGGAACACGCGTGGAAGAGTATGCCGCCAAGGTAGCCGGACACTCCCCGGAAAAACTGAAGGAGCTGGGGATTGCCATGGGACCCAGCCGCACCGTCGAGCTCACCCGGGATACGCCTGCCGAGGAGCTGTTTGCCCAGTCCAAAAAACGGCTGCTGGCGATGCTGGAATACGGCATCACCACGGTTGAGAGCAAAAGCGGCTACGGTCTGACGACGGAGAGCGAGATCAAAATTCTGGAGGTCAGCAAGCGGCTGGGAGAAGAGACGCCGCTTGACGTTTTTCACACCTTTTTGGGGGCGCATGGCTTCCCCGAGAATCTGACGAAAGCCGAATACCTGGACGTCATTGTCAGCGAGATGATCCCCCAGGTGGGCGAGCGCGGTCTGGCCCATTTTTGCGATGTCTGGTGTGACGACGGTTATTTCACCGCTGAGGAGTCGGCGTTGATTCTCCGAGCCGGATTGAAGTACGGCATGAAGCCGAAAATACACGCCGACGCCTATTCCTATATCGGCGGGTCGGATCTGGCGGCCGAGATGAAAATGGTCTCTGTCGACCATCTGAACTACACCCCTGTCCCCGTCATGGAAAAGCTGGCCCAAGCAGGCGTCACCGCCGTCTTGATGCCGGCCCTGGACTTCGCCGTCAAGCATAAGCAGCCCTTTGACGCCCGCAACATGCTCGACCGGGGCATGAAGGTGGCATTAGCCACAGACCTCTGCCCGGCCTGCTATACCGTCTCCATGCCGTTCGTCATCAATCTGGCATGCCGGCTGTACAGCTTCTCCGTCGAAGAGGCGATCAAGGCGGCCACCTATGGCGGGGCGCAGGCACTGGCGCTGGACGACCGGGGCGTGATCGCGGCGGGCAAAGTGGCGGACCTGCAGATTTGGAATGTCCCCACCTACAAGCATATCGCCTACCAACTGGGAATGAACATCGTGCAAACGGTAGTGAAAAACGGGAAAGTCGTTGTGAGCCAATCGGCTTAGATCTTGATTTCACGGATGGAGGGATCACCCATGACCAACCATGTATCGCGCGCCGCTTCACATGTACAGGAGGAGCGTTTGCTCGCTCTTTTTCTGGAGCTGACGAAAATTAACGGCCCCAGCACAAAAGAAGGGCCTGTCGCGGAGTACCTGAAAAAAGCGCTGCCCGCACTCGGCTTTACCCTGGAATTTGACGAGGCGCATACCCAGTTCGGCGGCGAGGTCGGCAATCTGATCGCCTGGCGGGAAGGAACGGATTCCTCGATTCCGCCGTTGTTTTTCTCCACCCATATGGACACCGTCCTGCCTACCGAACAGCTGAAGCCGGTGATCAAAGACGGCGTTATCTATTCAGACGGCACGACCATACTGGGAGCCGATGACCGCGCCGCGCTGGCTGCTTATCTGGAAGCCGTCCGGGCGATTGTGGAAAGCGGCGTCCCCCACGGCCCGATTGAATTTATCCTGACCGTAAATGAACAGCCGGGGCTTATCGGGGCGGCGCATCTGGATTACAGCAAGCCGAGAAGCAAGACGGGCTATATCTTTGACAGCAGCGGCGACGTGGGCCAGATCATTCTCAAAGGGCCTTACAGCAGCCGCATCTGGATGGAGGTGGAGGGAAATGCGGCCCATATCGCTCTCAATGCTGAGGAAGGAAACAGCGCCTTCCTGATCGCGGCCAAAGGGCTTCTAGGAATGAAGCTGGGGGTTGTGGACGACGGCACGCTGGCCAATATGGGGATTATCCAGGGCGGAACCCTTACCTCTATCATCCCCGGCAGCGTGACGGTAGCAGGCGAGGTGCGCAGTTTCTCCCAAGACAAGCTGGAGCGTCAATTGAAGCATATGGAGGAGGCGATGCGCGAGGCCGCCGAGGAAAGCGGCGGCAGCGTGCAGGTGCGGATCGAGAAAAAATACAGCGGATTTGACATCCCGCCGGAGCATATCCTCGTCCAGACAGCCGAAGCGGCAGCGGGACTGATCAACGTCCGTCCCTACCTGACCGAGACCCTGGGCGGCGCCGACACCAATGTGCTGAACGAAAACGGCCTGACCTGCATCACGCTCGGCCTGGGCTTTCAGAATATCCACTCGTTCCGCGAGTACATCAGCATCGAAAATCTGGTCAATACCGGCCGTTTAACTGCCGCTTTGATTGAACAATGGTATACGAATCACCAAAAAGCGTGACAGGTTTTTTCTCTTTGGCGTAATCGCCGCCCTGCTTCTATAATGTTCAGTATAGACTGAAAATTATAAACGAAATGAAACGGAGTTGAATGAGCGATGGACAACCGAGGACTGCCCGGACAAGGTCCGGAACGGATTGAGTTGGACGGGTTTACATTGGATCGCCACAAGGTGCAGCGGGTCGTCGACCGCACCGCCCAGGTAGCTCTTTCACAGGCCAGCCTGGAACGCGTCCGCGCCAGCCGTCAGCGCATCGAAAAGCAGATCCACGATGGAAAGGTACTCTACGGCGTCAATACCGGATTCGGAAAGCTGAGCGATATCGAAATTGCCAAAGCGGATATCGCCAAACTGCAGCTCAACCTGCTGCGGGCAGACGCGGTCGGTGTCGGAGAACCCCTGCCCATTCCGGTGGTTCGGGCGATGATGACGCTTCGGGCCAATGCGCTGGCCAAAGGCTTTTCCGGGATTCGGGAAGAGACCCTTCAGCTGCTGGTAGACATGATCAATCGCGGCGTTCATCCTGTCGTGCCGGCCAAAGGCTCCGTCGGGGCTAGCGGCGATTTGGCGCCGCTTTCCCACATCGCGATCGTCTTGGTCGGGGAAGGGCGCGCCGAGTACCAGGGCGAGATTTTGCCCGGCGGCGAAGCGTTGAAGCAAGCGGGACTTGCTCCCGTCGCCCTGGAAGCAAAAGAAGGCCTGGCCCTGATCAACGGGACACAGGCGATGTCCGGCGTCGGCGTCGTCGCCTTGAATGAGGCGGAGCGCGTCGGTCTCGCCGCCGATATGGCCGCCTGCCTGACGATGGAAGCGCGCCAGGGCGAAATCCGCATGCAGGACGCCTACTCGATCCGCTGCATCCCGCAGGTCCACGGCGCCTCCTGGCAAGCCTTTCACTACGTCGATCACCGCCTGCAGATCGAGATGAATTCGGCGACGGACAATCCGATTGTGCTGGAAAGCGGCGAGGTGGTATCCGGCGGCCATTTCCACGGCCAGCCGATCGCCCTGTCCATGGACTTTCTCAAAGTGGCGGCCGCCGAGTGGGCCAATATCTCCGAGCGCCGCACCGAGCGTCTGGTCAATCCGCAACTGAGCGGGCTGTCCCCTTTCCTGGCCCCTGACCCCGGTCTGGAATGCGGGCTGATGGTCGCCCAATACGCCGCAGCCGCTCTGGTTTCGGAAAACAAGGTTCTGGCTCATCCCGCCAGTGTCGACTCAATCCCGACCTCGGCCAACCAGGAGGACCATGTGAGCATGGGCACGATCGCCGCGCGTCAGGCCCGCGACATCATCCACAATGCCGCGCGCGTCATCGCGATTGAGATGATCTGCGCCTCCCAAGCGATCTACCTGGAGAAGGCGGAAAATCAGTTGGCCCCCGCCACCCGAGCCTATCTCGAGAAGGTGCGCCAGATTTGTCCGCCGCTGGAAAGCGATCGGGCGATCTCCGATCAAGTGGAGGAGCTTGCGCAATTCATCTTGCGCGAGGATGTCCTCAAGTAGCAGATGAAAAAGCCGGGCTTGCGGCAGGACTGGAACCCTGGGTGCGCCCGGCTTCTTCTGTTTTGCGGGATCTGTTTATTTCTCGACCAGCTGGGCCACATCCACCGTCATGCTGTTGCCCGGATTTCCTTCTGCGTGGACGCGGGCCGTGGCGGTCTGCTCGTCGACCCCGTCGATCCAGACCGATTGCCCCTGAAACTGGACTTCAATCTTGTTTTCCGCTTGGATAATTTCTCTGACGCGATTCACGTCCATGATGTTCTTTCCCCTTTCCTATTCCTCAAGAGCGTCGCCAGCCGTGCTGGCCCCGGTCATGGTTTCGGTGGAGGTCTCCTCGATCAGTCCGTTCTGATCGGTGACCTGTCCACCGCCCAGTCCCTCGTTTACCATCCGGTCAATATCCATGTCGAAATTATCTCGACCCTCGGTATACGTATCGCGTTGACTGCTCATACGTCTTCCTCCTTGTCTGTCCGCTCATACACAGTTAGCAATGCCCTGTGGCCGACGATTCCATGCAAAAGCGGAAGCGTCTGGATAAAAAAAGACACTTCCCGGAGAAAGTGTCTTTTTTTCTGGCTATTCTTCTTTGCCTACGAGATTGCTCAAACTGGTCACTGCCTGCGTCGCATCCGGCCCCTCAGCCGAAATCGTAATCTCCGTACCCGAACTGATGGCGAGGCTCATAATGCCCATGATGCTTTTCGCGTTTACCTTCTTGTTTCCTTTTTCCACGAATATCTCCGATACAAACCGGTTGGCCTCCTGCACAAAAAATGCCGCAGGACGGGCCTGCAAACCAGTTTTCAACTTGACCACAACCTGCTGTTGAACCATGGGTGTAACCTCCTCGCTCAGTATCCTTATATCGTTAGTATACCATGTCTCTATGGGGAAATATTTTGTTTTTCTCGTAATTTGTCAGCGATTTCGTTAATTTTCCGCAGGCGGTGATTGATCCCCGATTTGCTGACGGGACCGCTCGGGATCATCTCCCCCAGCTCCTTCAGATTCATGTCCGGATGTATCAATCGCAGCTCCGCCACCTCGCGCAAGCGCTTCGGCAGGTTTTCCAGTCCGAGCTCTTCCTGGATCAGCTTGATATTTTCCATCTGTTTGGCAGCGGCGTTTACCGTTTTGTTGATGTTGGCCATCTCGCAATTGTGCAGGCGGTTGACAGAGTTGCGCATGTCCTTGACGATGCGCACATCCTCAAAGTAAAAGAGGGCTTGATGCGCCCCGATCAAGCTGAGGAATTCGGTGATCTTTTCCCCCTCTTTGATGTAGAGGACATACCCTTTCTTGCGCTCGATGCATTTGGCATTCAGCTTGTACCGATTGGCCATTTTCGTCAGATCCTCGCAAAAATCCTGGTACGAAGTGAAAATCTCCAGATGGTAGCTGGATGCCTCCGGGTGGTTGACCGAGCCCCCGGCCAGAAAAGCGCCGCGCAGGAAGGCGGCCCGGCAGCACGAAGACTTCACGATATCGGGCGAGATTCCGCGCACAAACGACAGGTTCTCGCCCATGATCCGCAGTTCGTTCAGGATTTCGTTAGCCCGGTGAGGAATTCGTACGATGTAGACGTTGTTCTTCTTCAACCGCATCTTTTTCCGGACCAATAGCTCCGCATGCACTTGAAACATTCTTTTCAACAGAGTGTAGATCCGTCTGGCAATCGCCGCGTTTTCCGTCGTCACATCCAGGACGAGGCGCCCCGCACCGAATTGCAGGCTGCCGTTCATGCGAATCAGCGCGGCCAGTTCGGCCCGGCTGCAGCAATCAGGCACCTCCAGCATGGTCAGTTCCTTTTTTGTCAGTGCGGCGAATGATGACATGGACCCTCACTCCTTCTCTTTCTTTTGCGCCCGGCGCTTCCGCTTGATCAAGGAAACGACCTCTTTGCTGACCGCATTCGCGTCATGACGCAAATACCCCTCTTCAAACGTAACCAGCGGCTTCGCCACAATATGCAGCCCGAGCTGGCGTAAGCGCTTTAGATCGCAAGCGACGGGACTCGCCCCTTTTTCCGCATACTTCTCCAGGATCTGTTCCGGGATGGAGGCGGAATTGACGATCACCGTATCCAAAAACGGCCCGCCCACGTGATTGTACATGACCTCTACATGCTTGGATGCAGAATAGCCGTCTGTCTCCCCCGGCTGGGTCATCACATTGCAAATGTACACCTTGGGCGCTGCCGACATTTTCACAGCAGTAAATAAGCCGTGTACGAGCAGATTGGGCAAGATGCTCGTATACAGGCTTCCGGGACCAATCAGGATCGCATCTGCGTTGTCGATGGCAATCAATGCTTCCGTCAGGGGAACCACATCCTCGGGGTCCAAAAACACCCGTTTGATCCGTTTGCCCGTCAACGGTATCTGTGATTCTCCCGCGATGATCGAACCGTCTTCCATTTCGGCCATGAGCCGGATAGACTGGGTCGAGGCTGGCAGGACCTCTCCCCGTACAGCCAGGACATTGCTCAGCTTTTTGACCGCAGTGACAAAATCTCCGGTAATTTCATTCATGGCTGCAAGTAGTAGATTTCCCAAATTATGTCCGGCTAATCCGGTGCCTGTGGAAAAGCGGTACTGCATGACTTTTTCCATCAGCGGCTCGGTGTCGGCCAGCGCAGTAAGCACGTTGCGGATATCCCCGGGAGGAAGCATATCCATCTCTTTCCGCAGGCGCCCCGAGCTTCCTCCATCGTCGGCGACAGTTACGATCGCCGTAATGTGAACCGGCGCATGCTTTAATCCCCTTAATAAGACGGACAGTCCCGTTCCCCCGCCGATCACGACAACCCGCAGCCTGCCTTCAGGCTGCGATCCCATTCTCCTCGTCGGCATATGTCACCTCATTATATGCTGATACACATACAAAGGCTCGTTTTCGTCATGGCTGACGGATTCTTTGTTTTCCTGCATCCTATGCTTACTTGTTTTTTTCCATGTCACGGTGACTGACCCGAATCGAGAAGTCTTTTCCAAAGACTTCGCCCAGGTGCTCTGTGATTGCCACCGAACGGTGTTTCCCTCCGGTGCAGCCAATGCCAATGACCAGCTGACTCTTGCCTTCCCTCTGGTAGTGAGGCAATGTGAACGACAGAAAATCGATCAGCTTTTCCACGAATTCCTTCGTTTCCTTCTGATTCATGACGTAGTCGGCTACCTCTGGATCGCAGCCGGTTTTGGGCCGCAGCTCTTCAACGTAGTGGGGATTGGGCAAAAACCGGACGTCAAACATCAGATCGGCATCGATCGGCGTGCCGTATTTGAAACCAAAAGACAGGATGTTGATGGTTAAGGATGAGCCTTGCAAGGTATACTGGCTGATAATTTTCTCACGCAGCTGTGCCGGCTTCATCTGGCTGGTATCAATGATTTGATGGGCGCGCCCTTTCATCTCTTGAAGCAAGCGCCGCTCGGCATGAATTCCTTCTAATGGCGAACCGTTGGGCGACAGCGGATGGCGACGCCTTGTTTCTTTGTAACGAGAAACCAGTGTCTGATCATTCGCATCCAGATAGAGGATATGAAAGGTGATCCCTTCCATTTGATTCAAGCTGTCGATCGCTTCGGACAGGCTCTCGAAGAATTCGCGACCGCGCAGATCCACGACCAATGCGACACGCTCAATATTGCCACCCGATTGCTTGATCAACTCCGCAAATTTGGGGATCAGGACCGGCGGCAGGTTATCGACACAAAAGAACCCCAGATCTTCCAAGCTCTGTACGGCGACAGTTTTCCCCGCTCCAGACATCCCTGTAATGATCAAGAGATTAACGGCTCTCTCATTTCCCACTTCTGTCACTCCACTCGCCTCCTACGATTCTGACATAAGCATACCATATTCGCCCGCCTATTCGCATCCTTTGGCCATCCCGCCCGTGCGCCCGTTTCTGTCAGGGTATGTACAAAGAAAAAAAATGGCGTGGCTTCATCAGCCACGCGAAAGGTTCGTATAGATAAGGGGGTCAATTCATTGTCTTTATCTTACTCCCCAAATATTTCACCCATGTTACAAACAGGTTAAGAGATTGTGACATTTTGTTCCGCGAGGCGCTCGTTCAGCTCTTCGACGTAGTGTTGCGCCGATTGTGCCGCGATCGAACCATCGCCGGTAGCCGTTACCACCTGACGCAGCATTTTTTCACGGACATCCCCTGCCGCAAACACGCCTTTTACTTTGGTACGCATGCGCTCATCGGTGAGCACATAGCCGGCTTCATTGGTGATGCCGAGGTGGCGGACACTGTCGGTCAGCGGGTCCATTCCCACGTAGATAAAGGCGCCATCCGTGGCAAATTCGCGCTGCTCGCCCGTTTTTACATTTTCCAAAAGGACGCCCTGCACTTTGCCGTCTCCGCGAATTTCTTTGACGACCGTATCCCAGATGACGTCGATCTTCTCGTTGTCAAATGCGCGTTTTTGCAGGATTTTTTGTGCGCGGAACTGATCGCGGCGGTGGATGATGGTCACCTTCGAAGCAAAACGGGTCAAGAAGACCGCTTCTTCTACCGCAGAGTCGCCGCCGCCGACAACGACCAGCTCTTTGCCGCGGAAAAAGGCTCCGTCACATACCGCGCAGTAAGAAACGCCGCGTCCGGAAAGCTCTTTTTCACCGGGAACGCCCAGCAGGCGATGCTCTGCTCCCGTCGCGATGATGACGGATTTCGCCAGGTATTCCTTATCCGAGGTGATCACCCGTTTGAAAGGCTCCTCGTCTCTGATTTCTTTGATTTCGCCGTACGCGTACTCGGCGCCGAATTTCTGCGCATGCTCAAACATTTTCGTAGACAAATCCGGCCCCAGGATCGATCCGAAGCCCGGATAGTTTTCGATCTCCTCGGTATTGGCCATTTGTCCGCCCGGAATTCCGCGTTCCAGCATGAGCGTGCTCATGTTTGCGCGAGAGGTATATACAGCGGCGGTCATCCCCGCAGGGCCTGCGCCGGCAATGATGACGTCATACACTTTTTGATCGCTCATAATCCACTGCCTCCTCAATCTGCAACCATTTCTTATTTGTATTTATTATAAAATGAGAATCTATTTCAAATCAAGAGCTTGCAGCGCTTTTACACACTTTGACACAGTTGCTGGAGAAACTCCGTATTTTTGTGCCAGCTGCGCCTGGGACTGCTTTTGATTTTTGACCGTTCCGTATAAGTATTCAAGTGCGGCGAGCCATGCCACTGTTTTGCGAATGTGCACGAGAGGCTTGTCCGCCTGCTTGTATTGTTTCCAAGCCGCGAGCGACCATGACCGGAGCTCCTGCTGCCCTTTTTCGGAAAAGAGCTGGTGGATGCACCGCTCCACGTCGTCCTTCTCCTCTGCTGCCTGCGGGGCTGACTTGCCTGTGCCGGCCGCCTCCCTCGCCGCCATTTTGCGGGAAGGTTCGGCTGCCCCTGGCAGATCGGCTCCCATATCCGCAAGGGCCAGCAGCGCCAGCTTTTTCAGCTGGGGATCATCCGTCTGATGATAGCATTGGCGCACAGCCGCTTCGGCTTCATCATCGCCGATGAGGGAGAGCGTCTGCAATACGGCGAATTTCACCTCATCCCGGCCGTGTTGGAGGGCCCAGAGCAGCGAGGCCCGGATCATCGGATCATTTTTCAGCTCCTCTCCCCCGATTTCCGGCGCTTTTTCCCAGGAGACCTCCTGCAGCGGCTGGTGGTAGTGGTACGGGATCACCTGTTTAGTTTGTCCGTCTCTATCGGCTTTTACCATTTCCAAGTAGGTGTCGGCTACATTCGATTCTGGATCGAGCTGCTTTACCTTTTGCCACCAGCGTATAGCCTGCTCCTTCCGTCCGCTCATATAGGCGGATATGGCGGCGTAGTGATAGGTGCAGGCTTCATGCGGACGGCCCGACCGGAGCATTTTGTAATAGAGGCGGTACGCTTCCTCGTGCTGTCCCAGCACACCCATCGTCGTCGCCAGCTTGTAGGCATGATCGGGATGGAAAGGCACTATTTTTTTCAGCATGTCGATCAGGGAAATCAATTCCTTGACCCGATTGTGGTGGGAGAGAAGCACCGCCAGATTGCAGAGGGCGTGGAGATTCCCGTTCTCTTTTTCTAGCGTCTGTTCTATCGTGGACATCGCTTGCTGAAAATCGCCCGCATAATAATAGGCAAGCGAGAGATTGTTCCAAGCCGGCATAAACGTAGGGTCTGATTCCACAATCTCTTTCAAAATCTCCAATGCTTCCAAAAATCGGCCTTCTTCCAAGCTGTGGCGGGCCCGTTCGTGCTTGCTGTACAAATCTTCCCGCTCACCGGTCAAAAAGTGACGGGGCGGCATATCCAGCTCGAAATAGATGTAATCCAGCAATTCCTCGGCATCCTCACGATAGATGCCTTCACGGTCTTGCTGCAAATAGCGGATCGCCATTTCTTCAGCCATCTCGTAATCTT